>JBOGJG010000463.1:0-11904 GCA_050747825.1 Acidobacteriota bacterium | reverse complement strand
CCGGGTCGTCCACAAGAACCCGAACGAGCACATTTGTGTCCAGTGCAATCACTGACGGGCCCGCCCACGGATCGTCTCTTCCATTCTTTTCAGGCTGACACTTCGCTTTGCCTTCAGGAGACCGAATACTGCCTTGATGTCCTTTTCAATGGGAATGAGCACAATCCTCTGGTCTTCCAGGAGGAAGGCGATTTCATCTCCCTGCCGGTTGAATGGCGTCGGCGACTGAATCCGAGCCGCGACCGAAGCGGGCGGCCCCGCTGAACAAAGAGCTAAGGACGTTCCTTGGCGAAGATCTTTGACGCCGGCATGCGGGAGCGGATTTCCTGAAGATCCGAGACGGTGACGCGGTCCAGTCCCTCTTTCCGGCAGTATTCTTCCACGCGTTTGACTACCATTCCTCGCACAAAGGCAGGAACCTGCTCCATGCGCCGGCGGGCGTCGGCATCCCAACCGATCTGTTCCTCCACCGGTTGGCCGTACTCAACTCTGGGCTGCAGTTTGATGACCGCGCCGGCGTGCTTCCCCGGCGTGTAGCTGCAGAGCGGATCTTCCTGCATGTAATCTCCCGTCATCCCATAAGCACGGGCACGGCAGCCTCCGCAAAATCCGCCGAACTCACACTGGCCGCAGCGTCCGCCCAGTTGTTTGCGCCGGCGAATATTGACGAACAGATCGGATGATTTCCAGATCTCAGAAAGGCCTTCCTCTTTGAGATTTCCAGCGAAGACGGGCAGGTAAGGACAGGGTGTTACGTCGCCGTTTGGGCGGATTCCCATGTACTGGGTCCCGGCCGGACAGCCTCCGGCTCCTCCTGTGAACGTTTTTAGAAAGGGAGACTCGGGGTCCTGCTCGAAAAGCGTTCGCACATAGTGGGGAGCGCACTTTGCATTAACCATCATCCTGGAAGCGAACCTGTTTTGGATTTCGGACAGCGACGCCAGGACTTCATCGTATTCCGACTGGCTCAGGTCAGAGACAAATTGGCCGCGCCCGGTGGGCACCAGGAAATAGAGATTCCAGACTCTAGCGCCTAATTCCTGGTAGGCGAATTGGGCGATCGCTTCCAGTTTCTGGGCATTGTGTTTAGCCACCGTAGTCTGAACGATGAAGGAAAGTCCTGTCCGGTGCAGAATCTTTGCGCCTTCGACCGTGTTCTTCCAGGCTCCTTTGACCATCCGAAAGCGATCGTGCGTGTCCGGATCGAGATCGTCCAGCGAGAGCGAGAGTCCACGCACTCCTTCCTTCTGGAGGATACCGGCCAGATTTTCGGTGATTCGCACCCCATTAGTACCGACTACGATCCATAGCTTGCGCTGGTGTCCGTAGCGGATAATCTCCAGAATATCCCGTCGCAGCAAAGGCTCCCCGCCTGTGAGTATGGTCAGACACTCGGGAGCGAACTCAACAATCTGATCCATCACCCGAAAGCACTGCCCGGTGTCCAGCTCACTGCGATCCAGAAAATTATCCGCATGCACCTGCGGGCGCCCCCCCGCATCCAGATAGCAATGCTCGCAAGCCAGGTTGCAGCGGTAGGTGAGGTTCCAGGAGATGACATAGGGCCTCTCAAAAGCAGGCCGTAGGCTGTAGGCTGTAGGCTGTAGGCTCTTAGACTCCACGGCGCCCTATCCCCCTTATCAAACCGTTTAATACTTCACAGATTTCGTCACAGAGCGGCTTCAGTTTCTCGTAAGCATCGCTACCAAACAACTCTTCCTTGGGAAATGTTCGCGTCCGCTTAAAAACCGACACAGCTAATTCATCCGCTCACTGAAAGGCACGTGGTTTGAAATGGTCTCGCACATCCACTATAACGCTCTACTTCGAAAATCTTCAAAGCAACCGGCCTCCGCTTTAGCCTACAGCTTACAGCCTCGGTTTACATTCCGAACTGCTCTCTGGCCTCATCCAATACTGCTTCATCAATCTGAGAGTAGCCTTTAGACTGCGCGAAGTGCTCGATACCCTGTTGGGCCATGGGGCGGACGAACTCGGGGATGTTTTGCAAGCGGGCAAAGGCCTTGGAAGTCCAGCCCGGAGCTTCAGACGTCTTACTCCCCGCAAGTCCCATGTCGCGCACCACCTCGCTAAAAGGACATTTGCCTTCAGAAGCCTCAGGGGATTTTCCGATCTTAACACCGAGAGAGGACACGAGCTGCGTCTCCGAAGGATTCGTCAGCATGGAAACCTGATAGGAACACGTCGGACAGCCGAAGACAATGGAAAGCGAGCCACGCGGGTCCGGCGCCGTCTCCACCAGCTTCATCTGTTCGTTACATTGATTGCAAAGAAATTTCATTTTAAACTCCGGCCTCCGGCTTGTAGCCTTTCTAGTATTCTGCCACAGACCATATCGACCGCCTCAAAGACGACCAGCCCGTCTCGAGCCGCCGGCGAAATGCCGCGGTCGCACAGGTCGGCCAGAGCGGGGTCAAAGGGCACCTCGCCCAGACATGCAGCACCCAGATTCACCTCGGCGCTTGAGGGAAACAGCGGGCGCACTTCCCGGCAGGAAGCACAGTAGTACCCGTTCATGTTCTCGATATAGCCTAGAAGCGCGCTCTGGCTCTTCTGCAGAGCGGAAATTGATCTCGCCACGACGCCACGCGAAAGATCGGAAGGCAAAGTGACCAGCACGAACTTGGCCATGGCTCCGAAAAATTCAGCATAGTGGAATGTCCGTTCCGAACCGGGCGGCAAATCGAGCAAGAGCGTGTCGAAAGGCCGCCAATCGCTGCCGGCGAGAATGTCCCCCAGAATGGAAAACTCCTTGGTGGCTCGCCAGGTGTAGGAGTCGCTCTGAGACACAGTGGGAAAGTCCACAGGTTCGGGTTCGGGAACCAGGCTGCCGAAAGAGACAACGCCCAAGCCTGACTTGGTCATGGGAACAACCAGTCCATGGGAGCCGGGAACGGGAGTGAGGGTCTTCAAACCACCCAGACGGGCCTGAGAAGGGCCATTGAAGTCCGCATCCAGGATGGCGCACTTGTGACCTCTTGCTGTGAAAGCCAACGCCAGGAGCATGGTCAAGGTGCTTTTTCCCACGCCTCCTTTGCCAGATCCAACGGCGACCAGATGGCCGATGGAGGCCAGATTTGTCTCGATCTTCTTCTTTTGCTCGATCACCTGTTCCAGCACATTCGAGCCACCATCACTGGGAAAATCGAAATACGTTTTTTTCATAACGGCTTGGCAGTATTGGCGTAGCGAATATACTCGTCTCCGCGTTGAAATCCCAGTGATTCAAGGAAAGAAAATGAGATCTCCTGAGGAGACAATTTGGGAATCACCAGCGGAATCATCTCCCTCCGGCAGAAATGGCGAAGTAAAAGGGGGAGAAAAGTCGTTTGTGCGGAGAGGGCGACGATTTCGCGTGTCCCCTCCTTTTCGTTGTGGCGGTGGAGCACAAAGGCCTCGATTTGATCGGGTGATGCCAGAGCCAGGCCCTTGAGCTGGTCCTTTCGGTTGATCAGGGTTGCTGTCTGGCGTTCCCAGGAGCGATCAGTCTCATCCTCGTTGAGAACCTGATTGTCCAGCAACTCGTCAACCGTGATGGGAATAATCAAATCAGGCGAGTCCAGCGGCGGAAGCGGAGATTCGAGCCGGAAATCGTGGTATGTGATCTCCTTTTGATAACCTGCAGCTTCGAAGAATCGGCACAAGTCCAACCGATCTGCAGGGACTTGGGCAATCAGCCGGGAAGGTCCCAGGACGGCCAGCTTCTGGCTCAGCGAATTCAGAATATGGCGTCCGTGTCCCTGTCTCAAATGATCGGGATGAGTGGCCACACGGTGAATCAATACCTCTTTTTTTCTTTTGGTGGCGATACAGACTGCGATTGGCTCGGAGACTGCGCTGGCCACCATGCAGTTGCTGGGCCAAACGTTCAGCTCGCGGACTTCGGAGTGAAAGTCCGCCAGCGTCATGGGCGGATGGTCAGGCAAGTGAATGTTGCAGCACTCGTTGGTAGCCCGAATCAGGTAAGGGATGTCATCGGGCCGACAAAAGCGATAGGCGACCATTACTCCAACAAATTCTTGCGCTTCTTGGCCATTTCCGACATCCAGCCGGTTTCGTTTAAGGCCTGAGGCTTGGGGTCTGAGGCTTTATGATCTTTGCCGGCCTGAGAGGATCCGTTTGCCGCTTTGGAAGGCTGCCCTGAATATTGTCCGATCATTTCGGCCATCATCTGGCGGCCGATTTCAATGCCGTCCTCGACGAGGGCTAAGTCGACCTGATGTGCCTGGCGTTCACGTGCGAGTTCCTCAATGCGTTCCTGAGTTTTCGAACGCATGAACCCGGCAGGTACGCGCTGAATGCGCTGCACAGCGTCCTCCGTCCAGGAGAACTCGGACCCGAGTTGATTTCTGGATTCCTCCGGCTTATCGCCGGCCCCAGACCTTTCGCCTCGGGGCTCAGTCCTCGGGCCTTTTTCCGGCAGTAGCCCAGCCCCGGTCTCCTCATCAATGATCCCGGCGGCAAAGTCCAGGGTGATGGTTGCGATGCGGCTGATGCGCGCCTTCTTCTCGATTCGAGCTTTGCAGCGGCGCATCTGATACTTATCCTCGATGGCATACAGGGCCTTGCGAGCTTCAGAAGTCCATTTCACCTTTCGTCCGTCATAGGTGGTCTCCTCCTCGATACCGCCTTCCATGGCCGCGATCTTGTCAATCATCTCAGAGGAGATCACTTCGAAATTCTGGCTGCCGCAAACCGAGCATTTCACCGGGTCAGGAATTTTAGCCGTCACGCCGCATTTCTTGCAGATGGATACCTGCTGCTGGCGCGCTCTTTCGATGGCCAAACTCTCCGCCAGCCTGGTGGTGGTTTTGGCTGTGCCTTTGGGCATAAAGCGTTCCATGGCCTCGGTCACCAGCGAATTTGTAATCACGCTGTGCCCCTTCTCTACCGCCAGGCGCAAGATAGCCGTGCGGGCGATTCCGCGGACCATTTCGGGCACTCGTGTCATCCTCTGTTCCGCTTCAGGCGTCCAGTGGATGCTCGCTTCAGCTTTCAGGTCAAGTTCCGGGTGCTCCAGGCGAGTGGTCAGCAGGAGGTCGCAGGGACACAGGCGCAGGAGGTTCTCAGTGTTGCTTCCCAGGCCCGTTTCGTCGGCTGGACTGTGCACGCCGATTCTCCCCAGGATCAGAACCCAGGGGTTGATTTTGCGAGCATGATCGAGAATTTTTTGGAAGGCCTTTCCGTCCAGCAGGGTAGTCGTTACCTCGACCCCCTCCTGGCGAGCGGTGGCTTCGGCCACGTTCAGATGAGACTGATAAATCTGGGCCAGCCCCGTATCAATGATTTCCTCGTGAAGCTGGTTCTGCTCCTCGAAGCGGAACACTTTGGAAGCCCGTTCGGTGAGGACCTCGACGATTCCCTTGAAAACGGCATAATGCAGGTAGGGATCGTAAACTGAAATCAGCTCGAGCTTCTTGCCAAATCGTTTAGCCAACTCCAATCCGACCCGCAGAGCACCGAAAGACTGAGGACTGCCGTCCACGCCTACCAGGATGGTGTCGCGCTCTTCGTCGTTCTTGCCTGGAACATGCTTGACGATCCAGGTGTCGGTTGAGCAGTTTCGCGTCACGCGTTCACAGACAGAGCCGATGACGCTGTCTCGCACCTTGCCGATGCCCAGGGCGCCCAGGACCACTAGGTCATAATTGGAATCGGCAATATCCCTGATCAGTTCAGTAGAATGCTTGCCGTCCATCATCTTGCGATCGAAGCTCAATCCGGCTTGCCGGCACTTCTTATCCATGTCCTCCAGGTAACAATCCGAGATGAGTTCCAGCCCCATGGTGATGAGGCTGTCGTGGATTTTTCGCTGCCGCTCCAGTTCCTGCTCCTGCAAGTATTCCTCCGGCAGGGTGTACTCCATCTGTTTGAAGCGGTAATCGTGCATCTTGGCGGCATAGACATGGCAGCCAACCAGCGTGGAGTCAAAAACCTGTCCTAGCTGGAGCGCGCATTCCACGGCCCTGTTCGAGTGGGGTGAGTTATCGACCGGCACAAAGACGGTCTTGTATATCACCTCTGCTGCTTTTTCTATGGGTTCTTTTAAGATCAGATTGGTACTCATGTTGTGTGAACTCCTGTCTCAGGCCTCGGACCGTGCAGGTCTTCGACCTTCTCGTTTCGGGATCTCGAATGTTTGCGCCGGAGAGAAAAGATAAGAATCGCCTCAATCGCCAGAATCGCCAGCGCGTATTGAAACATGGGGCCGATTGGAGATGGTTTGTCGAGAGGCTCAAGATAAATGTGAAACCAACTCGTCAGGCCTCGTTTATTGCCTCGTTCATTGTTAAATCCGTCCCAGACAGAAAACGCTATTGGGACAAATTGGGCTTGCTCAAAAGAAATATGGCCCGAAACAACTCTGCGGCGCTTGAAAATGACCGACCACCGGCCGTCTTCATAATTGCTCACAGCTTCAAAAGGTTCAAGTCGGGCCGGTTCAACCGAGTCGCTTCCCGTTCCGACGAACATTTGGGGCTGACCGTCTGCCAAATCAACCAACCACAGATCGACGCTCCTGGAACCGTCTCCAAAAATGAAATAGGGCTTAAGAGGTCCAGTTGTCAGTTCGGATGGAAACTGAATGGCGACGGCGTCAGAGAATTCGGTCTGGCGGGTGGTCCCTTCTGTGCCGGCTGTTTCGGTCTGTCCGGCGGTGAAGGCGGCGAAGGGATCGGCGGCCGCCCCGCCAAATGGGTCCGGCTGCTCCTGACGAATGGTCTCCAAGTCCATCTCCGCTTCCGGATCAAAAGGAGGGACTTCAAGAGCAGGGCTGTTGCGGCCGGTGGTCTCGGCTTTCATGTCGTTCCACTGCACCAGCAAACCGATTGAATTGTTGTTGTAAATGGCACGCACATCGACTGCCGTCGCCGAAGGATAAAAATCCCGCCCGGGTTCCATAATCTGGCCCACGACGGGGAAGCGGGCTAATGGGGCGTGCTCGAACTGTTCCGGCCCTTGAGCCGGATCAATTTCGCCTCGTGCTTCGACAGCCACAAGCAGATTAGCGTAATTGGCCTCACGGGTTGCCGAGCGCGAATAGATGTAATCGACCAGCGGCCAGCGGTCATCGGGAGCCAGGGCGCCTTCATCTTCAAAGGAAGGCATGGGCGTTCCGTTAAAGCCGGTCATTAAGGTTCGATAGATATCCTCCCGGCTCGAACCCCCTCGAAAAGTCCAGGGCATCGTAAAGTCGGCGGGCCGGATGTGAAAACCCCAGTCATCCGCCAATGTAGGTCCCGACTGGCCGTCGCCTCGCCCCTCGTCTCCGTGACAGCGGTCACAGCCGCTGGCGACGTATACCTCGGCTCCTCTCTGGGCGGATTCTTCCGAAAGGGAGGGGGCGCTGGGAATTTCAATCGGCTCAGCTAATTCGTCCGCATCGGAAAATCCGGGATAAAAGGTCTTCAGGTAGTAGATGATGTTCTGTAACTCCGTATCTGAGATTTCCGAGGCCGGCCAGGGAGGCATCCCCGTATAAGGCATTCCGTCACGAATAATCCGTTCAAGGTCTTCATCGGTGGGAAGAGTGCCATTGGGAGTGGACCTGACTTTGTATTTACCCTCGGTAAAGTCGCGTGGCTTCGGCTTGAGATAGGGAGCGGCTTCCCCCAGACCGTCGCCTTCGATTCCGTGACATTGGGCACAGTACTTGTCGTACAACTGTTTGCCGCTTTGCCGTTGCTCATCGTTGCCCAGATCGGGCTCCGCTGTCCATCCAATGGAAAAGCTGAATCCAAGAACGGCTGAAAAAATTAAAGAGCGCTTCATTCGGTTATTGTCTCTTCTCGTGCTCTTGGCCTCTGCTCGGTAAAGTCATAGAGGAAGAGAATGACGTCCCAGATCTCTTCCTCAGAGAGGAACTTCTCCCAGGCCGGCATGGCCGACTCCCAGGGCCCGCCTTCCTCGGGCAGCCCCGGGCCCCCCTTTGAAATGCGCCAGAAGAGGAAGGACTCCTGAAGCGCGGGAATCGTGCCGGTATCGTCAAAATTTGTAGGGATGGGGTTCAGTCCGTGAGCGAACATGCCGTTGCCGCTCATGTTGTCCCCATGGCAGTAAAAACAATTCTTATAGTAGACCTCACGTCCATTCTCGACGTGCTGCTTAAACTGCTCCGGGTTGGTTTCTTCCAGAATTCGGTACGGATTTTGAAGCGTGACCAGATCGTAGTTCTCGCCGTTCACAGTGATTTGATTTGGATTGGCTGGATGGATGCTTCTGGCAAAAAAGGGCGGACTCACGGGCGCAGTCATGTCGAGGTAAACATTGGCGGCGACCAGACACGGAATCAGAACGGCTATGGCCAGCACTCCGAGCGTATACCTGCGATTCGTCACGAAATTGACCAATGGTTCGCGTACCGTCCGGAAGAGCGCCTCATCAGATGTCACATAAAGGAGCAGTACACCCGTAATGATCGCCATATAGAGCGAGATCACCGACTGGGGGATGGGTGTGGCAAAACCGTACTGCAGAATCACATAGATAGCCAGCCACCAGGCCACGATCCAGGTCAGTATGCCCACACCCCGCCAGCGCAGGAAGAGCATCGCGGCAATAACCAGGATCAGGACGAGATAGTTCATTGTGCGCTCCTCCTGGTGGCCAGAAACTGAGCCATGCGGTTAGCCTGCTCGATGGTAGCGGTTGTATAAAAGGCCGAGGGTTCGTGCCCTCCTTCCGGCGACAGGATAGCTTCGAGTATTTGAGAGTAGCTCATTCTGCTGCCCACATCGATCAGACTGGGCCCCTTGAGCTGACCCGGCTGGTCAAGATGATGACAGGACGTGCACTGAAACCGATTCATTAAAGCCACAGGGTCCGTTGGACTCGGGGTGGCGGGCTGCTCTGTTCCCAGCGTCGCCACATCCGGCTCGTGGGCCACCGTCCGATCGATTGCCGCGGCCCCAGCCTCTCCCACGGGAGGGACTGGGGCCACGTCCCCCCCTTCCATGTAGGAGAGCCGCGTCTGCATGGTCACCGTGGGCGTCCCTCCCAAAGTTTGCAAATAGGCGATCACGGTGAGAATTTCTTGATCGGTCAGCTCTATCGGAGGCCTATTGATGACTGGCATCCCGCCGGCGAATCCTTCCACAATATATGCTTCCGGCTCATATAAAGACTGGGCCAGATATTCGAGGTCGCTCATGCCGGGGACGCGGGTGGCCGCGCGTGACCCGATTCCCTGTAAATCCGGGTAGCGCAGGGCGCCGCTCCTACCAATCGTATGGCATGTCAGACACATCCCTTTGTCTCCCATTATCTGGCGTCCGGTCGCCACCATTTCCTCGGTGCTGAGGTCCTGGCTCAGTTCAAGTTCCTGAGGGGGCAAAACCTCTTTTTGGGGGACGAGTTGGCCGACATACGTGTAGAAGATGGTGGCGGCGATCGTCAATCCGGCGATGTTGAGGCTGACAGGGACCTTCATACGACTTCCTTGCGCGTTTTCTCCCAGCCCTTTTTATCCGACAGACTGGCCAGCCAAAAGACAAATCCTATAAAGACAAAGAAGATCAGAACGGTGGCCGACACGACCTGGGTCGCATAGCCCAGTGTAGGTGTGAAGGCGCCGGCTGAGGTGTCGCGGACCACTCCGTACACGTGCCAGTGCTGGCGCAGTCCGGAGCGCACATAGCCCATCAGACCCATAAGCCAGGTAAAAGTCACTGCCAGGAAAATGAGAGCATATTGCGAGCGGGGCGGGATCTGCCCCCATCTGGTTTCTCCCATCACCCGGGCTTTCCTGAATAGAAAGACGTCAATGACTGTAATCGCCACCATGGCAAACAGCACCGAGAGGACCTGTGGAATCGAAAGGCCGATCCGAACCTTGGCTTCCACAAAGTAGCCGTAGATGCCGAGGAAGATCACGAAGGCGGAGGCCGCTGCAAAGATCAAAAATTGAGTCATGTTCCCGATATTAGCCCATTTGACCGTGGGGGTCCGTCCGGAACGCCGGTAGAGCAAAAAGCTCACAAACGTAGTCAGGATCAGGATGTTGACGGCCGTATTTTTGGCCGACATGACTCCCAGGTAACCGAGCATGGGGTGTGATGAGCCGCCCATGGCGCGGATCTCATCCACGGTGGCGATTATGGAGCGCGGAGTGGCCCAGATAATGAAACAGATCGTGATACCGCCCAGCAGCCATTTGATGTACCCCTGGAAACGCTCGGCGCCCTCGATTCTCCCCATGCCCAGCCACAGGTAATAGTTCGCTGCCAGGAAGAGGTTTCCAATTAAAACTGCCTGAATGATGAACAGCCAGGAGAACGCCCCCCCCATCATCTGCAGACCCATCGTCTGGTTGAAAGCATAGATTTCACTGGCGAGCCAGTAGCCGGCAAACGGGAGGGGCAGAAAAGCACAAATGGCGACGAAGTTTCCGATGTAACCCATCCAGTCGTAATGAGCCCGCTCCGCGTCCGTTTTGGATTGCAGAAATTTGAAGGCCGCATAGGCTGCGGCCACCGATCCCCCAAACGCTACGTTGGCGATGAGGCGGTGAATGTTGATCGGCATCCAGGTGTAATTGTGGACAGCGTCCCAGGTGCTGATCACAGCGCCGGAGTCGGCTACACCCGAGGGCGACATCATAAAAGTCAGCCAGGAATTGGCGATGAACATGATGGCAGTCCCAACCAGGTTGAGCGCCACGCCCAAGGCGAGATGCACCTTTGGAGAGAATTTTCCCCAGCCGTAGTAGTAGGTGTAGAGAAATCCAGCTTCGAAAAAAAACAGGCTCACGTATGGGATGAAGGTCGGGGAGAAGACGTGCATCAGGTATTGAGTGAACCTGGGATAAAGGATGATCAGCATGAAAGTGAGGAAGGCGCCAAATGCAGCAGTAAAGGAAAAGGAAACGGAAAGCAGCTTCGTGAATTCGTGCGCCAGCCGGTCGTATCTCAGGTCGCCGGTTCGATAGCCGATGAACTCGATGATCAAGGCGAAAATCGGAACGGCTAGAACGAAGGCGCCGAACAACAAGTGCAACTGAGCGATAACCCAAACGGCGACTCGGCTCCCCACGACTGGGAACTCGCGATATTCCACTTCTTCGTATTCTCTCGATCGGGCTCGCTCTTCAGCCGCCTGCTCCTGGTCGATCAGAGCCTGATCGCGGGGAGTCGTTTCATCCAGAGCCGCCCGGTAGAGCGGTGTTCGATAGGCTAATCGGTCATTCAAGTAAGTAGCGGAAGTGATCGCTATTACGGCAAGCGCGGCAAGGACGAGCAGGATCAAAAACTTCTTATGTTTCACGCCGCCCGGTATTACAAGCTCTAGCGTGCCGACCTGTCAAGAGGGGGTTTCTGAAAGAGACGGTTATGAGCCGCGTTCGTATCTTTTCGACTCATTCCGTGATTTTCGCGTTCCCGTAAGCATTCAGTGGTTCGGGGAATTCAGAGTCTGGCCAACGAATCACGCGTCATTCGCGAAATTCGTTGGCCCCAGAACCTGAACTCGTCCCCGGACCACTGAATGCTCACGCGCGTTCCCATCCCAAAGAAACTACTTGACACCCTTTGCTTTGCCCACGTAAAAAGAGAGGAACCATTCCTAGAGTTACAGGACACTGGGAGAAAAAGTATATGTCCCTCGCAACTTTTATCTTAGTGCTAGCGGCGCTGACAGTCTTGAGCATGGGCCTTATAGCCACTCTTCAGCGATTCCGACACCGCCCTTTCATCAGCGGTTTTTTCTTTGCTATTCGCCGCGGCCCTGAGTCGCTGCGAGCTTCCGACGCACTGCCGGCCTCGGAAGCCGGTTCCGAATCTGAGACGGGGAAGAAGCTTTAGTCACCCGTAGAAACCCAACCATCTGTGACGGTGGTGATGTGCCTGGGCTGTGCCCGTACCACGAGCTGAGCGCTGACCGCTGACC
>JBOGJG010000462.1:0-2777 GCA_050747825.1 Acidobacteriota bacterium | reverse complement strand
GCGCGGAGCCACGACCGTCAGTGAGCGGCCACTGCGTCGGTGTTTCCCGAATCTTCAGTTTCCAGAACGACCACAGAGGCTACCGGGTCCGGAGCCTGCGTGGGCAGGTCGATCTCCATCTTACCCTGGCTCTGGTTCACCCGAAGAGCCTGCCGATTGTGGTCGGCCAACAGATAAGCTTTGGTGACCTTGCCCTGGATTCCCGGCACCTCCAAGGCTCCGGCCGGCCAGTCAAATACGTGCAGGTAGAGGCGGCCGGGCTTCTGAGTAGCCCGCCCCCAGGGCAGATCGGCAAAAGGGCTGGCGCTGCTGCCGTAAATGGCCTCGCCATTTTCTTTCAGCCATTCTCCTATCTGCTCTAGGCGTTCGACGCTTGACCCGGGTATAAGACCTTCAGCCGTAGGACCCACGTTGAGAAGGTAATTTCCACCCTTGCTGGCGATATCGATCAAATTCTGGAGCAAAGTCTCAACGGACTTCCAATCGTGATCGTAGGATTTATAGCCCCAGGTTGTATTCATGGTCATGCAAGATTCCCAATCCACGCCGGGGAGCCCAGTGGCGGGGATCTCCTGCTCGGGAGTCCCGAAGTCCCCTGCATAGCCGGGGCCTTTGTTCAGGCCAGCCATACCCATGCGTCCTTTGCCGACCCGGTTATTGATGATGATCTCCGGCTTGAGCCCGCGCACGTAGTTATACAGGTCTTTGCCGTCTTCCTCGGTCCACCAGTCCACCCACTCGCCATCAAACCAGAGAACGGCGGGATCGTATTGCGTAACCAGCTCTTGAAGCTGGGCTTTCATGTAAGTCGCATATTCGCGTTCGCCCTTTGGGGTAATCTCGGTTTTGCGGTGGCCGGCGGTGCGGTCTTTACCTTCCGCATCGACGTACTGGGAGGGGTGGTGCCAGTCCATAATGGAGTAATAAAAGCAAAATTTGATCCCCTGCCTGCGGCACTCGTCGCTGAGCGCCTTCATGACGTCCTTTCCATACGGGGTTGAATCGACAATGTCGTAGTCGCTGACCTGGCTGTCGTACATGGAGAACCCATCATGGTGCTTGGAGGTGATCACCAGATACTTCATGCCGGCGTCCTTGGCGATCCGCACCCACTCGGCCGCGTCAAACCTGACCGGGTTAAATTCGGCCGCAAACTTCCGGTATTCTTCCCGCGGGATGTTGGCCCATTCCTGAATCCACTCGCCAATACGGCCTGAGCGCTTCCCCTGATACTCACCGGCCGGGACGGCATAGAGCCCCCAGTGTATGAACATCCCGAAGCGGGCATCGCGCCACCACTGCATGCGCGCATCGATTTCCGCTTTCGTTTCATTCAGATAATTTCTCGGCTGGCCCAGTATAGAACCCGCGCTGAGCGCAATCATCAGGACGGCCAGGACCATTCCCATGCAGAAAGGTTTCTTTTTCATGAGGGGGACAGTCTACCCCGTCCTCTTTTTTTGGGAAAGGGGACAGGGTAGACTGTCCCCCTCTTATGAAATGGGGCCTTATCGGATGCGGAGATATTGCGGTCAAACGCGTAGCTCCGGCGCTGCGGGATCAAAAGGAGAGCGAGTTCGTGGCGGTGTGCCGTGCCCAGCCGGAAAAGGCTGAAGAGTTTGCCCGCCGCTTCGGGGCGCGCAAGTGGTTCGACCAGTGGGAGGACCTGATCGCGGAACCGGAGATCGATGCCGTCTACATCGCCACGCCCGTATACCTGCACGCGCCTCAAGCCCTGGCAGCCGCGCAGGCCGGAAAGCACGTGCTTTGCGAGAAGCCGATGGCTCTGGATGTGGCCCAGTGCGACCAGATCATCGAGGCCTGTCGAGCCAACGGAGTTCGCCTCGCCGTGGCTTATTACCGTCATTTCTACCCTGTGATCGCCCGGATAAAGGAGATCATTGCAAGCGGAGAAATTGGACGGCCGGTGCTCGCGCAGGTCAATGCCTTCGAGTACCTGGACATGCCTGAGGAGCACCCGCGCCGCTGGTTTCTGGAGCGGGAGAAGTCGGGAGGCGGACCGATGTTCGATTTCGGCTGCCATCGAATCGAGGTGTTACTCGACTTGTTCGGGCCGGCCAGGCGCATTGCCTCGACTATTGGAAACGCCCTCTTCTACCGGGACGTCGAGGATACGGCCGTGGCCTGCATTGAGTTCGAGAGTCGAATCCAGGCCTCGCTGGCGGTGACCCATGGGGCCTTCGAGTCCCAGGACACTTTGGATATTTATGGCAACGAAGGCTCCGTTCACGTGTCCAAACTCAATGAGGGCGCACTGACGATTAACACAGCCGGGGGAGAACGGCGGGAGTTTCACCCGCCCCACCCCAATCTCCACCAGCCGCTCATCGATGACTTTAGCCGCGCAGTGCTTGAAGGCAGGCAGCCCCTCGTCAGCGGCGAAATCGGCCGCCAGGTCGCCGAGGTCGAGGAAGCCATTTATAAAAATTTCGCGGCCGTCTCGGACTCGGAGATACTAAAGCCATGATGATCTCGTTAGCACAAATGGGCGGTGGGGGTATGATGGATGGAATGGGGGGCATGATGGGAATGGCGATCATCTGGCTGCTGCTGGTGATTGTCCTCCTCCTGCTGATTGTGTATTTGATCAAGCTGATTCGGAAATAGACCGCTGACTGCTGACCGCTGACCGCTGACCGGCTGACCGCTGACCGCTGACCGCTGACCGGCTGACCGCTGACCGGCTGACCGCTGACCGGCTGACCGCTGACCGCTGACCGCTGACCGGCTGACCGGCTGACCGCTGACCGCTGACC
>JBOGJG010000461.1:0-7553 GCA_050747825.1 Acidobacteriota bacterium | reverse complement strand
TCCTGCGGAGTTTCCCACACCCCCCACAGCCCCTACCGCTGGACCATAATTAAAGAAATTTTTCAGGAACTTTTTAGATGACTCTACGAATCCCTTTTCGGGAACTTTTTTAGTTGACGCTACAGGGAGATGAGAGCAGGTTCTGAGGCCAACAATTTACGAATGATAGGCCCAAATCCCGCAGCGCCTGGCTGTAATCCAGGGCTTGGACGTCGTCATAGACGTCGATTGAAACGGTGCGTGTGATCCCATCGATGTTTGCACCCGCCATGAGAACCACTCCCAATTCTCCGGCAGTGTGGGCGAAGCTGAAGACCAGGCTCATGATGACGCTGGCCGAACTTCCAGGAGCCGGAATACCCTACGTCCTTCCATCGGCTCAGGAAAACAAAAGATCGAAGAAGTCCCGGCCCTTGGTAAATCGCCGTTGTGACATCGCGTGCAGCTTTCCTGACAGGAATGACGGTTTGTCGTGCTGCAGGACGGCGTACGGAAAGTAGGTGTTGATCAGTTTGGTCTCGGATTGAAAACCCTCGGGGGGATTGATGTCAATTTCCAACTTGACGTTCAACTTCTGGGCCGCCTGGGGGGCTACAGCATTCTTCGGCAGGGCGGCATACAACCGCGCGATTCGCAACGCATACGCACGCGTCCTCTCCCTCAGGTCCCGAACTCCCCCTTTCATCCTTCTTAGCCCTGCGACTTCTCGAGGATGCGCTGCACCAGGACCTGAAAGATGCCGCGGGAGACTTCTGGATAGTCTTCGATGATCTCCCAGAAGCTCTCGCGCCCCACTTTGAGGCAGATACAGGGCTGCAAGGTCCTGGCGGAGTGAAGGCGGGGGTGGCCGCTCAATACGGAGAGCGTGCCGAAGCTCTCGCCGGCTCTGACTACTTGCGACTCGCCCGACGCCCGCTGCAGCTCGAGCGTCCCTTCGACCAGACTGAAGATTTCCAGGGCCAGGTCGCCCTCTTTATAGATCACATCGCCCTCCTGGTATTCCACTTCCTCACTCTGGTTGGCAATCAGAAGCAGCTCATTGGGACCGAGGCGCGAGAAAATATCCACCTTTCCCAGATTTTCAATCTTCTGGATAGTCGTAAGCCTCCGCTTTTCTCCCTGCTTCTCTGATCCATCCAACTCGGCCAACCTCCAGTTTAAAGTCTCATGTACCAGGCCCATCTCGGGCAAGACTTTTTTCGAGATTTCAGACCGTTCCCACCACTGGAGCTCTTCCGGCTGCAGTTCCACCAGCCCCGCTGAGACTGCAAGCTGCTGGCCTTCGTCCAGATACTCCAGCAGCACGCTGCGCCGGCTTTCGGCGCCGATCTGACTGAGACTCTCGCCGCTGCTGAACTCCAGCAGAGCCATAATGCGATTTCGATCCTCCGGCTTCAGGACGGTATCCAGATATTCGAGAGCGGCGTCGGCCCGACGTTCGCTCTCACCCACCAGAGAGACATAGGCGCTGTAGATCTGGTCGGGATTGTATAGAAGTCCAAGGGCTCGAAAGACGCGTTCCCGGGCCCACTGCTGGCGCTGAATGAAGACTGATCTCATGAGCCCCTCCGGGCGAGGCGAGAACAAGCCGCACCGTCTGAGCTCCGTCTTCAGGCTGTCAATCTCTCTGTCCAGCAGATCTCTGAACTGGGAATCGGCCTCTTCCAGAGAGCGCCGTTTGCGCAGGCGATTGAGCGCTTTGGTGGCGGAAAAGCGGAGGTTGATATCCTCAGACTGCGCCGTCTCCAGCAGCAGTCTAAGGGGTCGCGGGCCATCAATCCTTGCCGCCAGCTTCAGCGCAAACTTTTTTCTTTCACCTGGAGCGGACCCGCTGACCGTCGCTTTGAGCTGCGGAAGGAGAGACTCGCCGTAAGCCGACAGCGCCGACATCACTTCCGAGGTGAGGGAGGCATCGCGCAGGCGGGTCATCAAAACCGGAATCAGCCCCTGCGGGCGGGTCCGTTCAATGGTTTGTAAAACGGCTTTGCGCACTTCCGGGACGGGATCCGTTAAGAGTCGTTTGTAAAGAGACGTGGAGAGGTCTGAGGGCTGCACATGTTCCAGCAGGTGGGCGATCTCCAGTCGAGGCGCCTCTTTCCCGGCTTCTACCGCCATCTTCCAGATTCCCTCCAAATTCGTGCAGGCAAATTCATGAGCCGTCTCGTCCTCCTGGTTGAGGAGAAATGCGAAGGCAGCGGCCTGGACGGTGGGATTGGGGTCGGCGTAGAAGCGCTGCATCTTGGCAGCTTCAGGACCTTCCAGACGGAGACTCATGTAGTGAATCGCTTCCATGCGCACCCGCAGATCGGGATCGGAAAGCAGTTTTTCGACGCGTTCCACCATGTTCTTCTTCTGATCGAAGAGCAGCCGAATCGTCTTTAAGCGGATAGTCGCGTCGGAATGCTCCAGCAAAGGCGCCAACTCCTCTCCCAGGTGGCGGTCTCCACTTCCGTGCAAAAGTTCGAGCAAGCTGGTAACCGCCTCCGGGTCCGAGCTCTTCAGGCGGACGGAAAGCAGGCGATAAAAGTCGGCGTCCAAAGCGTTGCCGCTGGCGCCCAGGTCCACTGGCCGGTGCTCAATGAAGTCTTCGAGCACCTGCGGGTACCCCCTGCCCACGAGAATGGAGGAGACAATCCAGATGAGCAGGAAGAGGATGCTCAAGCCGGCAATCGCCGTCAGAGAAGAGTTTCCCACCGAGAACAGCAGAACCAGGACCCCTGCGGCTACTGCCTCGGAAAAGCGCACACCTACTGTGTCAATCAGCGACTTGACCCGGACTTTGACCCGTTCCGGCATAGCCAGGTAGACCAGTTCCAGCGAAGAGCGCTCCACAGTATGCTTGAAAAGCTGTTCGCTTCCCTTTAAAACGACGGCGGCCAGGAGGGAGGCCGCTCCGATCACCATCACGTTTCCCACCATCAGCGCCGCGGGAAGAATTGCCAGGCCGACAGGAGCTCCTAGGCGCTTGATCAAAAAAGGCGTGACCAGCAGTTGAAAAAACAGACTGGCGATGCCGAGATAGAAGTAAAAGGAACCGAAAAAGATGGCCAGCTCGCGAGCGGTTGGCAGCTCGTTCTGGGCGATTACTTTGAACTCGAAATCGGCAAACGTCGTGACCAGGCTGCCGGTTGCGACCACTATCAGGATCAGGACCACAAAGGAGCGCCGCACCTGCCGGCCCTCCATCGCAGGATCCGGAACCTCCTTTCGTTCACCCGCTCGCGCCAGCAGCAATACGACCACCAGCGCAAGCAGCATAATACCCGCTGAAACCGGAAGCAGGGACGAGACAGACCACCCTTCGACTATCTCTTCGGCCAGGAAGCCTCCGGCTATTGAACCTGCCACGCCGCCCCCTGCGATCAGGCCAATGGATCGCTTGGCCTGCCTGACCATGAGACGCTCACCGATCACAGACCAGGCTTGCACCGGGGCCAGCGTCTGAAACAAGCCGACCCAGATGTAGAGCCCGGCTATGGACCACTGCAATCCGGAGGTCAAGGCCAACCAGAACAAAAGAGTCCCTGCGTAAAAGGCTGTAAATGAGAGGATGACCGCCTGCAAGAGCGATAGAGACTTGTAAAGTCTGATGAAAAGCGGGGCACCAGCGGCCACCGCGACCGCAGTCCCGAGCATAAAGTAGGGCAGAATGCGAGCCGAATATTCGCTCAAAAACAGCGCATCGCGAACCGATTTTAAAATTACGAAAGTGGCTATGATAAGAAAGAGAAGGAGCGCGGACAGGATCCTCGCCTGCATCGATTCTATTATTGGCGGGTGGCACAGTTGAAGCAAGGGAGTCGGGCCCACGAATCACACTAATCACACGAATGATCCAGACCCTGAGGATTCGTGTGATTAGTGTGATTCGTTGGCCTGCAACATTAGGACTACCGCGGATGGTCAGCCCTACTTCGTGATGGAGTACGTCGAAGGAATCCCGATCGATCAGTTTTGTCGGGTGCGTCGCGGAATAGAAGAAATTCCGGATCCCCTGACCGGCGAAACCTTCGAAGTCAGCAGTAGTTCCAGCTATTACTGGATCGACCAGCGCGGCCGCATCGCCGGGACAAAAGTCCATGGCGCGCCCAACATTGATTTCCGCCAGACCATACGTATAAAGTTAGTTTCTATACGTAAGAGGAAAAAGACATGAAAGCGGACGTGAGAAGGAAAAACTACTATCTGGATCAGAGAAAAATACAGCAGGCTAAAGAGATCTTAGGGGCAAAGACCGAGACAGAAGCCATAGATGCTGCCTTGGATCTGGTGGTGTTTAGGAAGGAAATCCTTAAGTCTCTGGAAAAGGTGGCGGGAAAAGGTGGCGTTCAGAAAGTCTTTTAATGGCGAAGTACCTCATAGATACGGACCTCTACATTGACTTGATTCGAAGTGGAGGGACGCTTCCGGTACTGCGCGAACTTTAGGAGACGCAAGCTCCCGACATTTATTTGAGCTCCGTAGTCGCGCAGGAACTTCTAAAGTAGCGGGAGCCGGGTCTGCGGCGGGCAGGAAGCATGTGGAGACGCTGCTCGGCCCGTTTGAGAAGGCGGGCCGCATTGTCACGCCAAGTCATAAGCAGTGGAAAGAGGCCGGAGATGCTTTAGCCAAACTCTTAAAGCTCCGGCCGGATCTCAAACGCAAGCTGTCGGCCCTCGTCACTGACTACCTTCTGGCTGCTGCAAAGAATACGTCCCTTCTCCCTGGTTATCGTGAGTTAAACCTGCCGCGGTCCCGGACTCTTCCCTCCTGGTCTTTGACCTCGAATTGGATCTCCGAGGATTTCAGCGAAACGACCACATAGTGGGAGAAATCAGCTTCGGAACTTTCGGGATGCGGGTAGACATGCTGCAGCTCGGACGTCCAACTGGAGTCCAGGCGGGAAATACGATCGATATAGTCCCGATAAAATTCCTGATCCATGACCTTTTCGATTTCTTCGGGGCGATATTTGGGATGCCCGCGCGGCCTGACCCCGCCTCCGCCAATCACCAGCCAGTTCAGACTGTGGATGACGCTGCCCTTGGCCCGGATGATTTCCCGCCAGCGTTCGTAATAATGTTCGTGTCCCGTGAATACCGCCGTCACCCGGTGCAGCCGAAACAGGTCCAGTAGGTACTGCTCTCTCGCCCCCGAACTCGGAGCCATCGCTTTCCCGATGAGCAGCTCATCATGCCCCGGGTGGCCTCCCAGCTCCAGGATCGGAAGAGGTTCGGTCTGCGTTGTTATGAAAGGAGAATGATGGAAAAAAATAAATTTGGCGCGAATGCCCGAGTCCTGGCTTGATCTCTCCAGAACATTCTTCAGCCAGATCATTTGCTCCTGCTGATAGCCACGATAGCTTCGAAAACGATGAGTTCGCTCATACCTGCCTTCGTCTATGAATAGATTCGAATCGAGGGAGATAAACAGAACTCCGGCGTAAGTAAAGCTGTACCAGAGCTTCTGCCCGGCGGGTTGCAGCAAATGGCTGTTTTGAGGCTGCCGCCCCAGATGGTCGTAGACGCGGTCAAAGAAAACCCGATACGGGTAGCGGCTGAAGGGACTGCCCCAGGCGATATCGTGATTGCCGGGAGCGGGGTAGAAGGGAATTTGATTCAGCAGTCCCTCTGCCGGAGGATAAAAAACACTGTCGTAATGGCGTCCGTCGTCGGATGACAGGTCACCGGAGTTCAGGACCAGCGCAGGATTCTCCTGCAGCATGCGCGAGACCAGCCTCGAGTGCATGTCTCGATAGTTGCTCTGGACGTCGCCGTAGGCGATGAACGAAAATGTGTCGCTGGAGGTCTCGGGGAGCGATACCAGCGGCGCCTGCTTAAGCGGCATGGTGGAGGCCTGCTGGATGACCATCGATGCCAGTAGGTGAAGTAAAATCCAGGAAATTGGACCGATCATCGTCACTCGTCCTTCACGGCACAAAAAAGCTTCTAAAGACAATATACTAAGTACTTGGTCCATAACATTCAGTGACGTATTCTTAGCCACGGATGTCACGGATTGATGCCGTTTATCCGTGCCATCCGAGTAATCCGTGGCTTAGCAGCCTTTACATGACGAAGAAAATCTGGAAACCCGCCGTACTCATCCTGGCGGTTCTCACCATGCTCATCCTCGCCCACGTCTATGAGCTGGGAGATCAACTGGGCGCACTCAAGAACTGGATTCAGGGGATGGGCGTCTGGGGGCCGGTGGTCTTTATCCTGATTTATGCCGGGGCGGCCATCGCAGCCATTCCCGGCTCAGCCCTGACGCTGGCTGCAGGAGCGCTGTTTGGCTCGGTTCGGGGAGTCATCATCGTCAGCGTGGCAGCAACGCTGGGGGCGAGTCTTTGTTTTCTCATCAGCCGCTATCTTGCCCGGGATGCCATTGCCGAATGGCTGTCCAGGCAGGAAAAATTTCGCAAGCTGGATGACCTCACTCGCGAACACGGCGCCATTATCGTTGCCCTGACCCGGTTGACTCCGATCTTCCCATTTAATCTGCTCAATTATGGATTTGGCGTGACGCAGGTGTCTTTCTGGACTTATGTCTTCTGGTCCTGGCTGGGCATGCTGCCCGGGACTGTTCTTTACGTGGTTGGTGTGGACGCGGTCACCACGGCTCTTACTCAGGACGCCGTCCCCTGGGGCCTGATAGGGGCTGCGGCAGGCGCGGCGGCCCTTTTGGGCTTCCTGATCTATTACGTCCGCGGAAAGCTCAAGAAGAAATCCGGAGGGAAGACTGCTTCATGAAGCGGCGGATTTCCATCATCATCCCGGCTTTGAACGAGGCGACTCACTTGCCCCGGGTTTTAGCGGCCGCCGCAAGAGGGCCGCTCTCTTACGGTCGCGGCTCGGATGAGATAAGTGCCCATCCAAGCCGCGACCGTGAGGGAGCGGCCGGAGGCGACGGGGTGGAGATCATCGTGGTTGATGGAGGCAGCTCGGATGAAACCGCAAGCACAGCCCGAGCCGGTGGCGCCAGGGTTTTACTCTCCCCCGCCGGGCGGGCTGTGCAGATGAATGCAGGCGCCCGAGAGGCTGAGGGAGACATCCTTGTTTTCCTGCACGCAGACACCGTCCTGCCGGCAACCTTCGCCAGGCATGTTCACTTGCTGCTGGATACTCCCGGCGTGGTTGCCGGAGCTTTTCGCTTTCAGCTCGACTCCGCTTCCGCCAGCCTGCGCGTCATTGAAACCGTCGCCAACTGGCGCTCCCGCTGGCTGCAGGTGCCCTACGGTGATCAGGCCCTGTTCCTTCACCGGGATCTCTTCCATGAACTGCGAGGCTTTCGGGAAATTCCCATCATGGAAGATTTCGACCTGATCCGCCGCCTGCGCCGCTGGGGACGGATTGCCATCGCTCCCGTGCCGGCCACCACTGCCGCCCGCAGGTGGCAAAATGTGGGGCCCTGGAAAACGACACTGATTAACCAGGTGGCCCTTGCCGGTTTCCTGCTGGGAGTGTCTCCGCTTCGAATAGCGAATTTTTATCATAATTTTTATCATAAGAATGGGCTCGATCGTACCAAGAGCTGACCACTGACCACTGACCGCTGACCGCTGACCGCTGACC
>JBOGJG010000460.1:0-12663 GCA_050747825.1 Acidobacteriota bacterium | reverse complement strand
GGTCAGCGGTCAGCGGTCAGTGGTCAGCGGTCAGTGGTCAGCGGTCAGTGGTCAGCGGTCAGCGGTCAGCGGTCAGCGGTCAGCGGTCAGTGGTCAGCGGTCAGTGGTCAGCTTCAAAACGTCTGTGTCAAAAACCGCAGCATCTCCTCCAGATGCAGCCCGACCAGCTCCCAGCCGTGGGGTTCGCCTTCGAAGGCGTGGAAGGTATGCGAGACACCCCGCTCGGTGAGGATGCGGTCCAGTCCTCGGACTCCTGCTTCCATGGGGAAGGTCTGGTTGTAGCGGTCGGCCGTGCCGTAAATGAAATAGATGTTTAAACCATCCAGATCGGAGGTCCGGGCCAGAAACTCGAGGTTGTTTTCCTTCCAGTGCTCCTGATTGAAGGGCTGGCCGTAAATCGAGGCAAATAGATCGCTCACAAAGCGGGCGTGTCTCGAGGAGGTATCAGCCACCAGTGCAGATGGGTCTTCAGGGAAGACCAGAGGAGACCCCGCCGCCGCTGAAGCATAGATCTCAGGATTCTTCATGGCGATTTTCAGCGCGCCAAAGCCGCCCATGGAGGTCCCCGCTATAGCCCGGCCGGACCGTTTCTTCTCGACTCTGAATTTTGCGCTGATTTCGTCAATCAAGTCCTGCTGGATGTATTGCGCGTACTTTTTACTGCCGTCAGCATAATCGGTATAAAAGCTCCTCTGGCCATCCGGGTGAACCATTACGAACTCGGGCAGATTTTTCTCCGTGATAATCTGCTCGAGGCGTTTGGGAGCGCTTCCATAACGCGGGCTGGCCCAACTGGTGTGGTCGTTAAAAAGACCGTGCAGAAAGTAAATA
Source organism: Acidobacteriota bacterium (assembly GCA_050747825.1). Lineage (GTDB taxonomy): Bacteria > Acidobacteriota > UBA6911 > RPQK01 > JBOGJG01 > JBOGJG01. The sequence continues at coordinate 11,832 of JBOGJG010000460.1, read as the reverse complement.
ACCGGAAATTTTCGATCCTTCTGCTTTTCATAGGAAGGCGGAAGGTAAACGCTGTAGCCCATTTCCTGACCCAAAGAGGGCGAGTAGAAGCTCTTGAACTCCACCTGCGAACCCCCTGGCAGCGACAGATCCCGGGGATTTTCCAGGCGCCGCGGCAACTCATCATTCTGGAAAGCCAAGGCGGGCGCCGCGACGAAAAACAGCACCAGCAGCAATAGGACTCGTAAATTTGGCGAGAGCATCGGCTAATTATACGGGAAAAGAGCCCAGACTCTAGCCGGTCCTCCCGATCCGCCTTCAATTTTGATAGGGGCGATGATGACCCATGCCCCCCGAGCAGGGACCTGGTCCAGGGCGGCGGCGTTTTCGATGTGGTAGCCGCCCGCTCCGTTCACAATGTGATGGACGGCAAAGTCCGAGGAGAGGCCGTAATCGACGCTCAAGGTATCAATACCGATCCCCTTGGTCGAGCGTTCCTCGACCAGGAAGCGGGCCGCCTGCGGGGAAAAGCCGGGGAAGTGCAGCCTGCCGGTCTCATCCTGGTTCTTGTAGCGGTCGAAGTCGTTCCAGTACTGGCCCCAGCCTGTGTAAGCGAAGACCACGGCGCCCTGTGGAATTAGATTGTGTACCTCCTCCCAGGTACGCAAGTCGTCCTCGCTGACCTGGTAATCGGCATTAGAGGCGCTGTTCTGCGACACATCAATGACGACCATCGGAGCCACTAATTGAGACAACTCCAGCTCATCCACCGATTGACGGGCGGCCTCGAAATGATTGGGGGCATCCACGTGCGTCCCCAGATGCTCAGGCATGCAAAAGGCGCCGGAGAAAACTCCGTCCGCCTCCAGCGTGGCCAGCGTCTCGAACCGAAACGGCTTGTACGCCTCTCCCGGCCAGTGCGGATTCTGCTCATTGAGGGGATATGAGAGATCGACGATCCTCACCTGGCCGTCGGCAATTTCTCCCAGCGCAGGTGTGGGAGCCGGAGCCGAGCAGGAAACTGAAAAACCGAGGGGGAATACTATGAGGACGAGTAGTCTTTGCATGGTGGGATCACTTTAATCACATACCCCAAAAGTTCCAAGTTCCAAGTTCCAAGTTCGGGCTTTGGTCATTAAAGTCAAGAACTTCTTGCTAATTTCGGCAGAAGCTCTGGCTCTTGCGAGATCGAAAACTTGGAACTTGGAACTTGGAACTTGAAACTCAACCCCCAAGGGCGCGCTGGATTTTCCCGATGTATGACGAGATTGGAAAGCCGGGCTGTCCCGGCTGGACCCAGGTGAAATCCCGGGGCGCCGGCTCTTGGAGGAAAGCCACGACAGGATGGAATCTCAAGCGCCGGAAGGTGATCTGGTGAGTCACCGGCGGAAGCACTTTTTCCACACGTAATTTCAATCCGTGCTTTTCAAAAAATGTTTTCGCTATTTGCGATCCACCGTCTGGTCTGCCGTCGATCCAGGGGAACTCCCAAAAACCTGTAAGAAAATCGCTTTCGTGGTTTTGCCGCAAGAGGAACTGCTTTCCGCTGCCGATGACGGCGGAAATGAAATGGAATTCCTGGGTGGCTCGCTGGCGGCTGGAGACGGGAAGCGTGTCCTGAATTCCTTCGGCCCGCGCCCGGCAAGTGCCGGCCAGCGGGCAGGCGCAGCATTGCGGTTGCCGAGGCGAGCAGACCAGCGCACCCAACTCCATCAGGGACTGATTGAAATCGGCAATCTCAGGCGCCACGGCGGGATCTCTCGCGACTTCGCCCAGCAGGCGCCAGAGCCGCTCAGAGATAAGGCCGTTCAGCCTTTGGGTAATCCCGAGATAGCGGGCCAAAACTCGCCCCACATTGCCGTCCAGGACCGGCAGCGGCACGCCGTAAACAATGGATAGCACCGCACCCGCCGTGTATCGGCCCACCCCCGGAAGCTGAATCGCCTCATCATACTCCCGGGGGAATTCTCCTGCATACTTCTCACAGACTACCCGGGCGGCTTTATGCAGGTTGCGGGCACGGCTGTAATACCCGAGCCCTGACCAGGAGGCCAGCACCTGATTCTCCTCGGCACGGGCCAAATCCTCCAGAGTGGGATAGCGGTCGATGAACTCCTTAAAGTAGGGCAGCACCGTCCTGACCTGGGTCTGCTGGAGCATGACCTCGGAAAGCCACACCCTGTAGGGATCGGGAAGGCTTTCGTTGTCGGCCCGCCAGGGAAGCGGGCGCTTATGGCCGCGGTACCACCTGAGTAACCCGGAGGCGAACTCGGCAGCCGGAATAGGCAGTTTTAACTTCATACCGTAGCCTTTCATGGCGCGAGGGATCAAAGTCTGGCCCACGAATCACGCCAATAGCGCGAATGAAAACTGGGGCAGATGAGTTGGAAATCTATCCGTGTGATCCGGAGCGCTTCTCCTATTTCCGGTTTCCCAGAACCAGCTTGGCAATGGTGGCCAACTGCATGTTGGAGGTCCCTTCATATATCTTGCCTATCTTGGCGTCACGGTAGTACTTCTCCACGGGATAATCGCGTGTATAGCCGTAGCCCCCATAGATCTCGACCACCTGTGAGGTAATGCGTTCAGCCGCCATCGAGCTGTAATACTTGGCCATGGCCGCCTCCTTGACGAAACTCTGGCCGGCGTCCTTCAGACGCGCTGCGTTATAAACTAGCAGCCGGGCGGCTTCCAGCTCAGTTGCCAGCTCTGCAATCGAGAACTGCACCCCCTGGAATCCGGCGATAGCCTGCCCAAAAGCCTGGCGCTCCCGGGAGTAGTTGATGCCGTGCTCCAGGGCGCCCCGGGAGAGGCCGATCATCTGGGCTCCGATCCCGATCCGCCCTTCGTTGAGCGTTTCAATGGCCACCTTGTAGCCCTTTCCCACCTCGCCCAGCACGTTCGCCTTCGGGACCTCGCAGTTGTCCAGGATCAGCTCACAGGTGGAAGAGGCGCGTATACCCAGCTTGTCTTCCTTCTTGCCCACCGCAAACCCGGGGAAATCCTTTTCCACCAGAAAAGCGGTGATTCCCCGATAGCCCTGCTCGGGAGCGGCGTTGGCGAAGACGATAAACAGAGAAGCCTCGGCGCCGTTGGTGGTCCATAGCTTCTGGCCGTTTAAGATGAACCCATCATTGCGCTCTTCAGCCCTGGTCGCGAGCGAGAACGCATCGCTGCCGGAGCCGGCTTCCGAGAGAGCGTAGGCCCCCACCCATTCAGAGGCCATCCGGCGCGGATAGCGCTGCTTCTGTTCGTCCGTTCCCCAGCGCAGTAGGGCGTTATTGACCAGCGTATTCTGGACATCGACGATGACGCCGGCGGATGCATCCACGCGGCTCAGCTCTTCCACAGCCAGGATGGCCATGAAGAAACTGGAGCCGGCTCCGCCCTGGTCTTCCGGGATCTCAATACCCATTAACCCAAGGTCGAAGAAGGCTTGGATCAGTGCCGGATCGAACTTGCTCTCTTCATCCATGGCCGCCGCCTGGGGGCGGATCTGCTCCTCGGCAAACCCGGCGACGCTTTCCTGAAACATCCTTTCTTCGTCACTGAGTTGGGTCAGTGGATTCATAAACTGCTATCATAAGCTGCTATAGGGGATAAGAAAATGATTCGAATTCTGAAGAAGCGCGAGGAGCTTCCGGAGATCATCCGGGAGATCATCGGCACTTATAAGGATGCGGAATTCCGTCTCCATCATCTCGGAGAGACTCCCCTGCCCAATGAGGACGTGATCGCCAACATTCTGGGCAAGTTGCGCACGATCCTGTTTCCGGGCTACTTCGGCCGCGAATATGTCAATCCGACCAGCGTGGATTTTTACATTGGAGAGCTGCTTTTCGAGACCTATGAGTTGCTTACCGATGAAATCTATAAGGCCTTGTCCAATGTCAATGCCGAGAAGTGCCAGGAGAAAGCTGAAGAGGTCTGCCTGAAATTCATGAGGATCATCCCGGACCTGAGGAGACGGCTGGCCCTGGACGTGGAGGCCGCCATGGAAGGTGATCCGGCGGCCAAGAGCTACGACGAGGTGATCTTCAGCTATCCGGGTATGACGGCCATAACGGTCTATCGGATCGCCCATGAGCTGCACCTGCTCAAGGTGCCGCTGATTCCAAGGATCATGACCGAGTACGCTCACCGCAGGACTGGTATCGACATCCACCCGGGCGCCTCTATCGGACGCTGGTTCTTCATCGATCATGGGACGGGGGTGGTCATCGGCGAAACGACTCAGATCGGCGACAGGGTCAAGATTTACCAGGGCGTCACGCTGGGTGCGCTGAGTTTCAGAGAAGGCGTCGAAGAAATGCGGCACACCAAGAGACATCCCACCATTCACGATAACGTCGTCATTTACGCCGGCGCTACCATCCTGGGCGGTGATACCGTCATCGGGCAGGACTCGGTGATCGGCGGAAATGTGTGGATCATCAACAGCGTCCCCCCCAAGTCCAAAGTCATGATGGAAGTGCCCCGCCTGAAGATCATGGTAAACGAATAGTTTCAGGAGTGTGCTCGGATGCCGGCTCAAGACCCGGCCTGCAACAGCAGCAGCCCCGGGCTTTCGATGTAGGGGATCACGTGGTGGAGGAATTGGGCCCCGATGGCGCCGTCTACGACGCGGTGGTCGAGAGTCAGGCTGAGGTTCATCATTTCGGCCACCACAATCTGGCCGTGACGGACAACCGGTTTTTGGGCAATCTTATGTATCCCCAGTATGGCCACTTCAGGAAAATTAATAATGGGTGTAGCCAGTACTCCTCCCAGACTGCCTAAACTGGTGATCGTGAAGGTGCTGTCCTTTAAGTCGTCGAGCTGCACGTCTCCCCTGCGCGTTTTTTCCGACAGCTCGGCGACCTCGCGGGCCAATTCCAGGACGTTTTTGCGGTCGGCCTGTTTGACGACGGGAACGATCAACCCCTCCTCGGTGGCAGTGGCGATCCCGATGTTGTAGTACTTCTTTATATGGATGACCCCCTGCTCCTCGTCCAGCGAGGAGTTCACCAGAGGATATTTTTTTAGTCCCTCGATCACGGCCTTGATGATGAAAGGAATATACGTGAGGCGGACGTCGTCACCGCCGGAGAGCGCCAGGAACTGGCGACGCAAGCGCACCAGTTCGGTCACATCCACTTCTTCGATGTAGGTGTAATGGACGGCGCTGCTTTTCGAGGTGCGCATGTGATCGCCGATCTTGCGACGCAGGCCGCGGTAGGGGATGGTTTCCGAGGCCTGAGGTGCTTCTGCCGCCGCCTCAGCTTCCGCGAGTTTTGACTGACCCGTCGTGGCGTAGAACTCGACATCCTCGCGCGTGATCCTGCCGCCTGGTCTGGTTCCCCCCACTTTGGCCAGGTCTATGCCCAAATCGCGTGCCAGCTTACGGACGGCCGGTGTCGCCAGCACCTCCTCCGAACCTCTGGCCTGCTGCCGATAGCCCTTGGATGCGCCTGCGCCCTCTCGCCCTCTCACCCTCGCACCCTCACGCCCTCTCGCCCTCTCTCTATGACTCGCTTCCGTCGCTTCATCCATCTCGATAACTACGAGCGTAGACCCGACTTCGACCGTCTCTCCTTCCTCCCCGTGCCGCGTCAGCACTTTGCCTTGCACTGGAGATGAAAGCTCTACAGTCGCTTTGTCGGTCATTACCTCCAGCATGGGCTGATCTTCCCGCAACTGGTCTCCCTCCCGGACCAGCCAGCGCACGATTTCGCCTTCTACAACGCCTTCGCCGATATCAGGAAGCTTGAATTCATAGGGCATATAGAGGTCCTCAAAAGTTCAGGCTGTCGTGAACAGCCTTACGGATGCGGTCTTCATTGGGCAAGTAGTCGTTCTCAAGGGAATACGGAAACGGAGTATCCAAACCGGTCACTCGCAGGATTGGAGCGTGCAGGTGGAGCAACGCCTTCTCCTGAAGGGTAGCCGCAAGTTCCGCTCCAAAGCCGCAGGTTCGCGGAGCCTCGTGGACGATCACCACCCGGCCTGTCTTCCTGGCCGACGCCATGACCGTCTCAATATCGTAAGGCATGAGGGTCCGAAGGTCGATGACCTCGACCGAAATGCTGTCCTCGCTCTCCATGTCTTCCGCCACGCGGGCGACCGTATGCAGCACGCTGCCGTAGCTCAGCAGCGTGATATCTCTCCCTTCGTGCATAACTTTGGCCTTTCCCACTTCCACGGTATATTCCTCCTCCGGCACTTCGCCGCGTGCGGCCCGGTAGACGCGCTTTGGTTCCAGGAAAATCACGGGATTGTCGTCCCGGATGGCTGCAATCAGCAATCCTTTGGCGTCATAGGGGTTGGAAGGGATGATCACTTTCAGCCCCGGAGTGTGGACAAAATATGCCTCGGGACTCTGAGAGTGATAGTGCCCACCACGGATTCCGCCGCCATAGGGAGCTCTGATGACGATGGGACAGATATACTGGCCGCCGGAGCGATAGCGCATTTTGGCGGCTTCGTTGACGATCTGGTCGAAGGCCGGGTAAATAAAGTCAGCGAACTGGATCTCAGGGACCGGGCGCAATCCGTGCAGCGCCATCCCGATGGAGGTGCCGATAATGCCCGCTTCCGCCAGAGGCGTATCGAAAACCCGTTCGGAGCCAAATTCTTCCTGCAGTCCCTGTGTAGCGCGAAAGACTCCGCCGAATCTGCCCACGTCCTCGCCCAGCACGACCACCCGTTGATCCCGGCGCATTTCCAGGCGCAGAGCGTCATTGACAGCTTGGATGATGTTCAGCTTTGGCATGGCAGCGCGTCAGTGAGCCTGTTCAACGAACTCTCGCTCCCGAGCTTCCTCCAGGGCGTGTAGCTGCTCCTGGAGGTGCCACGGCACCGTATCGAAAACGTCTTCAACAATGGTCTCCAGGGGGGGAGGGGCAATCTTCTCGGCTTTTTTCAAGTTCTCCTGGATCTCAGCCTTAATCTCTTCTTCCAGCCGGCTTTCCTGGTCCTCGCTCCACAACTCCTGGCCGATCAGATAAGTCTTGAAGCGCCGAAGGGGATCCTTTTGCTTCCAACTCTCCACCTCTTTCTCGCTGCGATAAGCTTGCGGATCATCCGAGGTGGAATGTGCCCCCTGCCGGTAAGTCACGGCTTCGATCAGTGTGGGCCCGTCACCGGATCGAGCCCGTTCCACGGCCTCCTGAGTCACGGAGATCACACCAAAAATATCGTTTCCATCAACCCGGGAACCGGCGATCCCGTAAGCCTCGGCTTTGACCGCGATATTGCGGGAGGCGGTCTGCTCTTCAAACGGTACTGAAATAGCCCACTGATTGTTGCGGCAAAAAAAGATCACCGGAGATTTGTACACACCGGCAAAGTTGGCAGCTACGTGAAAATCACCCTCGGAGGTTGCACCTTCACCAAAATAAACCAGTACAACCTCGTCCTTGCCCTGGATCTTGATGGCCATTCCCAGGCCGGTCGCATGCGGAATCTGAGTCCCTACCGGGCTCGAGATCGATCCGAAGCGCAGCTCGCGACTGGCGTAGTGGTTCGGCATCTGCTTCCCCTTGATGACATCCTGCTCATTCCCAAAGAACTGGCAACAAAGGTCGAAGAGTGGATAGCCTCGCAGGAGAATAGCCCCCAACTCTCGATAGCAGGGAATAATCCAATCCTCTGGCTTCAAGGGGAAGGCGCTGCCGATTATGGCGGCCTCCTCCCCCAGCGAACCGATGTAAAATCCGATCCGTCCCTGACGCTGCAGCTTGGTCATGCGATCATCCACTCGTCGGTTCAGCAGCATTACCCGGTACAGCCGGATCAGATCCTCCGGACTGATCGGAGGCGCCTGTTGCCCCTCTGCGATCGTGCCCTCCGGGTTTAAGATTCTTTTGATTTCCTGCGACATGTCTCGAATCGGATTATAAAGTTCCAGGTTCCAAGTTCCAAGTTTCAAGATTTAAACGGGTTTCACTTGGAGCTTGAAACTTGGGACTTGGAACTTGACCCCACTCTCTCCACAATCTCCTCCATTTCCCCCGGTACGCCACCCGAAAGCAACTCATACCCTTCCTGAGTGACCACCAGATCATCTTCGATCCTGACCCCGATATTCAGGTATTTCTCCACAGCCGGACGAATACGGTTAATGGTCTCGGCGCCGTGCCCGGCGCGGCTGAGCCGTTCCAGCGCATCCTCTCTGACGTAAATCCCCGGCTCAACCGTCAATACCATCCCGGGACGAAGCCTTTCCTCGCGGGAACCGGGATCATGGACGTCTATACCCATCCAGTGGCTCACACCATGGGGAAAGAAAACCCGGTACTGGTTTTCGGAAGCGTCGGTGATCAGACCCAGACGCAGCAGGCCGGCTTTAAGCACCTTCACGGCCGCAGCCTGGATTTCAGCCATGGATGAGCCGGGTTTCACCCTCGAAATGCCCGCCTTTTGAGCATCCAGAACAATCTGATAGATGTCGGCCTGAGCCGGAGTGAAAGATCCGTTTACAGGTACCGTCCGGGTCACGTCCGCCGCGTAGTAGTTGAAATCGGCGCCTACGTCCATGAGGAGAAGGTCGCCGGCTTTGAGCTGCCTTTGGTTGGCGTGGTGGTGAAGGATCGTGCTGTTGCGGCCTGAGGCTACAATCGACGGGAACGCCCAGTCAAGGGAATTGTGCTTCTTGAATATATACTCGATCTCCGCCTCGACCTGATACTCCCACATACCCGGTTCGACCAGGCTAATGGCGCGGTTCAGAGCCTCGGTTGTAATATCGACGGCACTGCGAAGTTGATCGAGCTCATAATCCGACTTGACCAGTCTGAGCGCGTGAATCAGTGGAGCGGCATTTCTGATCCTGGCTTCCTTAAACCGCGCTTCGATCCTGTTGGCGAACTGCAGCTCCCGCCCCAGCGTTCCGCTCAGTCCGGGTCCATTCAGCAGTAAATAGACCTCGGACTCCTCCTTTTGCCCAAGAGACTTGTTGAGTAGCGAATCGATAAAGGCTTCGAATTCTGAAACGCTCCTGACCTGTGCGATCCCGCTGATTGAGGTGGCTTCCTCATGAGTGAGCACTTCGCCTGTCCAGAGAGCTCGGGCCGGATCAGATTCTGAGAGGAAGAGGACTTCCCGATCTTCCGGATCGCCAGGTAAAAGCACCAGTCTGGAGTCCGCCTGGCGAATTCCGGTGAGATAATAGAAATCACTGTTCTGGCGAAACTCATAGGAGACATCGTTGGAATAAAGCCGGGGCGGAGCGCTGAAGAGGATCAGCATGCTCTGTGCGCCCATTTTCTGCCTCAGGGCCTCACGCCGCTGCTGCAGATCGGCTCGAAGCTCGCTGCTCGCGGCCTGTTGCCGGACTGGCGTCCCGGCTGCCGCCAACGAAGTAAAGACCGCAAGAAAAAAAAGAGCCCATGAGGAGCGTCGTTCCCTCATGGGCTAATGCTACCAAATTCGGCTGGTTCTTTAGTCAAGCATAGAATCCCACCGGCTGTGACGGTGGGGATGTGCCGTGGGCTTTGTACCACGACCTGACCACTGGCCCCGACTCGCTACGCTCGCCTGCTGACCGCTGACCGGTTCGAAGCCGGTCAGCGGTTAGCGGCCAACCTCAGCCGGTCAGCGGCACGCGGTAAAGCCACCACCTTTGGCGGTTGTCGTTTACTTCCTTGGTTCTTTCGGTGCCATTCAGCAAGAAAACCAAGGAACCAGCTTCAATGCGGTATCCGAAAATGGATCAGCCGGAGTGCCATGACCGTCTTGCTCCTGCCGTCACTCTGCCTAAAATGATCCAGCCATTCCCGCAGCCCGTTAGGATCCATTTGCAGGATGTCGCAAACCCAGATCAGGCTTCCGGGATACTCGTCGTATGAATAAAACCACTCAATAGCGTCTTTCTTCCATCCGCTGTCCTCCTTGCTGGGAGCGCGGCGCGGCGTCACCACATCTCTAAAGGCCTGGAGCAAGATACCCAGGGCCAGCTTTCGGACCGCAGGATCAGCTTTTTTAGATTGAGGATACAGGCCCTCGCTGGCAATTACTTCAGCCTTCAATGGATTCATCATCTTTATTTATCTCCTTATTTGGTCCGGCGCCGGAGTGGAGGTGCCGGGTACCCTTCGTTTGGATTTTTATTCATTGAGCCTTTTCGTAGCCATCGATCCAAACCCTACGCAAAAAATATGCCAGTTTTGGAATCCAAGTCTTGATGCTTGATCAGCAGCGGCCGCGACCGAGAGAATGGGTAAAGATTCCCGGTTCAGTGATTTTTTCCCCTGAGTTTGCTATGGTTTCCTGGTTCGGCGACTGCGAGTGCATCCGAGCCGCGACCGTGCACCCAAAGGGTACCCGGTGGCCCCGCTGTAGTGGGCCTTGCTCTTGTAAGCGATGTGCAGCAATTCTGCTGAGCTAAGCGGATAATCATTAGGAACTAAAGAACTAAGGAACCAACTTGGACGGTACCATCAAAATCGCACTCATCGGCGCTGGGATGTTCGGAGGAGACGTCCATGCCCGGACCTATGCCGACCTTCAGCAGGCGGGGATCGCCGCCAACCTGGCCCGCGTGGGATTGGACCGTTGGACCCGCGAGCTGGCGCCCCTCAAATTTGAACTGGCCGCCGTTGCCACCCGTTCCGAAGCCTCAGCCCGGCGCGTTCAGGCGAGCTTTAAATCCTGGACGGGCTTCCAGCCCAGGGCCTACTATGGCGAAACTCCCTGGGAGGATGTGCTGGGCGACTTCCCTGATCTTGACGTCATGGCTGTGGCCACACCCGACCACCTGCACACGCCGGTGATCATGGCTGCCCTTGCGGCCGGAGTCCACGTCATCACTGAGAAGCCCATGTGCCTCTCCATGGATGAAGCCGATCGAATTGTCGAGACGGCCCGCCAAACCGGAAAGATCGTAGCCGTAGACATGCACAAGCGCTACGACCCCGATCACCTGCGGATTAAAAACGATCTGGCCGAACGCATTGGAGAGCCGCTCTATGGCCTGGCCATGCTGGAGGAGCCCCTGGAGGTCTCGACCAGCACTTTCCAATGGGCGGAGGAAAGCGATCCGTTCAGCTATGTAGGCGTCCACTGGACCGACCTCTTCTACAGCTATTACCGCAGCAAGCCGGTGGCCCTGACCGCGGTCGGCCAGAAAAAACGCCTGCTGAGGGACGGAATCAACGCCTATGACGCGGTTCAGGTCCGAGTCGATTTCGCTAACGGTATGAGTGTTTATTTTCACAATAACTGGATCACCCCTGCCGACTTCGAAGGCAATGTCAACCAGGAGCACGAAATCGTGGGGACTGACGGCAAAATCGAGTCCGATCAGCAATATCGGGGATTCCGATACTGGTACGCCGGAAGCGGCAGCCGCAGCGCCAACAATCACTTCACGCGCGAGGTGCGGCGTCCGGACGGTTCGACCGCCTACATCGGCTACGGTGTGGACAGCATCACGGCCAGCCTGGTAGCGGTGTGCCGGGTCAAGTTCCTGGGCGAGTCCCGGGAGACCGTCGCCGATATCTATCCCAGTGCCGAGGAAGGAAGGATCTCGGTCGCTATCATTCAGGCGGCCCGCCAGGTCCGCGATCTCAATTTCAAATACCTGCAGGAAGGCAAAGGCGCTCCGGTGACTGCCCGTTTCGGACCGGACGGGATTACGATCATTGACCCGACTCGAGTGGAAGGCGGCCGGGAGGCCGTTTTTAGGACGATTTACGATAGACCAATCTGACTGCTGACCGCTGACCAGTGGGCCAGAATGGTAGCATCTCTGATAGGTCAGTGGTCAGCTCGCTTCGCTCGCGGTGGCGGGTGGCAAGCTCGCTTCGCTCGCGGTGGCGGGTGGCAAGCTCGCTTCGCTCGCGGTGGCGGGTGGCAAGCTCGCTTCGCTCGCGG
>JBOGJG010000459.1:0-26400 GCA_050747825.1 Acidobacteriota bacterium | reverse complement strand
GGTCAGCGGTCAGCTGGTCAGCCGGTCAGCGGTCAGCCGGTCAGCGGTCAGCGGTCAGCCGGTCAGCGGTCAGCCGGTCAGCGGTCAGCCGGTCAGCGGTCAGCGGTCAGCCGGTCAGCGGTCAGCGGGGTCAGCGGTCAGCCGGTCAGCGGGGTCAGCGGTCAGCGGTCAGTGGTCAGCGGTCAGTTCTGGCTCCTGGAGCAAGACCCTCCATTGGCTTCTCTCGGCCTCGATCGACACCAAGGGCTTGAGCGCGGCGCAGCGACCTTTCAACTCCTCATAAAAGGCGGGGTCGGTCTCGGCTCTGTGCAGGAGCTGCGCCAGGGCAGCCGTGGCCTCTGCGGGGAAGAAACCGGGATAGTCATGGCCCAGCGTGCCAATCAGCCCAGCAATTCTGGAAGCTACTACCGGGACGGAGGAGGCGAGCGCCTCCGAAAGCACATTGGAGCCGCCTTCCATTAAAGAAGTGATCGACAGGAGGTGGCTTTCCGCCAGCAGCAGCCGGGTGTCTCGATAGGGCTGTCCCCGCAGCCAGCGGTAGCGGGGATTAACAGTCTCCTCATTGAGCGCCTGCCTCTCGAGGTCCTGATTCAGGGCGCAGCCGACATGGAGAACCTTTATTGTGGAAGACGCGGGCAGCCCCCGGGCAGCCAGAGCGGTTCGCAAGGGATCCTTTTCCGGACGAAGGTTGCCGATCACGCAGACCTGAAAGCACCCATCGGGAAAGGCCTTCTGGACGAGAGGTTCAGCCTCCAGAGGCTCGACGGACTGATAAATAACGCGGGTTTTGGCATGCAGTTTCTGGTCGAGCATCTCCAGGCCTTTTTTCTGCAGCACCACCAGACGCGTTGCCAATTCGAGAGAGCGGCCGGCTTCAGGGCTGGCCTTGAGATCGCCATAGATATCCGTGCCGGTAAGAACCACGACCAGCGGCAAGTCCGGGTGCAACTCTGAAAAGCGCGCGATGGACTCCGCGCTTTTGCGCGCATGCAGGGCCACAAGCAGGTCGCAGGTCTCTCCCCGGTAAGCCTCATCCAGGATCGCCTGATGTCCCAGATCCAGAAAGATCTGCTCCAGACGGTGAGCGGTAATTCTATTGCCGTTCAGGACCGGCGAGGGTGGCGTGACTAAGCAGATTTTCATCTAGCCGGAGCTCCGATTAGATTGCGCGCTGGCCGCTCCCTGACGGTCGCGGCTCTGATTTGTGTACGGGCGGCAAACCCATCCGATCCGCGACCGTCAGGGAGCGGCCAGCGTACAATCTAACGTTGGCTTTCATACAGCCTCTCTGGCGCACGTTCGAAAGCCCGCCAACACGTCCCGCCGGTCGGGAGTGTAGTAGTTTCGCCAGGTATTGCGAATCAGGCGGGAACGCGTGGTCCAGCATCCACCGCGCAGCACCATGCGGGTGCCGAACCAGGGCTCAGAGTACTCCTTGTACGGATCAACCACGAAGCCGGGATAGGGCAGGAAATGGCCGGCCGTCCATTCCCAGACATTGCCGATCATCTGGCGGCAGCCGAAAGCGCTCTCTCCTAATGCGCAGGCGCCCACTTCCACACAGCCCATCGAATGCCAGTTCAGATTCGCGTGGTCCGGCGTGGGAAAGTCACTTCCCCAGGGGTAATGCCGCTTGGCTTGAAGGTCCTCGGACTCGGCGGAAGCTGCCAGCTCCCACTCGGCTTCGCCGGGCAGCCGCCGTCCCGCCCACTTGCAGTAAGCCTCGGCCTCGTACCAGTTGATATGAATGACGGGAAGGTTCTCTCCCAGCGCGACCCAGCAGTCGAAGTGCCGGCAGAGCCAGCGATTTCCGTCCTGCTTTTTCCAGTAAACCGGGTGCTCCGCGTCGCTCTGGAGCCGCCAGTTCCAACCCTCTTCGCTCCACCAGCGGCGGTCCTGATAACCCAGATCATCCACAAAATCTGCGAACTCGACGTTCGTGACGGGTGCCCGAGCGATCCTGAAAGTGGGCACCTCCACCGAATGCGCCCACTTCTCGTTGTCGAAGACAAAGCCGCCGTTGGGGAAGGCCCCCAGGTGGAAGGTTCGGCCCGCGATTTCGACTTCCCCGGGCAGAGGGCCTGACTGCAAGCTGGATGGCTCCGCATTTTGATCGCCTATGCCCGCTCCCCGGGTACCGGGTGCCCCTTGGGCGGGGTGATCGCGGCTCGGATGAGTAGGAAATTTCGGCGGCGGATATTCGAGAGTCTGGCGCGTGTAGGTAAAAGCTTCGGTATGCATGTCCTCGTGAAAGAGACCCAGGAGGTGGAAATAGGCTTCGTCGCGGCCCAGCGGCCGCTCGGAGTCCTGGTGATCGAGGTGGTCAATGATGCGCTCGAGGATCTCGTCCATGTAGCGGAGCGTGTCCTGTCGTGAGGGAAGCGGTAGGCTCCAGCGGCTGCCGTGGGGCACTTCTGCGGAGTCATAAAGAAGATCACCATCCTGTCGGACCGGGTCTTCGCCACGCAGGTGGCGCAGGACCCATTTCTCCTGAAACCAGGCCAGGTGGCCGATCTCCCACAGGAGGGGGTTCACGGTATCCAGGTGCAGGCCCATTAGCTGCTCGTCGCTGAGGTCCTCTATCAGCTTCAGGCTGCGTCCTCGAGCTTCTCTTAGTTCGTTTGCAAGATCGTTGCGGGTGAGCTCACGGCTCGGTGAGATCATAGAGCTCAGGTGCCTCCGGGAGCGCATTCACCCCGAGAGTTCGACTTCGGAGAATCACTGCTGACGGCAAAAGTGGAAGGCAGCTTCTCGACTTGAACACTCCGGCAGGACGGGCACAGGATTTCGTCTTCAGAGGCCCGGAAGATGATTCTTTCAAAAACCGTTTCGCATTTTTGGCAGCGATATTCAAAAATTGGCATAGAGGGAAATTATATACAAAAGAGGAGGCTGGCCAACGAATCACAGTAGAGTAGGAGAGGGGTAGAATAGGTGGCCGGTGACGGGTGACGGGTGGCGGATTGGTGCTCGGCAAGTGGCTGTAATTGCCTGCAGCCTTCAGAAGTGACAAGGTCCACGTAGGTTTCACCCGTTTTCCCGTTTTCAACCACTTGAGGCCGAGTCGCCTGAAGGGCTCGTAATATGTGATGTTCTTTGGCTTTTGGATAACAGCGTTGACTAGGGCGCTTTGCATGTTGAATCAGACGACAGCCCAGGTAGTGATTCACTTCACGATAGGCTTTCGCCGGATATCCCACCGAGAAGTAGTTCACCCAGCCCTGGCGGCAGCGTCATGGGCAGCGGTTACTGCGATCGCGAGTTATTTGCCCGCCCGCCGTGCGGCGGCTCTGGAACCGACAACCGCCCTCAGAGAAGAGTAATGGAGTGGACCAGGTAAAGATTCAACTTCATTGCTCCGATTTGTCGCAGTGGAACCAATCCCGGGTATCCCGGTTTTTTTTGGTTTTTTCTGTTTTTTCTTTATAAGTATTCTTTCGATTTCTCACCAAGTAGCCAAGCGAGCAGCCCGGAGGAAGGCAGGGAAAAAGCCAAGAGGTCGAGAGCCCAAGCCGCCTCCAGATAAGCGTCGAGATACTCTTCGGCATTGTGGTGCGCCCGGACTACGGCACTGTGATAATCAGGGTACTAAACAGGTCAGGGCCAGGGGCTATGATTCGGGCATGGATGGGACGGGTTCTTACGTTGATGAGCACTGGAAGCGAAGCCTTCCCGCGCCCGAGTCAGTGCGGCGAAGTTTTGGGGAGAGCGCCTGGAGCGGCGGATGGGAGCTTTTCAAAAAGGGCGGCGTGCTCCAGGTCACGTACAAACTCGATTTCCTGAAAGCGCGCGTCAGAAACGGCCGCGTTTATGAGCCGCTTTGGGGGCGGGGCGGCAACGAAACGCTGCGGCTGTCATGCAGTTGCAGCCGCGCCGTCTATTGCGAGCACCAGATCGCCCTGTACCTGGCGGCATACGACCGGCTCCACCCCGGGATCTTCGAACCCTCCGAGCACGCACAGGAGGGGTTCGAAGCCGGCACCGTCCTCGAAGACGGGCGCTGGTCGGGCACCATCGTGCCTCGAAAGATCCACCCCGGCTTCCAGGGACTGCTGAGCGGGCTCTTCCCCGAAGAGTCGGCCCAACAGGAGTCCGAACGCAGGTACATACTCACTCCCCAGCTCCTGGTCAGCCCCGGCCTGCTGGGGCTGAGCCTCCGCGTGGAGGGCCCGCGCATCGAGTACGAGGTGCGAAGCCCTGCCAAGCTGCTTCCACTGTGGCGATCCTCTTGCAGCCGGGGCCGGGAGTCGGCCGATTGGGCGCCCGAGGACCAACGTCTGCTTCGCTTTCTGGAGAGCCAGAGGTTTGCCTACTCGTATTACTCGGGCAAAATTCAGTTCAGCGCCTCCGAATTCAGCCTCCTCCTGCCGGTTCTGCAGGGACACCCGCGCTTGAGAAACCGGTACGGCCGGCTCGTCCAGATCTCCACCCAACCGCTGGAACTGATTTTCGAGGGTGAATTCCAGGAACAACGGTTGGATCTCACTGCGAGGCTAATGACCGCCCAGGGATACCCCGTCCGGCAGCCGCTCCTGTTCCTGGACGGAAAGATCAAGTGGTGGTATGACGGGCGGGCTTTCTACCCTCACCACCAGAGCTACTCGCCCGAGCAGATGGTGGCGGCCGCGGAAGGAACACGCTTCACGGTTGAGGGGATGGAGCGAATCCTGCCCCTGCTGCAGAGCGGGCGGATTCGCATGAAGCAAGGCGCTTCTCCACCGCTGGACCAGGTCGCCACCGAAGTGTGGCTGCGCTTGGGCCCGGCCCAGGAGGGGATCACGCTGGAGGCCGAGTTGAAAACTGAGAGCGGTCTCTCCTGGCCCCTGGCCCCCTCGCCGGCCCCGCACCGTACGGAGGAAGGACGTTACCTGGTGTATGATCCCGTCCAACTCCGGGAAACCCGCCGGGCCGTAATGGAGGCCGGTTTTGAAGCTGAGGGACCGCCAGGCCGCTACCTCCTTCCCTTCCAGGCGCTGGAAGGCTTTCTTGAGGGGCGCCTACCCGAGTGGAGGCGGCAATACCAGGTCGAACTGGACCCCGAGCTGAATGCCCTGCTGGAAGGCGGGCGCAGCGTAACTCCGGCGCTTTCCACGCGCTGGAAGGGCGATCTCGACTGGTTTGAGGTGAGCTGGAGCCTGGAGCTGGATGGCGCGAATCTCCCTTCCGCCGAGATCCAAGCCGTCTTGAAATCCGGCGGCAGGTACCACTGCCTCAGGGACGGCCGGATCGTGGCCATAGACCGCCCGGCCATCCGGCAGCAGGTGGAAGAACTCGAGCGCTTCGGCTGCAAGCCGGAGGAGCCCGCTCCCCAGCGCGTTCACCTGCACTTCATCGGCCGGACAGCGCAAGTCGGAGGACGGCTGACGGAAGGCCTGTCGGAGATTTACCGCAAGCTAAAGGACTTCCAGGGTATCCAGCCCGTGGAGCCTCCCGAAAACCTGGCCGCCCTGCTCCGGCCCTACCAGCGTGAAGGTCTCAGCTATCTCAATTTTCTGTCCGAGTACCGGTTCGGAGGCATCCTGGCCGATGACATGGGATTGGGAAAGACCGTCCAGACCCTGGCGCTCCTGGAACTCAAACGGCGCACTGAGGGCTCTCAGCCCAGCCTGGTCGTCTGTCCCACCTCGGTGGCTCCAAACTGGGTGGAAGAAGCGGCGAAGTTTACGCCCGCGCTGCAAGCCGTCCATTTCAGGAGCAGCCGCGAGCTCAAACAGGCGCGACTCGAAGAGTATGACCTAGTCGTACTCTCCTATGCCCTGGCCAGGCGCAACAGCCTGGATCCAGTCTTTCGGTACCTCATCCTGGATGAGGCGCAAAACATCAAGAATCCGCACAGCCGGAACGCCCGCTCGGTCAAAAACATAAACGCTCGCTACCGCCTGGCCCTGACGGGAACGCCGATTGAGAATTCGGCGACTGAGCTGTGGTCGATCTTTGATTTTCTCATGCCCGGTTTTCTGGGCGGCCTGGGCAGTTTCGAAAAATGCTTCGGCAAGGCGGCCATCAAGAACGGCGACCGGGCGCCGCTCTCGGACTTATCACGCCAGGTGCGCCCCTTTATCCTGAGGCGGCTCAAGAGCCAGGTGGCACGCGATCTGCCGGCCCGAATGGAGCAAAACATCTACTGCGATTTAACGGCTGCCCAGAGGCAGGTCTACGCCCGGCTGGCGGCGGCGGCCCGCCATGAAATCGATGAGCAGGTTCGGGACCAGGGCTGGGAGAAAAGCCAGATTCATGTCCTGGCTGCGCTGACCCGACTGCGCCAGCTCTGCTGCCATCCGGCGCTGGTGGACGCGTCTTTTAAAAGGTCCCGTTCAGGTAAGCTGGAGGCCTTCTTTGAAGTGCTGGAGAGCATCCTCTCCGGAGGGCACCGGGTGGTCGTCTTCAGCCAGTTCGTGCAAATGCTCAAGATCATCGAGCGTCAGGTGAAGCGGCGGAAGATCGGTTACGTGTACCTGGATGGAAAGACCAGGGACCGGCGCAAAGTGGTCAGGCGCTTCCAGGAATGCGACGACGTCCCGCTCTTTCTGATGTCGCTCAAGGCCGGAGGCACCGGGATCAACCTGACCGCAGCCGACTACGTGGTCCTGTTCGACCCCTGGTGGAATCCCGCAGTGGAGAATCAGGCGATCGACCGGGCGCACCGGATCGGGCGCGAGCGGCCGGTCACGGCCTACCGCATGATCGCGCGCGGGACGCTGGAGGAGAAAATGCTGGAGTTGAAGGCGCGCAAGCGCGACCTCGCCGATCGTGTCCTGGCCAGCGAGTCGGACTTCCTGCAGCGGCTCACCCGTGAAGACCTCGAGATCCTGCTGGCGGCAGAGTAGGGCCGTTAAGGAAGATTAGCCACGGATTGCACGGATTGTCACGGATTTAATCTCCGCGAATTTAGCGGGTGATGGTCAGGCGGTTGGAGGTGATGGAGACTTGGCGGACGCCGTAGGGGAGGTCGAAGGGTTCGGTGATGTCGATGTGGGGGGGCTGGCGTTTGGAGAGGTAGCTGAGGACGGCGTTGACCAGAAACGCCGGGACGGTGATGCTGTTGAAGCTGGCGCTCTCCAGTTCGTAAAGGCCGCGGCCCTTGTCGGCGCTGAATTTGCCTTGGGCCTGCAGGGTCTGAGTGCCGCTGAGAAGGGCCTGGAACATGCGGAAGGTCAGGCCGGTCAGCTCGACGTCGTCCATGTTGATCTGGGCGGTGGCGGTGAATTTGCCACCAGGTTTGAGGTCGAATACGACCTTTTTGACTCCCAGGCGCTTCTTGGACTCGATGGCCGCGGCGGCGAAGGCGTTGATTTCGGATTCCGTGAGGACGTAGGTTTGCCTGCCGGTGGACTCCTTCAGTTGGGTGAGGACCTGGTTGACTTTTGAGGCGCCGGAGGGGGCCAGGGGCAGGAGGAGGGTGAGGAGGAGGTAGATGAACATGGCGAGCATTTTATCGCAATGGGCCAACGAATCACACGAATCAGGGTTAGATTTTTTCCACGTGGCCGGCGTCCACTCCGCAGGAGACGGCCTGCTGAATAAGGTCTACGGCCAGGACGAATTTGAATTTGCTCTTTTTTTCGACCAGGATTCCTTCAAGGCCGCGCAGGGGACCCACTTTGATGCGGACGCGGTCGCCTTCGGCCAGGAAGGGATGGGGGTCGAGCGGAAGCTTGCTGAAGACGAGCGTCTTGACGGCTTGGATCTGGTCCTCGGGTATGGGCATGGCCTGGCCGTTGAAACCGATGATGCGGACGACCGAGGGGACTTTGACGATGTCCAGCTTGCTGTCCTTAATGGAGGCTCGGACGAAGAGGTAGCCGGGGAAGAGCGGGAACTGCACTCTCTTTTTGCGGTCCTTCCACTGGGAGACGGCTTCGTGCAGGGGGAGGAAGCATTCGATTCGCTTCTGCCAGAGCTGCTCGGCTGTGACTTTTTCGTGGCGGGAACGGGTGTGGACCGCGTACCACTGAACTGCGTCGGTCATACATTCATCCTATCAGGTTCGGGCCAACGAATCACACGAATCACACGAATTCAGGCGCCGCAGCATTTCTTGTATTTTTTGCCCGAGCCGCAGGGACAGGGGTCGTTGCGGCCCACCTTGGGTTGGTCGCGGGTGACGGTTTTGACGGCCGTGGCCGTGCGCGAGTCCATCGCTGGGCGGGAGGATTCGTGGCGCATGGCCGGAGCCTCTTCGGGTCCGGAGTAAGTCAGGCCGTGCTGCTGGTGCCGGCGGCGGGCCTGGGCTCCCAACAGCTCGCGCTCTTCGCCTTCGGTAACGGGACGAAGCAGGTAGAGCATCCGCACCATCTCTTCGGTGGCGCGGTTCCAGAGGTCTTCAAATAAGGCGAACGATTCGCGCTTGTACTCGACCAGCGGGTCGCGCTGACCGTAGCCGCGCAGGCCGATGCCTTCCTTCAGATGGTCCAGCGCCAGAAGGTGGTCCTTCCACTGCTGGTCGATGATCTGGAGCATGATCATGCGCTCGTACCAGCGCATCATGTCGGGAGTGAGCTGCTTCTCCTTCTCGGCATAGCGGTTTTCGATCTCCTGGAAGATCATTTCTTCCAACTCGGGGCGGGACAGCTCGTGGAGTTCGTGTTTTTGGGCCGCGAAAGAGGCGAAACCGAAGACGCGAAGTAAGTTTACGCGAAGGTTCTCGAGGTCCCAGTTGTCGGGGTCGGTCTCGGGGTTGGCGTAAGCGTCCAGGAATTCGATGGCGATGTCCTTGGCCAGGTTGACGATGTAATCCCGCTGGCCGGTGCCCTCCAGAAGCTCGCGGCGGAAGCGGTAGATCTCTTCGCGCTGCTTGTTCATGACGTCGTCGTACTCGAGCAGGTGCTTGCGCATGTCGAAGTTGCGGGCTTCCACCTGCTTTTGGGCGCGTTCGATCTGGCGGGTGATCATCTTTGACTCGATGGGGACGCCTTCCTCCATGCCCAGCGTCTGCATGATGCCGGAGATGCGGTCGGAGCCGAAGATGCGCATCAGGTCGTCTTCCAGGGAGATGTAGAAGCGGCTGGAGCCGGGGTCGCCCTGGCGTCCGGCGCGACCGCGCAACTGGTTGTCGATGCGGCGGGCTTCGTGGCGCTCGGTGCCGATGATGTGGAGACCGCCGAGGCTGACGACTTTTTCGTGTTCCTCCTGCCAGGAGGGGAGGAGTTTTTCGAGTTCGTGTTTGTAGGCGAGATCGTCGTCAGTCTGGTTGCGTCCTCTTGATCTGGCTTCGAATTCGGGGTTGCCGCCGAGGATGATGTCGGTGCCGCGGCCGGCCATATTGGTGGCGATGGTGACGGCCCCGCTTCGTCCGGCCTGGGCGACGATTTCGGCTTCTTTTTCGTGATATTTGGCGTTTAAAACCACGTGCTTGATGCCGCGGCGCTTGAGCAGCGTGGCCAGGCGCTCCGACTTCTCAATGGAAGTCGTACCCACCAGGATGGGCCTTCCCTGCTCGCTCAGCTCCTTGATCTCGTCGGCGACGGCATTGAACTTCTCGCGCTCCGTGCGGTAAATCATGTCCGAGTGCTCGTGGCGGATCAGGTCCCGGTTGGTCGGGATGGAGACCACTTCCAGCTTGTAGATCTTGTCGAACTCGGCAGCCTCGGTCTCGGCCGTACCGGTCATGCCGGCCAGCTTGTCGTAAAGACGAAAATAGTTCTGAAAGGTAATCGTGGCCAGCGTCTGGTTCTCGCGCTCGATCTTGACGCCTTCTTTGGCTTCCAGCGCCTGGTGCAGGCCCTCGGAGTAGCGCCGGCCGGGCATCAGACGGCCGGTAAACTCGTCCACGATGATGACCTGGCCTTCCTTGATCATGTAGTCCTTGTCGCGCTTGAAGAGCGCATGGGCTTTCAAGGCCTGCTGGATGTGGTGGACCAGGTCCATGTGGCGCGGGTCGTAAAGGTTTTCAATGCCCAGCAATTTCTCGGCTTTCTCGATCCCCGGCTCCTGAAGGACCACCGCGCGCGCCTTCTCATCCACCTTGAAGTCCTCGTCGCGGTTCAGGCGGGGGATGATCTTGTCGATCTTGTAATACTTGTCGGTGGACTCTTCGGAGGGCCCGCTGATGATCAGGGGGGTGCGGGCTTCATCGATCAGAATGGAATCGACTTCGTCCACGATAGCGTAGTGATGGCCGCGCTGGACACAGTCCTGAAGTGAATACTTCATGTTGTCGCGCAGGTAGTCGAAGCCGTACTCGTTGTTGGTGCCGTAGGTGATGTCCGAATTGTAGGCGGCCCGGCGCTCGGCCTCGGGCATGTCGTGCTGGATCACTCCCACACTCAGGCCCAGGAACTTGTAAATCGGACCCATCCAGTCGGCGTCGCGGCGGGCCAGGTAGTCGTTGACCGTGACCACGTGGACGCCTTTGCCCGTGAGGGCGTTCAGGTAGACGGGGAGGGTCGCGACCAGCGTCTTTCCTTCACCGGTTTTCATCTCGGCGATCTTGCCGTCATGAAGGACGCCGCCGCCGATCAACTGCACGTCATAGGGGCGCATCCCCAGGGTCCGCCCGGAGGCTTCGCGGACCACGGCGAAGGCCTCGGGGAGGAGGTCGTCGAGCCTGGAGCCTTGGTCGAGGCGGGATTTGAGATCGGGGGTTTTGGAGCGGAGATCGTCGTCGGAGAGGGCCTTAATCTCGGCTTCGAGTGAGTTGATTTTAGCGACAAGGGGTTGGACGCGTTTGAGTTCGCGCTCGTTTTGGGAGCCGATGATTTTGGTGAGGAGGGTATTGAACATGACGTGGACATTTTAACAGATGTGCCGTTGGGCCAATGAATCACACGAATCACACGAATGTCCAACCGAATCTATTCTTCGAAGCGGTAGTTGGGGGCTTCTTTGGTGACGACGACGTTGTGGACGTGGGATTCGCGCAGGCCCAAGTGGGTGACGCGGATGAATTTGGCCTTGGTTTGCAGTTCCCTGATGTTCTGGACGCCGCAATAGCCCATGCCGGAGCGGATGCCGCCGATCATCATGGGGATGAGGTTTTCGACGCTGCCTTTGTAGGGAACGCGTCCTTCGATTCCCTCGGGGATGAACTTGCGTTCGCCCTGCGGGGTCTCCTGGGAGTAGCGGTCGGCGCTCCCCTCGGCCATGGCGCCCATGGATCCCATGCCGCGATAGGTCTTGTAGCTGCGGTTCTGGTAAAAGACCAGTTCGCCGGGAGACTCGTCCGTCCCGGCAAAGAGATTGCCGATCATCACGCAGTCGGCTCCGGCTGCGATGGCCTTGGCGATGTCTCCCGAGTACTTGATGCCGCCGTCGGCGATGATGGGAAGCTTGAGCTTGCGCGCGACCTTGAAGGTGTCGGTAATGGCCATGATCTGGGGCACGCCGGCGCCGGTCACGACGCGGGTGGTACAGATACTGCCCGGTCCCATGCCCACTTTGGCGGCATCCACGCCGGCGTCATGAAGCGCCCGGGCGGCCTCACCGCTGGCGATGTTGCCGGCCACCAGGTCGGCGCGCTTGAGCCTCTTTTTCAACTCGCGGACAGCCTTCAGGACGCGTCCGGTATGCCCGTGGGCGGTATCGATGACGATCACGTCGGCGCCCGAGTTCTCCAGTTCCATGGCGCGCTCGACGAAGTCTCCCGTGGCGCCCACTGCAGCGCCCACGCGCAGGCGGCCGTAAGAGTCCTTGGCGGCGTTGGGGTAGGTGATCATCTTCATGATGTCTTTGACGGTGATCAGTCCCTTGAGGTGGTAGTCTTCATCGACCACCAGCAGTTTTTCGATGCGGTTTTCGTGAAGAATCCGTTTGGCGTCATCCATGGAGATGCCTTCCTGGACGGTCACCAGGTTCTTCTTCGTCATCAGGTCGGAGACCTCGATGTCGAGGTTGTCCTCGAATCGCAGGTCGCGGTTGGTGAGGATGCCGACCAGTTTGCCTTTCTTGTTGACAATGGGGACGCCGGAGATGCGATAGCGTCCCATGACCTCGAGCACGTCGCGGATCTTGTGCTCGGGGCCCATGGTGACTGGATCGACGATCATGCCCGATTCGGAGCGCTTGACCTTGTCTACTTCTTGGGCCTGAGAGGCGATGGAGAGATTGCGGTGGATAATGCCGATGCCTCCCTGCCGGGCCAGCGCGATGGCCAGCCGGGCGTCGGTGACCGTGTCCATGGCGGCCGAGGAGATGGGAATGTTGAGCGGGATGTTCTTTGAGAAGACCGTCTTCAGATCGGCTTCCGCCGGCAGGACGTTGCTCTCGGCCGGCATCAGCAGGACATCGTCGAAAGTAAGAGCTTCCGGGATTTCCATTGAAGAATTATAAAGATCCGGACTGTCGATTACAATATTTTCGCGTGAAGTTCGCGCCTTTCGCGGCTCAAAACCACTCTTCTAACGGGTTAGCCGCCGGGTTAAGCCGCGAAAAACGCGAACCTCACGCGAAAAAATACCGAAAGATTCATGCGAAGACCGGGTTGGCGATGGTGCGGTCGATGGCCGTGGCGATGATGCGCAGCTCGCTCATAAGTTTTTCGAATTGCTCCAGGTAGAGTGATTGGGCTCCGTCACAGACAGCGTTGTCGGGATCGTTGTGCACCTCGATGATCAGTCCGTCGGCCCCGGCGGCGACGGCGGCGCGGGCCAGGGGGGAGACCTTGTCGCGAATGCCGATGGCGTGGCTGGGGTCGATGATGATGGGCAGGTGGCTGAGCTTGTGCACGACCGGGATGGCGGAGATGTCCAGAGTGTTCCTGGTGTAAGTCTCGAAGGTCCGGATGCCGCGCTCGCAAAGCATGACCTTGTGGTTGCCCTCGGACATGATGTACTCCGCCGCCAGCAGCAGGTCGGAAATAGTCGCGCTCATGCCGCGCTTGAGGAGAATGGGGGCATCAGTCCGCCCCAGGTCGCGCAGGAGCGCATAGTTCTGCATGTTGCGGGCGCCCACCTGGATGATGTCGATGTACTCTTTGGCCAGCGGGATCTGAGGAGATTCCATCACTTCCGAGACCACCAGCAGCCCGTGCTTGTCGGCCGCCAGGCGGATGGCCTTGAGCGCCTCCTCGCCTCCACCCTGGAAGGAATAAGGCGAGGTGCGGGGCTTGAAGGCTCCTCCGCGGATGATCTTGGCGCCGGCGGCCTTGACGCGCTCACCGATCAAATCGCAGCCTTCGTAGCTTTCAATGGTGCAGGGACCGGCCATCACCACCACTGCCCTGCCCCCGATCTCGACGTCCTTGATCTTGATGACCGTGCCCTCGGGACGGAAGGCACGGGAAGCCAGCTTGTAAGGCTCGGTGATGCGGTGGACTTCCTGGACTCCATCGAGCAGCTCGTAGTCGCGCGTGTCCACGACCTTGGCTCCGACGGCGCCCAGGATGGTGCGCTGGACACCGGTGGAGCGGTGGACGTCGAAGCCCTGGGTGACCAGTTTCTTGATGACTCCCTCGATTTGTTTTTCAGTGGCCTGCTGTTTCATGACGATAACCATGGTTTATTTACTCCTTGTTAGACCTGTATTCACGTTCGGCGCGGCGGGACTCGTCGATGATGCGCTCGAAGAGTCTGCGGATGGCGTCTTTGGATAGTGGTCCGCTGCCGGCGGTCTGGACGTTGTGGATGACTTGTTCTTCGCGGTTGGGATCGTAGATTTCGATGCCGAGTTCATTTTTGATTTTGCCTATTTCGATGGCGCATTTAGAACGTTCGTTTAAAAGCTTTAAGAGTTTCAGGTCAAGTTGATCAATTTTTTGGCGCCAGTGGTCGATGGACTTCATAGGTTCACTCGGTTTTGGCCGCGAAGAATGCGAACTTCACGCGAAAAAAAAAGGCCGTGGCAGGTTTCCCTTGCCCACGGCCTTTGTTGTCTCGCTTGCGATTTTTACTTAGACGGGTGGGCGGTTCGAATTGTGCCACCAGTAAAAATAAAAATAGTGAGCGAGACCCATAATCGGCCTATAAGGTAGCCGATCCATCCGGCGGAATCAAGCTTTTTTTCACGTATTCGCCGACCCGGCGGGGCAGGTCAGGGGCGTGCCGATGCTCGTCGATGAAGCGTACGATGGCGGATCCCACCACGGCGCCTTCGGCGTGCCGCCAGACTTGAAGGACGTCCGCCGAGGAGGTGATGCCGAAACCCACGGCGATGGGGATGTCCGAATACTTGCGAAGACGTTTTATCGTCTCGGGTACCAGGGCGCCGATCTCGGAGTGCTTGCCGGTGACACCCGTGCGGGCGACCAGATAGAGAAAGCCCTTGCTGGCCCGGCCAATTTTTTCCAGGCGCTGGTCGGAGGAAGTCGGGGCGGCTAGAAATATCGTGTCCAGGGAGTTGAGGGGCGTCATCCGGAGGTACTCTTCGGGGGTGAGGTCGGAGATCAGGATGCCGTCCAGCCCGGCGGCCGAGGCTTCGCGATCGAGGCGCTCCAGGCCGTATTTCAGGACCGGGTTCATGTAGGTCATGAAGATCAGGCCGACGCTGGTCTGCGAACGCAAGCGCCGGACGAGTTCTATATAGTCGGAGAGGGAGTAGCCCTGGCTCAGGGCGTGGAAAGAGGATTTTTGGACAATGGGGCCGTCGGCGATGGGGTCGGAGAAGGGGACGCCGATTTCGATGATGTGGGAGCCGGCGCGGGCCAGCTTCAGAATAATCTCTTGTGTCGTCTCCAGGTCGGGGTGGCCGGCGGTGACGAAGGGGATGAAGCAGCGGTTATTGTTGGTGAAGATCTCGGATAGTCTGGACATCCTTATCACCTCGGCCGGAGAGGTTGACGATGATTAGAGAATTTTGAACCAACGAATCACGCGAATTAAAGAGGGCGGCGATGGCGTGGGAGGATTCCAAAGCCGGGATGATGCCTTCGAGGTGGCTGAGGAGGTGGAAGGCTTCGAGGGCCTGGGCGTCGTTGATCGAGATGTAATCGACGCGGCCGGACTCCTTCAGGTAGGCGTGCTCGGGCCCGATGGAGGGGTAGTCCAGGCCGGCTGAGATGCTGTGGGTAGTCGAGACCTGCCCCTGCTCGTCCTGAAGGACGTAGCTGAAGGTGCCGTGCAGGACTCCCGGACCGCCGCCTTCAAAGCGCGCCGCATGCTCGCCCAGTTTGCTGCTGCGGCCGCCCGCTTCCACGCCCAGCATCCGGACGGAGTCGTCCTTCAGAAATTCGTAAAAGAGGCCGATCGAGTTGCTGCCTCCGCCCACGCAGGCGATCAACTGGTCGGGGAGGCGTCCCTCCAACTCCAGGATCTGCCGGCGGGCTTCATGCCCGATCACCGACTGGAAATCCCGCACCATCATGGGATAGGGGTGGGCGCCCAGAACCGAGCCCAGGAGGTAATGCGTGTTCTCCACGTTGGTGACCCAGTCTCGCATGGCTTCATTAATAGCGTCCTTCAGCGTGCGACTGCCGGCATCGACGGGCGTCACCTGGGCGCCCATCAGCTCCATGCGAAAGACGTTGAGGGCCTGGCGGCGCATGTCCTCGGTGCCCATGTAAACCTCGCATTGCAGGCCCAGCAGCGCGCAGACCGTGGCCGTGGCGACGCCGTGCTGCCCGGCGCCGGTTTCGGCGATGATGCGGGTCTTGCCCATGCGTTTGGCGATGAGGGCCTGGCCCAGGGCGTTGTTGATCTTGTGGGCGCCGGTGTGGCAGAGGTCCTCGCGCTTCAGGTAGACGGTGGCGCCGGCGCGCTCGGAGAGGCGGCGGGCCAGGGTCAGGGGAGTGGGGCGGCCGACATAGTTGCGAAGGAGGCTCTGGAATTCAGCTTGAAAATCGGGATCGTCCTTCGCTCGTAGATAAGCTTTTTCGAGATCTTCGAGAGGGGACATGAGGGTTTCGGGGACGAATTTGCCGCCGTAGGCGCCGAAATGTCCGGTGGAGTCGGGCAGATTAGTTTTCATGGCCGCAAATGGGCCTGAACATCACGCGAAATGTCGCGAAGGGCGTCCAGGAAGTGTTTGAGCTTGACAGGATCCTTTTGGCCGGGGGCGG
Organism: Acidobacteriota bacterium; assembly: GCA_050747825.1. Classification (GTDB taxonomy): domain Bacteria; phylum Acidobacteriota; class UBA6911; order RPQK01; family JBOGJG01; genus JBOGJG01. Next base: position 10,472 of record JBOGJG010000459.1, on the reverse strand, counting down.
ATTCGACTCCGGAGCAGACGTCCACGCCGGCGGGGTTCAGCAGTCGGATGGCTTCCATGACGTTGTCGAAGGTGAGGCCCCCGGAAAGGATGTAGGAGCGGTCGATGGTGCGCAAGCGGTCCCAGTCGGCTTTCTTGCCCGTCCCCCAGGAAGTGTCGATCACCAGGTCGTGGTTGGGGAAGCGGCTGACGTGATCGGGGTCGGTGGCGATGAAGACGAGTTTGTCGGTGGGAGGGATGTCGTCTTCGGATTTTAGACCGTAAATCTGGAGAGCATCGACGGGGAGTTGACCGCTGACCGCTGACCGCTGACCGGAATGGGCGTCGGTCATAACTATAATGCCGATGGTCAGGATGTCGTCGGGGAGCTTCTCAGTGATTTTTTTGGCGGCTTCGGGAGTGATGTAGCGGGGGCTCTTTGGATAGAAATTAAAGCCCAGAGCGGTGGCGCCGTGCTCGATGCTGAGAAGGGCGTCTTCTAGATTGGTAATTCCGCAGACTTTGATGATCATGGTTTGAGGCTTGAGGCCTGGGGCTTGAGGCCTGCTAACTCCTTCAGTTTCGCTCCGGGGTCGGGGGATTCCATTAGGAGTGTCCCCACCAGAAAGGCGTCGAAGCCGGCATCGCGCAATTCGAGGATTAGCGAACTTTCGCGTAACCCGGATTCGGAGATTAGGGTGAGGCCGGGCGTGTGTTCCAGGCGTCTGGCGATGTCGAAGGAGATGTCGATGTCGATTTCGAAAGCTCTTAGATTGCGATTGTTCACGCCGATGATTTCGGCTCCGCTTTGCAGGGCGGCTTCCAGTTCGTAAGGATCATGGACTTCGACCAGGGCGTCCAGGCCGTATTCTTGTCCGGCGGCGATCAGGCCGCGCAGCCCGTGGCGGTCGAGGGCAGCTACGATCACGAGGTAAGCCGAGGCGCCGTAGAAGCGGCTCTCCGGGACCTGGTAGGCGTCGATGAGGAAGTCCTTGCGCAGGAGCGGCATCCCTGGAAGTTTTTGGCGGACGGTCTTCAGGTGCTCGGGGTCGCCCGAAAAGTATTCTTTTTCGGTCAGGACGGAGATGGCGGCGGCGCCGTTTTGGGCGTAGATTTCCGCGATTTCCCCGGGGGGGCGGTGGTTGTCGAAAGACCCGTGGCTGGGGCTGGCGTATTTGATTTCGGCGATGATGTTGAGTTGATCGCGCGTGATGGCGGCCTGGAAGGAGGGGGGAGGCGAATCCGGAAGCTGGTCGAGGAGACGGGGCAGGGGGAGTAGCTGTTTAGTTTCGATGAGTTCGCGGGTTTTGGTGCTGAGGATTTGGTCGAGCATGGTTTAGGCCAACGAATCACGCAAATTACGCGAATAGATGCGAATGAGTTGCTGGAGTTTGTCGAGGGCGGCGCCGGAGTCGATGGAGTCGCTTGCGAGGGTTAGGGCCTGGGGGAAATCGTCTTCGCCGGCGACGTGAAGGGCGGCGCCGGCGTTCAGGATGACGATTTCGCGGGCGGCGCCGTTGATTCGGCCTTCCAGGATACCTCGGATGATAGCGGCATTCTCCTCGGGCGTGCCGCCATTTAGCCACGGATTACACGGATTTTCACGGATTTTTTCCGTGTAATCCGTGAAATCCGTGGCCTCAAAATCGAAGGAGCGGACCGAGGAATTGCAGACGTCGGCAACACTCGTGGGAGCTGAGATGGACAATTCATCCAACCCGTCGTGGCTGTGGACGACCCAGGCGCGGCGGCAGTCAAGGCTGCACAGGGCGCGGGCCAGTTTTTCCGTCAGTTCGGTGGAATAGACACCGATGATTTGGTAAGGGGCGGAGGCTGGATTGGTCAGAGGCCCCAACATGTTGAAAATCGTTCGATGTCCCAACTGCCGGCGCACCTGGGCCACGCGCTTCATGGCGGGGTGAAAGAGCGGGGCGAACATGAAGGCGATCCCGATCTCGTTGAGAGCTTCCTCGGCCACCTCGGGAGGATTCTCGATGTTAACTCCCAGGGCCGCCAGCACATCTGCGCTGCCGCAGCGGGAAGTCAGGGCGCGGTTGCCGTGCTTGGCCACCGGCAGTCCGGCTCCGGCAATGACGAAGGCGGCGGCGGTGGAAATGTTAAAAGTGTCGGCTCCTCCGCCCGTCCCCGCGGTATCGATCACTCGCGAGTGATCGGACTTGATCCGCCGCGCGTGGCGCCGCATGATGCGGGCAAAGCCGGCGATCTCTTCGGAGGTCTCCCCTTTGATGGCAAGAGCCGTGAGAAAGGAAGCGATGGCGGCTTCCGGAGTCTCCTCGGATAAGATGGACTCCAGCGCCTGCTCGGCTTCGGGCTGGGCCAGATCCTGGCCGGCCATCAGCTTTCGGGTCAGCTCCGGCAACATAAAAAATTCTCCAGCAGTTGTTTTCCGGGCCGGGTCAGCACCGACTCCGGGTGAAATTGAACTCCAAAGATATCATACTGGCAATGCCGGAGTCCCATGATCAGATTGTCTTCCGTGTAGGCGTTGACAATCAGGCTCTCGGGCAGCGTTTCGCGCTCGACGATCAGCGAGTGATAACGGGTGGCTTCGAAGGGCGCGGGGAGGCCCGAGAAGATGGAGTCGCCCTGGTGGTGGATCATGGAGGTCTTTCCGTGCTTCAGCTCGGGGGCGCGGATGACGCGTCCGCCGAAGGCTTCTCCGATGGCCTGGTGCCCGAGGCAGACTCCCAGCAGAGGGACCTTGCCGGCGAATTCCCGGATGAGGTCGATGGAGATTCCGGCATTGCGCGGGATGCCCGGGCCGGGGGAGATGACGATGCGGTCGGGGTTGAGCTCGTGGATTTGCTCGAGGGTGATCTGGTCGTTGCGGTGGACCGTCACGTCGGCCTTCAGCTCACCAAGATACTGCACGAGGTTGTAGGTGAAGCTGTCGTAGTTATCGAGAACGAGTACTTTCAAGTTTCAAGTTCCAAGCTTTAAGTTCCAGGTTTCAAGTTCCTTTTGCCGGAAGCACAGCTTTGCACGATCGAAGCACTTGGAACTTGGAACTTGGAACTCATATTCCCCCCGCCAACTCCAGCGCCCGGAAGAGCGCCTGGGCTTTATTATGGCATTCCTTGTTTTCGAGTTCCGGGACGGAATCGGCGACGATGCCGGCGCCGGCCTGGAGATAGGCTTTGCCCTTTTTCATGACGATGGTGCGGATGGCGATCGCGGTGTCGAGGTTTCCGGAAAAGTCCAGGTAGCCGATGGCGCCGGCATAAATGCCGCGCGGCGAGGGCTCCAGCTCTTCGATGATTTCCATGGCGCGTACTTTGGGAGCCCCGGTGACGGTGCCGGCCGGAAAGCAGGCCGCCAGGGCGTCGAAGCGGTCGAGGCCGGGCCGCAGCTTGCCTTTGAGGGAGCTGACCAGGTGCATGACGTGGGAGTATTTTTCCAGGAACATGAGATTCTCGACCCGCACGCTGCCGTAGTCGCTGACGCGTCCCAGGTCGTTGCGTCCCAGGTCAACGAGCATGAGATGCTCGGCGCGCTCCTTCTCGTCGTTGAGCAGCTCCTGCTCGAGCGTTCTCTCGGCGGCGGCGTCCTGGCCGCGGCGCCGGGTGCCGGCGATGGGACGGTATTCGAGGTCGCTGCCCTGGACGCGCACCAGCATCTCGGGGGAAGAGCCGGCGATGCAGAGATCTCCGCGCTTGAGGAAGAAGAGATAAGGCGACGGGTTGATGTAGCGCAGAGCGCGGTAGACGTTGAAAGGGTCCTCGTGAAAATCGGTTTCGAAGCGCTGGGAGAGGACGACTTGGAAGATGTCGCCGGCGCGGATATAGTCCTTGGCCTTTTCGACGGCGGAGTGAAAGGCGTCGGGTGAGAAATTGGGTTTAGCCAACGAATCACACGGAGCACACGAATATTCGTGAGATCCGTGTGATTCGTTGGTCAGTAACTTTGCCATCTCCGCCACCTTCGCCTGGCTCTCATGGGACACGATGATGATCTGATGCTTCAGGTGGTCGAAGGCGAGGATGGTGGAGTAGTAATCCATGAGGACCGAGGGGCCGGCGGCTCCGTGGCGGTCGGGCAGGCGCTCCAGTTCGCGCACCATGTCGTAGCAGAAGACGCCGACGGCGCCGCCCGAGAAGGGCGGCAGTCCGGGGCCGGCGGGCCGGGGTTCGGGAAAACCGGCCCGAAATTCGGAAAAGCTGCCCTCGAAGCTGCGCTCGGGGTTGACTCCGATGAAGGAGTAGCGCCCGAGCTTTTCGCCTCCTTCGACCGATTCCAGGAGGAAGGCGCGGTCGGAGTCCCGGACCACGCGCAGGTAGGCGGAGACCGGGGTGAGGAGGTCGGCGAGGATGGATTGGTGATAGATCGTCATAAAAAAACAAAAAGGCCGTGGAGACTGTCTCCACGGCCTTTTATATTGACCTTATTCGGCTTTGATGAAGATCGACAGTTCTCCGGGGGCTAACTCTTGCTTAGATTCGCCACCAGGAAAATTTGCCGATCACCATACTTGCTTCCTAGTTTCGTAGGATAGCGCCCCCTCGCAGCCAAAGTCAAGAAGTTTTTAGGCTGAGGCTGTTTTACCCGGCCGACATCGACTTGAGGAAGTCGGCGTTGGTCTTCGCTTTGCTCAGTTTTTCGGTGAGGAGCTCCATGGATTCGGTGACGGAGAGCGGATTGAGTACCTTGCGCAGGACCCAAACGCGATTGAGTTCGTCTTTGCTGAGCAGCAGCTCTTCCTTGCGCGTGCCTGACTTGTTGATATCGATGGCGGGGAAGACGCGCTTGTCTACCAGGCGGCGGTCCAGAACCAGTTCCATGTTGCCGGTGCCCTTGAACTCTTCAAAGATCACGTCGTCCATACGGCTGCCGGTGTCGATCAGAGCGGTGGCGGCGATGGTGAGGCTGCCCCCTTCCTCGATATTGCGGGCCGCGCCGAAAAAGCGCTTGGGCCGCTGCAGCGCGTTGGAGTCCACACCACCCGATAACACCTTGCCTGAGGGCGGAACGATGGTGTTGTAGGCGCGCGCCAGGCGGGTGATGGAGTCGAGCAGGATGACCACGTCTTTCTTGTGCTCGACCAGGCGCTTGGCTTTCTCCAGCACCATCTCGGCCACCTGGACGTGCCGGGAAGCCGGCTCATCGAAGGTGGAACTGATGACTTCGCCCTTGACCGAACGCTGCATGTCGGTGACCTCTTCGGGCCGCTCATCGATGAGCAGGACCAGCAGGACGACTTCCGGATGATTGGAAGTAATGGAATTGGCGAGGCTCTGCAAGATCATGGTCTTACCGGCGCGAGGCGGAGAGACGATGAGTCCGCGCTGCCCTTTGCCGATGGGCGTCAGCAGGTCCATGACGCGTCCGGTGAGCCCGTCCTGGGAGGTCTCCAGCTTGAACCGCTCGTCCGGGTAAATGGGCGTGAGGTTTTCAAAGAAGGTCCGGTCGCGGGCGATATCCGGATGCTCGAAGTTGATGGCCTCGACCTTGATCAGGGCAAAGTAGCGCTCTCCTTCTTTGGGAGGACGCACCTGCCCGGAGACGGTGTCCCCGGTGCGGAGGTCAAACTTTCGTATTTGTGAGGGGGAAACATAGATGTCATCCGGGCCCGGCAGATAGTTATACTCGGGTGCTCGCAGGAAACCGAATCCGTCGGGGAGCGTTTCCAGCACGCCTTCGGAAAAGATCAGCCCGCTGCGTTCGGTCTGAGCCCTCAGGATCTGAAAGATCAGCTCCTGCTTGCGCATCCCGGTGGCCCCGGGAATATCCAGGTCCTTTGCCACGTGGGTTAAGGCCTGAATGTTCAATTCCTTGAGCTCTTGGATGTTCAAGGGTTCCCCATTTTCCTTGACTGGCGGGGTGGTTGCTTCAGCCATGATTTAAAATTTCTCCACTTGAGATTTTGATGATTTGCCACAACTCTTTTCTCCCCATCCCTGTGGCGGCGGAATAAGGGAGCACGTTATTTATGGACAGTGACTGTTCGATTCGATGAAGAGAGTGTCGCAATTTGTTTGATGATAATTTGTCCGCTTTAGTTGCAACAATTTGATGCGCCACGCCGCATTCGAGCAGCCACTCTCTCGTCACCCGATCGAGTTCGGTCGGTTCGTGCCGGGCATCGACGATCAGAACGGTCAGTCTTAACTTTTCGTCCCCTCTCAGGAATTCTTCGATCATCGGCGCCCAGTCTGCCCGGACATGCGCCGGAACTTTGGCATATCCATAGCCTGGCAAGTCCACAAACACCCACTGCCGATTGATTTCAAAGAAATTAATTAGCTGGGTCCGCCCTGGAGTCGAGCTGGTCCGGGCCAATCCCTTTCGACCGATCAGGCTGTTTATTAAACTGGATTTTCCAACATTGGACCTACCTGCGAATGCGATCCTTGGGAGTTCGGATTCAGGATACTGTTCCCTTCGAGTCGCGCTCTTGAGAAAGATTGCGTCCAAGGGGTCAGGTCCTGCGTTTTGCGTTTTTCACTCAGGCACCCTTGCCGGTGTCGTTTTCTTCAAAAACGCAGGATCTGGACCCCTCAGTCAGTGCACTCCCGGCCGATCTCCGCCTTCTTCGATGCGAGGAGGCCGCTGTTCCTGTGCGAATTCCTGGCGTTTTTTACGGATTGGCTTTTCCAGCGCAATGTCGAGCACCTCATCCATAGTCTCGACCAGGACGATCTTTAGATTTTCCTGCACAGAGGCGGGGATATCCTTCAGATCCTTTTCATTATCTTTGGGCAGAATCACGGTGGTAATGCCGGCACGGTGGGCGGCCAGCACTTTTTCCTTGACTCCACCGATTGGCAACACCTTGCCGCGCAGTGTAATTTCGCCGGTCATGGCTACATCGCGACGCACCGGAATGCGGGCGATCGCCGAAATGATGGTTGTCGCCATGGTAATTCCGGCCGAAGGGCCGTCCTTGGGGATGGCGCCTTCCGGGATATGGACATGCATATCCAACAGCTTATGAAAGTCTTTGCTCAACTCGTATTCCTTGCTGCGCGAGCGCACGAAGGAAAGAGCAGCTTTAGCGGATTCCTGCATGACCTCGCCCAGTTTCCCGGTGAGCTGTATGTCTCCCTTGCCTTCCATGGTGGTGGCTTCGGTCAACAGGACCTCGCCTCCAACCTCGGTCCAGGCCAGCCCGGTGGCGAGGCCGATCTCGTTGGATTCAGAGACCAGTTGGCTTCGATATTTGGGAACACCCAGAAGGTCGCGGACCTCAGGCACATCCACGGTGTAGGTGGTGGGTTTGTCTGCCTGCTCGGCTTTTTCGGCCTTCGGGGCCCGCTCCTTTACGGTCGCGGCTCGGTCCGATTTTTGGGCCAGCACTTTGCGGGCCACCTTGCGGCAGATACTGCCCAGCTCGCGCTCCAGGTTGCGCACCCCGGACTCCCGCGTAAAGTGGCGGATCAAGTCCGACACGCCCTCATCCGTCACCTCGAGCTGCGCCTTTTCCAATCCATTCTGTTCGAGTTGCTTGGGCAGAAGATATTTTTTGGCGATGTTCAGCTTCTCCAGCTCGGTGTAGCCGGAGATGTGAATGACCTCCATGCGGTCCTGCAGCGGCCGCGGAATGGTGTGCAGCACGTTGGCAGTGCAGATAAACAGGGTATTGGAGAGATCGAACTCCACATCCAGGTAATGGTCCACGAAGGTCTTGTTGTGCTCGGGATCCAGGACCTCCATCAGCGCGGCTGACGGGTCGCCTCGGAAGTCCATGCTCATCTTGTCTACTTCATCGAGCAGTAAAATCGGATTCTTGGTACCGGCCTTCTTCAGCATCTGGACGATCTGCCCGGGTAGGGCTCCGATGTAGGTGCGGCGGTGCCCACGGATCTCGGCTTCGTCGCGGACGCCGCCCAGAGAGAGCCGGACGAACTTTCGGCCGGTAGCCCGCGCGATCGAGCGGCCCAGAGAGGTCTTTCCTACTCCGGGAGGACCCACAAAGCAGAGGATGGACCCCTGGTCGGTCTTCTTGGAAAGCTGGCGCACGGCCAGGAACTCGAGAACCCGCTCCTTGACCTTCTCCAGCCCGTAGTGATCTTCATCGAGGATTTCCTCGGCCTTGAGAATATCCTTGAGTTCTTTGCTGCGCTTGTTCCAGGGCATGGAGATGAGCCAGTCCAGGTAGGTGCGGCTGACGGTCGTCTCGGCGCTCATGGGAGGCATTTGCTCCAGACGCCGGACCTCGTTCATGGCTTTCTCGTAGGCTTCCTCCGACATCTTGGCTTCTTCGATTTTCTTCTTGAGTTCTTCGATCTCGTTCTTGTCGTCGCGACCCAGTTCCTTCTGGATGGCTTTGATCTTCTCGTTCAGGTAGTACTCGCGCTGCGCCTTCTCCATCTGGCGGCGAACGCGGCCCTGGATGGACTTATCGACCTTGACCTTCTCGATTTCGACTTCGATGAACTCGCAAATCTTTTCCATCCGCTCGGCAGGGTCGGCAATCTCCAGGAGGGCCTGCTTATCTTCGACATCGATGGGCAGGTTGGCTGCGACCGTATCCGAGAGCCTCTCTGTATCGGTACTGCGCGCGGCCTGGACGATGGTCTCGTAATTGATATTGGGATTGAGCTTGGCAAACTGCTCGAACAGGGCGTTGAGCCGTTTGGTCAGAAGCTCCATCTTGGTGGCCGAAATTTTCGGGATGGGGTCGAACTGAACCTCGGCGGAGAAGTACTCGCCTTCATCCACCACATCCAGTGTGCGGGCCCGGCGCAGTCCCTCGACCAGTACCTTGATGTTGCCATCGGGAAGCTTCAGGCTCTGAACGATCGAGGCCACGGTCCCGACTTCATAGATGTCCTCGGAAGATGGATTGTCCTGCGAGGCGTCCTTCTGAGTCGCGAGGTAAATCTTCTTGTCACCCTGCAGTGCCTTCTCGAGCGCCAGCACGGAGGAGGCGCGGCCGATTACGAAGGGCACCATCATGTATGGGAATACCACAACGTCCCGGATGGGAACCATTGGGTAAGCTTGTGTCACATTCTCTTGCACTATTGCCATCTTTCTTGTTTACGGGAGCTTCGTTTTATCAAACTCCCTGATACAGATGCAACCTTCGGCGCAGGGTTTCAAACAGCTAGTTCTTTCGCGCGACTTTCAGACTAACAGAACAGACTGTCGCTTCGAAGATTTCAAGTTCCAAGTTGTGAGCCTGCTTGTATAAGTCAGGGCGCGCTTCTAGCGAGATCCTCCCTTGGAACTTGAAACTTGGAACTGTTTATCCTGCTTTCTCAAGCAATTTGAAAACGACTTCCTTGTTCTCGACCATCTCGTGCGTCACGACGAATTCTTTGACCCGCTTGCTCGAAGGCAGTTCGTACATCACGTCTAACATAAGATCTTCCGTGATCAACCGCAAGCCGCGGGCTCCGATTTTACGCTCCAGAGCCATCTGAGCGATGGCTTCCAGGGCATCATCGGTAAACTTCAACGAAACGTTCTCGAACTCGAACATCTTCTGGTACTGCTTGACCAGGGCGTTCTTTGGTCTGGTCAGAATTTCAACGAGGGCCGGCTTATCCAATTCATGCAAAGTGCAGAGGATGGGCAGGCGGCCTACGAATTCAGGAATGAGGCCGTATTTAATGAGATCTTCGGGCAGCACCTGGCTCAGGATATTGGAATCCGATTCCTTCTTCCAGCGGCTGTCGGCAAGGCTGGAGCGGAAACCCATGGTGCTGCGTCCCAGGCGCTTACGGATGATCTTATCCAACCCGACAAAAGCGCCTCCGCAGATGAAGAGGATGTTGGTCGTATCGATTTGCACGAATTCCTGGTGAGGATGCTTGCGACCTCCCTGAGGAGGCACGTTGGCCAGCGTTCCCTCCAGGATCTTGAGCAGCGCCTGCTGCACGCCTTCTCCCGACACGTCTCGAGTAATGGAGGGGTTCTCGTCCTTGCGGGATATCTTATCGATTTCGTCAATGTAAATAATGCCCTGCATGCAGCGGTCGCGGTCGCCGCCCGCAGACTGCAGCAGTTTCAGGATGATGTTCTCGACGTCCTCACCGACGTAGCCGGCTTCGGTGAGCGTCGTGGCATCGACGATGGCAAAAGGAACGGAAAGCATGCGGGCCAGCGTCTGAGCCAGCAGGGTTTTCCCGGTCCCGGTAGGTCCCATGAGAACGACGTTGCTCTTGGTGAGTTCGACATCCTGATGGCGGCGGCGGCCTATCTTGATTCTTTTGTAGTGATTATAGACAGCTACCGCCAGCTTCTTCTTTGAGGCGTCCTGGCCGATCACGTATTGTTCGAGGAAATCTCTGATCTCTGATGGCTTGGGAAGCGCGTCTTTGACAGACGCGGCCTCGGCCGTGATGTCGTCGGAGATGATCTCGTTGCAAACATCAACGCATTCGTCGCAGATAAAAACCGTTGGACCGGCGATCAGCTTCTTTACGTCATTCTGACTTTTGTTGCAGAATGAACAGCGAAGGACATCATCTCCGTCTCTTTTCACAAAGCCTCCTTAAAGGGGGTCAGATCTTGCGTTTTTCCTTTTTG
>JBOGJG010000458.1:0-6867 GCA_050747825.1 Acidobacteriota bacterium | reverse complement strand
CGGTGTTATTGCCAACGAGAGCGCCACTTCGGTCACACTGCGGCGGCGAGGGCCAGAAGAAGACTCCATCCTGCGCAGCAACATCGCCGAAATCCGCGCCTCCACCGTTTCCATCATGCCCGAGGATTTGGAACTCACTCTCCAGGAAATGGCCGATGTACTTGAGTTCTTGCAAAGCCCAAGCCCGCATACAAAGTAATGGATAATCTCGTGCAGCCCATGACAATTGCAGCCCTCCTGGTTACGGGTATGGGAGTAGCATTGCTTGGGAGCATTAAGCTCCCGCTGGCCAGAAAACTGGAAATCGGCGAGGCTCGCGTCGGCGGTCTGGTCTCCGCCTTCGGATTTACGATCATTCCCATGATCCTCATCAGCGGCTTTTTGACCGATCATTTCGGCGAGCAGGCGGTCCTGGTGGCGGGAAGTGCTCTGATGGCCGTTTCGATGCTTTTTCTGGGCGGATCACGGGGTTTTCCGAGCGCGCTTGTGGCCATCCTGCTGCTGGGAAGCGCCTGGTCGGCCCTTGCCAATGCAGTCAACGTATTTGTGCCGGCTGCTTTCGGCGGCAGCCTGGCCTATGCCACCAACTTTGCCAACTTCTTCTTCGGGCTCGGAGCTTTTCTGACTCCCATGGGTCTGGCGGCTTTGCTGCGAAAAAGGGAGATTCCCGCTGTGCTGTACGGGCTTGGCGCGGCGGTGGTGATTCCAGGAGTTCTGGCTCTGATGGTCGATTTCTCGACCCTGCTTTCTCCGGATGTCCTGGGCCTTCCGCCGGAAGAGGTGTCCGGCTCAGGGACTATGGCTTTGTTGAGCAGTCCGGTCCTGTGGCTGTGCAGCATGGGATTCTTCTTCTATGCTCCATTGGAGGCGGCCATGGGGGCCTGGACGACAACCTACCTCGGTGGGCGTGGTGTTACCGAGGCAAGTGCTCTGCGCTGGCTTTCGGGATTCTGGCTGGCTTTCATGCTCTCGCGACTGATAACGGCCTTCAGTCTGTCGGAAGGGGCGGAGGCCGGACTGATCCTGACGCTCTCAGTTGTCTGTATCGTCGTGCTGGCCAGCGTGGTCCTGAGTAGCAGCCTCCCTACGGCCGTGATTACGGTGATTGCAGCCGGGCTGGTTTTTGGTCCGATTTTTCCCACCATACTGGCTCTGCTGCTGGGCGAATTTCCCCTGGAGGTGCGCGGGCGTGCCGTTGGCCTGTTTTTTGCCATCGGCGCGATTGGATGGACCATTACCCCCGCCCTGATCGGATCCTACGCCCGGCGCACCACTTTGCAGCAGGGCTTCATCTTCGGAGTTGCCTCAGCCATCGGCCTGACCCTGGTCGCCGTGGGCTTGGCGGTCCGCTTCGGCCTGTGGTAGATCTTAACTTGGCCTTGGACTTGAGTATTCACGCTCCTTTGCCCCGCCGCAAGGACGTCCCCATCGGGGTGCTGGGCGCAGGCTTTATCGTCGATTCATGCCACCTTCCGAGTTACCGCAAGGCGGGCTTCAATCCAGTAGCCATTGCCTCGCGCCGTCCTCAAACCGCCCGTCAAGTGGCAGAAAGACATTCCATTCCCAAAGCCTGCGAGAGCTACGATCAACTGCTGCAGGATTCCTCCATCGAAGTTCTCGATATAGCCGTGCCACCCCAGCATCAGCGGGCGTTGATCGAAGAGGCCTGTCGCCTGGGAACGGTAAGAGGAATACTGGCTCAGAAGCCGCTGGGGATCGATTACCGGGAAGCAGTGCAGATCGTCAGGAGCTGTGAAGAGGCCGGTGTTGCTCTGGCCGTGAATCAGAACATGCGTTACGATCAGTCGGTGCGTGCCGGCAAAACGCTGCTCGAGAACGGCGCCCTCGGAGAGCCCGTTCTGGCTACCATTGAAATGCGCGGCATTCCGCACTTTCAGCCCTGGCAGGAAGAACTGGGCTGGCTGACCCTGCGCATCATGTCCATTCACCACATCGATACTTTGCGCTACTGGTTCGGCGATCCCGAACGCATCTACTGCAGTGTGCGAACCGATCCCCGCACGCGTTTTCCTCACTCCGACGGCATCTGTATCTACATCCTCGAATACGGCAGCGGGCTGCTCGCCGTTTCCACCGATGACATCTGGACCGGTCCGGCGCGTGAGGGTTGTCCGAGCGACATCAGGATTCAATGGCGGATCGAAGGCCTCCATGGTCTCGCCATGGGCGATATCGGCTGGTGCCAGGACCCGTTCACCACTCCTTCGAGCCTTCGCTATGCCAGCCGGGGTGATGCAGAGTTTCAGGAGCCGCGCTGGCAGGAAAGCTGGTTTCCGGATGCCTTCATCGGAACGATGGCGCAACTGTTGATTGGATTGGAGACGGGTGATGAGCCCGCGATCAGCGGGCGCGACAATTTGAAAACCATGGCCTGGGTGGAAGCCGCCTACAGAAGCGCGCAAGAACACCGTGCCCTCTCACTGGAAGAGATCCTATGAAACTGGGCATCATCAACAGCGCTTTTCAGCAAGTGGGGATCGATCCCGCATCCGGGCTCAAACATATCGCCCGCATCGGATTCGATTGCGTGGATATTTTCACAGAGGCTGACGGGATTTCAAAGCAGGAGATATCCCTGGTGGCCAAAAGCGCCGAAAAGCTGGGTTTGCCGATTATCTCGCTACCCGTGGTTGCCGTCGGGTTGATTGATTTCAATGATCCGGTTCGGGATTTCCACCTGGAGCGCTGCAGGAAATTCATTGACCTGGCCAAGGTGTGGGGCGCTCGAAACATTCTGCTGGTCCTGGGCGAGTATATCTGGCAGCGCGAAGTCATTCCCCCGGATGTGCAGTGGCAGTGGGGTGTGGAGACTTGCCGCAGGTTGGGAGACTACGCGGATAAGAAGAATATCGATATAGCGCTTGAACTGGAACCGTTTCGGCTCAGTCTCCTCAACAATGTGGATGAAATGGTACGCTTCCTCAAAGATTGCAATCACCCCCGCGTGCGCGCCAACATCGATGTGAGCCATCTGGTGCTCTCTGACACCAGCCCGGCCGAGCTCAGGAAGCTGAAAAAGCGAGCCATCCATGTCCACATCAGCGACTGTGACGGCAAAGTCCACGGCGACCTGCCTCCAGGCCGCGGCATCGTCAAATTTGTTCCCTACCTGCAGGCCATTAAAGAATTGAAGATTGATGGGGTCGTCTCCATCGAGCTCGAGTATGCTCCCGATCCCAAAAAAATCGTCGAATGGGTCGAAGAAGCCTACCGCGAAACCGCCCGCCTCATGGACCTCGTCTCCCTTAGAGGGTGACAGCAACAGCCGGTTGGGGATTCATCTATAATATTCGGCGATGTTAGGAAGAGTATGCCTGCTGGCCCTTGCGGCTCTGATGGCTTCGCCGGATCTGGAAATCATGGTGGGCAGGGAGGAGAAGGAAGTCGGTTCCAGGACCGCGGAAGGTCAGCTTTACTATAAGCTGGAAGACATCGTCGATATTCTGGACCTGGAGTTTGACGTCGAGAGTGACCAACTCGTGCTCCAGGGTCCGCGCGGTACGCTTTTGTTGACCCATGGCCGCAGGCTGGTGGGCTATGCGGATCAATACATCCTCATCTCCGTGGCTCCCTGGCAGAGAAGGAAGAACGACTGGTATGTTCCCCAGGATTTCATAGACAGGGCGCTGCCTTACATACTTTCAACCAAGCTGGAGCGAGTGGCTGATCGTCGCTACCGGATTGCGGATCTCGAGCAGAACCAGGTGCAGGTCGAGGTGACCAATTATCCGGACCATGTCTCGATCGTTTTTGCTCCCAGCAAGAGATCTCGTGTCGATGTCCAGGAGTTCCGTCGTTACCTGCAGGTTGAATTCGACGAGTACCTGGTCAGACCCGACCGTCCCGAACGCCAGCCGGACCCGCGGCTGGTGTCCTCACTTGAGTTCAATCCGAATGACGTTTTCGGGGTGTTTCGCATCCATAAAGGATCTAATTTCTACACCTTCCGCCATTTTACGCTGACTGATCCGCTGCGCACGGTCATCAATATCTACGCGCCTCCTCAGAGTGACAGAGTGGCGGGTGGGCTCGATATTCCTCCTCCTCCACGTCCCGATGCCGCCGGCCTGGATGTCATTCCTGCCCATGAGGCTCCTAGCGCAAGCGCTAGGGTAGAAGAAGGACTCATCGCTGCGCCGCCCACTCGACCCAGGTACGCAGTTACCATTGATCCCGGCCATGGCGGTCCGAACAGCGGGGTTACTCCGGCCGAGGGTGTGACCGAAAGAGATATCGTCCTGAGCATCGCCCAAAATCTGGACCGCGAGTTTAGTTCTTCCGGCTTGACTGCCACTCAGACGCGCCGTCGCGACTCGGATTTGCCGCTGGAGCGCCGCAGCGCGCTGGTCAACTATTATCAGTCTCGGGCTTTTATCAGCCTTCACGCCGGGGGCTCGCCTTCTCCGGAAGCTGCCGGTCCCATCGTTTATGTGCACCAGGATCTGGGAGGGCAAGGGGAAGAAGACTCGCAGGTCATCCCATCCTGGTTGAAAGGTCAGGCCCGCTTCAGGGCGCGCAGCCGGGAACTGGCTGAATTGGTGCAAGCTGAGCTCAACGCCGTGTACGGATCAAAAAACCAGGTAGTCGAAGCGCCTCTGACCGTCCTGGCTCCAGTTACGGCGCCTGCCGTGCTGGTAGAGGTGGGCTTTTTGACCAATGAGGACAACCGCCCAAGACTGATTTCGGCGGATTTTCAGCGCAGGCTTGCTGAGGCGCTCGCTCGAGCCGTGTCGAAGTTTTTACGATGAGAGATCAAAAGAAGTTAATCATTGCGCTTGTGATAGTGGGGGTGGCGTTGGTGCTGGCCTGGTCGCTCTATCAGGCCGAACAGCGCCGCCAGCAGGAGATTGCGAAAGTCGGCCGTCAGATGCTGGACGTGGAATCTGACGTTATCGAAGCGCGTAGTTCCGGCGAACGAACAGTAGCGTTGCACGTCTACCGTCCCGGCGCGGTTGGAGGCGAAGACGATTTTCTGGAAGCGAAGGAAAGTTCGATTCTGGAGACTGACGACATCGTGCTCAATGCGCATCAGATCATCACCAGGGTTCTGGAGGGTCCACCCGTGCTTTTCTCTTCCGAACCCCGGCTCAGGCAATTCTACTTGCTGGAGGATGGAACAGCCGTCGTCGATTTACCTGCCGAGACGGTGTCTCAATTGCTGGGGGGAATCACCACTGAGCTGGCTTTAGTCCGTTCGATTACCCGTTCCCTGATCGAGAACCTGCCCCCCATCAAGCGCGTAAAGTTTATTGTGGAAGGCCAGGAGCGCCCCACTCTGGCCGGTCATGTTTCCATCCATCAGGCCTTCATGTAGAATGGCCCGCATGGCGTCACCCCGAAACGACGGCCGTAAGGCGGACGAACTGAGGCCGGTAACCTTCTGGACTGACTACAATAAGTATGCCGAAGGCTCGGTAATGGTCGAGTGCGGAGATACGCACGTCATTTGTACGGCCAGTGTTGAGGATAAGGTTCCCCCCTTCCTGCGGGGCATGGGCCAGGGTTGGGTCACGTCCGAGTACGGCATGATTCCTCGCTCTACCGGAACCCGTATGATCCGCGAGTCGTCCCGGGGAAAGCTGTCGGGACGCACTCAGGAAATCCAGCGGTTGATCGGGCGCTCGCTCCGTTCAGTTGTCGATCTGAAGGCTTTGGGAGAAAGGACATTGTGGCTGGATTGCGACGTCATCCAGGCTGATGGAGGCACCAGGACCGCTTCGATTACCGGCGCCTTTGTAGCCGTGTCGCTGGCCGTGGCCAGGCTGCTGCGGGACAAAGTCCTGCAAAAATCTCCAATCCTGGACTATGTGGCCGCCGTGAGCGTAGGGGTTGTAGACGGCAGGTTATGCCTGGACCTGAACTACGAAGAGGACTCGAATGCCGAGGTCGATATGAACGTGGTGATGACCGGGCAGGATCACTTCGTTGAGGTCCAGGGGACTGCAGAACGGCAGTCATTTTCCAGGTCTCAACTTGATCAGTTGCTTGAGCTGGCCGGCAAAGGGACCCGCGAACTGATCGAGCATCAGCGCTCGGCCATTGATCGGCAGGTCACTGACTTTGAGCTTTTCCCCCGGACGACCGACACGCTGGCCGGTTAACCTCCTTGCGTCTTTTTGTAGCCACCAAAAATCCAGGCAAGCTGAAAGAAATCAAAGCGGCTCTTTCAGGACTGAGTATCGAGTTTGAGTCCCCTCTGGAGACGGATCGTTTCCCGGAGGCTCTCGAAAATGGCAAGACCTTTGCGGAGAATGCCCGCATTAAGGCGGAGCACTATTTCAGCCTGCTCCGGCTGCCGGTGTTGGCCGATGATTCGGGACTCGAAGTCCGCGCATTGGGCGGTGCCCCGGGGGTCCGGTCGGCGCGCTTTGCCCCGACCGACCGGCAAAGAATCCAAAAGCTGCTGGAGAAGTTGGCTCATCTAGACCCTGAGACCCAACTGCGAGAACGAGGAGCACGCTTTGTCTGCGCTCTCTGTTTTTACCGGGAGGAAGACCTTATCGAGGTGACCGGCGAAATCAAGGGCTTTATTGTCGGTGAACCCCGCGGCGATGAGGGGTTCGGCTACGACCCCATATTTTATTACCCACCGCTTAAGAAGACCATGGCAGAGATGACTCTGGAGGAGAAGAATCAAATCTCGCACCGGGCTCGTGCTCTGCAGAGATTACGAGACGCGCTGACCACTGACCGCTGACCGCTGACCGCTGACCGCTGACCACTGACCGCTGACCACTGACCGCTGACCGCTGACCGCTGACCGCTGACCGCTGACCGCTGACCGCTGACCGCTGGCCGCTGGCCGCTGACCGCTGACCACTGACCGCGGACCACTGACCGCTGACC
>JBOGJG010000457.1:0-1100 GCA_050747825.1 Acidobacteriota bacterium | reverse complement strand
AGCCTCGATGGTGGCATCGGGCGAGCTGCTCGAATTCATGTCTCGGTACGAGTTGGAGAAGCTGGGCGAAGACGGTAGAATGATGGGCCAAGGCCTGAATCCTCCTCTGTTTACAAGGGTTTTGGACGATTCCCATTGTAACAGAGGAGCTCGGATTCAGGCCTTCTTCTGTGAAGTTTGTGGGACAGCAGTGGGTCTAACCCATGGAGGCTCATCTCTTTACACCCTCTCCCTTACACAACACACGGCCTGGAAAATGCAAGATTCAGGTCAGAGACAGCCCGCAGCGTCTGCACTTGCTCCCAAGCACGGGCGACCACACCCAACTAGCAACGCCTCTTCCGCCGGCTCGTAGCAAGTGAAAACCACATCTAGGACAGCGAAGACGCCACGCCTCTGCTCCACTCCATCCGGCCACAGCTGCGGATGCCACGATGAACAGCGGATTGGCAAACGCCAGCACTCCGAAGAAGAATACGCCAACAGGGGCCCCGACCAGAGTGAGGGCGTAACGCCTCTTGAGGGCGCGGATCTCTGCATGATACTGAGGCTTTGGCTCCACTACTTACACCCCGGAGCAATCGCTCGCGTCTTGACTTGCGCACCTGACACCCCATACCCACTGAGAGTCGGACCGTATCCTACGGTAAAGCCTTCGAAGAAGTGCTCGCCCGTAAAGTACGTCGCGCTAACCAAAGGCAGTGACAGAGTGATACTGTTCAACGTCCCCTGCTGATTTGCAATATTTCCACGCATTGCGCCAACAAATACATCCGCGGATATGCTCCACAGCCCAGATGGTCCGAACGATCCAAGTGCGCCATCGGGCATGCCGGCTGTGCCAACAACGGAGGGAAGTCGGTTCTCATACGCGGCAGCGAAGCTGCCTTCCACTCCCCCTAAGGGAGTAGCAGAGAATCCTCCTCCCACAACGATGGTGACGCCCTCTTCACTAGCACCGATGCAGCCGTCGTCCTCCCCACCCCCACCGGTCTCCGGCTTCTTCGGGCCCGGCTTCGTCGGTGGCGTCGTCGTTGGCGGCCCCGGACGATTCGCGAATCTTTCTTCCATTCTTTCCAGCATGCCCAAGAGACGCTCCA
>JBOGJG010000456.1:0-1068 GCA_050747825.1 Acidobacteriota bacterium | reverse complement strand
TTACCGCACAGGATTCGCACCTGCAGGATCCCCTCCGAAAGGTTTCCGCTCTGGCAGCTACTCGCTACATCGCTTCCCCCTCTCCCAGGCTTCGCCTGGCGCACAAGGTGGTCGGCACCTATTTCGGCAGTCCTCGACTCAACCCTCTTCTCTGGCCAAGCAGCCCGCTCCGGAGGTCATAGCGTGTCGAGCCACAAGCTGTACGCTCCCACGACAAATGCGGCTCCGCCTCCCAGAAATAGTACGGACATCAGCAACAGACGATACTTCATATCGCTCGGAGTCACGTCTTCAAGCCACTGACTCGCATACTTCCTGCTCGTGAGTGCCACCAGGGACGTGAGTCCAATGAGTATACATGCGAAGCCAAAGATCGCCAGCCCAAACCATCTATATCTCTCGAACGGTGCTAACAGGAGGAACGCGCACGCTGCGGCAACAGAAACTATGGAAAACCGCCAACGCAAGCTTCGCTGCCAGCCGTCAAACGCACTACGAAATCTCGGGATCTGTATCTTCATGGGCAATCCCTCACAGGCGGTGCGACGCCTGGTATCGTTCCTCGTCCTGCTAGCATGACTCCTCCGGCCAGTCCACTGCCCAATGCGGGAGATATCGTGCCGCGAAAGTCCGTTACATCAGGGAGAGGAAACCATCCATCAGCTGCTGCGCCGACAACTGCGCCAGCTCCCCCCGTGACCCAAAAGCCGAGACCAGCCGGGGCAGTATCAATGCCTCCATTAGTCGCATTAAGACTCGGTCCCAGCGCCCCACCCTGTCCAACACCGCCGGCCACAAGCCCTATTCCTACCGAGACATGGAGATCGCCGTCGCGATCTGCAATGAATGAGAAGGCAAGTCCGACGCCATCTCCAAATGTGAAGTCAATTGCAATCGGCGCCAGAAAGTCGAGCGCCTTCTCCACACGGTTGCAGGGTTTCTCCTCCCCACCCCCACCGGTCTCCGGCTTCTTCGGGCCCGGCTTCGTCGGTGGCGTCGTCGTTGGCGGCCCCGGACGATTCGCGAATCTTTCTTCCATTCTTTCCAGCATGCCCAAGAGACGCTCCA
>JBOGJG010000455.1:0-1194 GCA_050747825.1 Acidobacteriota bacterium | reverse complement strand
GCTAAGGGTGGTATCTCACCGATGACTCCCCGGACCCCAAGAGGCCCGGTTCACAGTCTCCCACCTATCCTGCGCATAACACGCCAGCACTCACAACTAAGTTGTAGTAAAGGTGCACGGGGTCTTTTCGTCTAGCCACGGGCAACCGGCGTCTTCACCGGTACCACAAATTCCCAGCGCCACCCGTTGAGACAGCGCCCAGATCGTTGCGCCATTCGTGCAGGTCGGAACTTACCCGACAAGGAATTTCGCTACCTTAGGACCGTTATAGTTACGGCCGCCGTTTACCGGGGCTTCAGTTCAGAGCTTCGCCGCGCAGTTACCTGCGCAGCTGACCCCTCCCTTTAACCTTCCGGCACCGGGCAGGCGTCAGGCCCTATACGTCGTATTCGACTTTGCAGAGCCCTGTGTTTTTAGTAAACAGTCGCCTGGGCCTCTTTACTGCGACTCCCTCGCGCTTCGGCGGGCGAACCGCCTAACGCTACCGGAGCACCCCTTCTTCCGAAGTTACGGGGCGAGTTTGCCGAGTTCCTAAACGGGTGTTCTCGCTCGCGCCTGAGGATATTCTCCTCGCCTACCTGTGTCGGTTTGCGGTACGGGCACCTGAGTGACTCCTTAGAGGCTTTTCTTGGCAGTTTGGCATCGATGGCTTTATTGCCCTGACGGGCATCGCTTCGGCACCTCAGGATTGGCGACCCACCGGATTTGCCTGGCGGATCTCCCTACATGCCTCAACCTGCACATCCAATCGCAGGCCCATCTAGCCTCCTGCGTCCCCCCATCGTGATAACGTCACCCAAGTGGTTCCGGAATGTTGACCGGATATCCATCGGCTACGCCTTTCGGCCTCACCTTAGGTCCCGACTAACCCTGAGCGGACGAACCTTGCTCAGGAATCCTTAGGCTTACGGCGGGACGGATTCTCACCGTCCTTTTCGGTACTTATGCCGGCAGGGTCACTTCTCTGCGCTCCACCAGTCCTTCCGGTCTGGCTTCCTTGCCCAGAGAACGCTCCTCTACCAATCTGGAATCCCGCAGGATTCCGTCGATTCTACGGCTTCGGTCTCGTGCTTGAGCCCCGTTACATTGTCGGCCCGGAGCCGCTTGACCAGTGAGCTATTACGCTTTCTTTAAAGGATGGCTGCTTCTAAGCCAACCTCCTGGTTGTCTGAGCGTCTCCAGATCCTTTCCCAC
>JBOGJG010000454.1:0-1471 GCA_050747825.1 Acidobacteriota bacterium | reverse complement strand
ACCGAGACCTGCTCGACTGGGAAACCGAACACAACACGCAGATCAACAAGGTCCGCTATGTCATCGAACAGACCATCGCGAACTTCAAGACCTGGAGAATCCTCCACACCGACTACCGCAGACCGTTGGACACCTTCAACGAAACCATCAGCACAGTAGTCGCTCTCCACTTCTACAAGATCGCCTGTGAATAGCCCTCACTGGCTATCGAAACGTTCTCACCGCGCGCAGCCCGTACCAACGTCTCTGCGTCCGCCTGCGTGAACCCCGCCTCGCAGTTGGCCTCGTAATGCTCTCGAACCCGGCGCACATACTCCGGAACCTCAAGCAGCTCGCCCTTTGGGGAATACGCTGCCGCGATGGCCAACCGAAATGCCTCCGACATCACCGACTCCACCTCAGGCCAGTCGGTCCGGTCCAACTCTGCACGCATTTCCTCCCGAATGGCAGTCGACTCCCTGGCGGCACCCGCCGCCATCCAGCGAGCCACCAGCGTAACCGGTGCTTTGTGGAGGTGCTTCCTCCCGAAGAACAATGCCGCACCTTCTCGAATCAATCAGCACCACCGGACCTGTAGGCCATGCCTGCGACCTGCGGCCACCTGATTGTAAGGGCGACCTAACGTCATCTCTCAATCACTGCTCCCTGATAGGCCTTCAAGTTCCGCCTGCATCTTCGTTAGGTTGACACCGCACTCATTGAGCAGTCGCACCGCTGAGCCGGCGCTGTCGGAAATGAGTCCCTTTAGCACATCTGAGGAACCTACCCATCTGCGGCCATTCCTGATTGCGTCCCCTCTTGCACTCTGAAGGGATGCCGTGAAGTCGCGGCCGACGGGTGGGTCGCTCTTTCCGGTGCGCCAGGGCGGGCTGTCATCGCGGGGAGCGGTTGCCACTCCGTGGTGGGTGGCTATCAAAACGATCTTCCGATAGTCCACCCCCCAGCGGCCCAGAACGTCGGCGGCTACGTTGGCTGTCGCCACTCTGGCAGAGAATCTATGGCCAGCGATCGTCATCTGCTCAGACAGTGAGCAGATGGCTATGAGTAGGTGCGCCTGACTCACCTGGCTACTGTTCAATCGAATCGCCTGGCGGGTGGCTTCCTGTCGGAGAACGAAGGGTATCGGTCCGCCAGAGTTCGGTTTCAACAGCAGAAGCAGGCGACCGGCCAAACGAACAGGTAACGGAGGTGCGTCCTCCAGTGCACCGAAGAGCCTCAACGCATCGACGGACCCCACCATTGGCTCGTCGTTCTGCAGGAGGCTGGTGGTCGTTAGCGCCGCCTGAAGCACCTCCTTTGCGTCAACTCCCGATTGACTCAAGACTTCCTTCGCCTGGTTGGCGGAATGTAACTGGATAGGTCCCTGAATCGAGGCGTCTGGGAGCCGTGTGGGGGCTTGATGGTCAGGCGGTGGTGGGGATCCAGGGTTGGCCGGCGGCGGCTTGGATGAGCGCGTCGAGCATGCCGATGT
>JBOGJG010000453.1:0-1753 GCA_050747825.1 Acidobacteriota bacterium | reverse complement strand
CTGCGCCGCTTTTGGGCGTAGCCTCCGGTCTCGGTAGTTTTGTCGGATGCAACCAGAAGTCGGCCAACAATCTGCGGCCCGGGAGCGCCGACCTGGCGGCACAGATCGGCTCTCCGGGCTCCTGCTTTGCCTGCTTCAGCACCCAGATGATCTGTTCTTCCGTAAATCGCTTCCGCTTCATCGTGAGTTCTCCTGGCGCCATTTTGCGCGAAAACTCACTCAGCAGGTGGTCCTAATTGTGGGGGGAAGGTCATTCACACTCTGATTAAATTATAACAATGCAGCCCTGCGGCTTTTAATTAGGTTGAACCGGTTCTTCCGGCAGTCTGCAGCCGTCGGCGGCGGCGGCTCGCTGCCTGCTCGTAGCGCTGTTTGTCCTGCTCGGATACAGGAATAATGGGCGGCACCCGAGCAGGTTTTCCCTGACTGTCGAGCGCTACAAACGTCAAGAAGGCGGTGCTCGTCTTGGTTTTGTAACCGGTCAGGGGTTGCTCGGAAAAGACCTCGACCTCGACCTCCATTGAAGTTGTAAAAGCCCTGCTCACAGCCGCTTCCAGAAGGATCAGATCACCGATTCTGATCGGGTGCAAAAAGCTCACCGAATCTACCAGGACGGTCACCACAGGCTTGCGGCAATGGCGAAAGGCCGCAATGGCCCCCGCCATATCCATCAGGTGCATCACCTTTCCTCCCAGGATATTTCCATGAATGTTCGCGTCGTTGGGAAGCACCACTTCCGTCATTGTCGTTCTGGACTCAGCGACTCTTTTTCCTTTCATGCATCTTTCCTTTTATGATTTTTATGATCCTTTTTTCCACCTGGCGTGCCTCTTGCTTGCAAAGATCTACTTCAAGGAGGCAATTATGACGTTCTGGGCTGTCTTTTCAGTCCTGCTGGGTATTTTGTCACTCTACGTGTTTCTCGGGATCTACGTGATCTGTCGGATCGTGATCACCCATCTCTTCTTTAAGCGACTGAAGAGCGATAACGCCGGCCTTCACAGCACTTAGCTGCTGTGATATCTTGCACTTGTGCAAATAGAGAACATCGAGATGATCACAACTTTGGTCGTGATTATGGCCATTCTGCTGATCATTGAGGCTATCATTTACATGGTGGCTCTCACCCAACTCAATCGCCAACTGAAACGACTGGAAAAGCTCATTCCTCTGCTTGCCAATTTTTCGACGCAGGCTTTGGATTTTGCCAACCAGATGGTTGAGAAGCTCAGACCTCTGAAAGAACAGATCCCCGCGCTGCAGGCCCGGGTCCATGAATTGTCAGCAAGGACCGACCAGATGGCACTGGAAGGTGATCGAAGGCTGGCCCAGGCCCTCACCTCATTGCGCCGGGGGACGCAGGAAATAGACGCGATCGTCGATAAAGTGCTGAGCAAGTTTACACAGCAGACGTTTCGGGTTCACCTGGCAATTCTGAGTCCAGCTATCCACGTATCGGCCATGATCCAGGCCATGATAGCGGGATTGGGAAAACTGCTGGACCGGGAAAAACGGAAATCTCCCGCCGATAATTTGCCTGACCAGGAAATATTTATTTAGTCACCCCTAGTGCTTCGTAACATAAATAAGTGTGCTATCGTCGCGAGCCGGGTACCCGACGGGTGCGGTCTGATGGCGAGGCGCGACGAGGGAGCATATCGGGAATATGGGACCGAGGAGCAACAAAGCCAGCAGGCCAGTGCCGCCGCGACCCGAAGGGCTGGGGCGCTTGGACCCGTCTTCAGCGTTGCTC
>JBOGJG010000452.1:0-3047 GCA_050747825.1 Acidobacteriota bacterium | reverse complement strand
TGGCTTTCAATGCGATTCGTAAGGATCATCCAGGCCGTCTCTCCAATGATTCGCAAATCAACCAGCAGCCTCTGCTTTTCAATGTAGAGAAGGTCAAGTTCGATCCGCCGCGGCCAGCCTAGTGCCGTATTCCCACGGATTTGGGCCAAGCCCGTCATGCCCGGTCGGACGGCGAACCGGCCCCGCTGGCGCTCATCCATTCGTTCATAATCTTCACGAACGGTTGGACGCGGCCCCACAATCGCCATATCTCCTCGCAAGACATTGATGACTTGGGGAAACTCGTCAATTTTGAACCTGCGGAGGATCCGTCCGAGATGGGTAACACGCGTATCACTTGCGGTGGTGACCATTGAGTCGTTCCGCGACACGGCTTTCATCGTTCGAATCTTGATCAGCCCAAAGGTGTGACCGCCTCGCCCGATCCGCTCTTGCACAAAAATACCGCTTTGTCCCGTTTGTAGGCGGGCAACAAGAAACGCCGCCGCAATAATTGGCGCGACCACAGGAAGCGCAGCAAGCGAAAGCCCTACGTCGAGCCAGCGGCGTGACATGTCCTAATCCTTTCGGGCCGACAGGTCCGCCGTGCGGACCTTATCCAAGTCCTTCTCGATGTGAAGGAGCTATCGATCCGAGGAAGCCGCTCCTTCTAACCAACACCAACCAACACAGGAAGTTCTTGTAGCAATTCAGCTGGGCCGCAAGGTATCGTCAACTCGAGTCGATACATCCGCTCTTTAGCCGAAAGCCATGGCGCCGAAGAGTGTTCCCGGCCACTTGTTCGATCTCCCGCACTTGATCATTGCTCAGCTCCATGCTCCAGCGGTGCAAACTGTCTCGGTGGATGCGCTCAACCGCCGCATCGACAGCTGTCGGATCTTGGTCCAATTCCAGGAACTCCATGATCTTAGCGAGTATAAGCCCAGGCGTTGTAACGAAACCTCGGTACGTGACCGAAAACACCCTCTCTGAGGGAATTGCGCTAAGCCCTTCGTCCGCCAGGTCTACACATCGTGTCCACTGCCGGGCGCATAGAATGTGTAACGGATCCTCGGATAGCGACCGATCGATACCTTCGAAGCGAGGACCCCAGCTGCGTACACGGCTACCCCGCCTAGGAGTGCGCGGCAACCTGCTCCGAACGACGCTTGCTACCTCCGTTGGCCAGGCCCTGGCGGGCACAAAACGGGCCTTTCGAAATAGGTACCCCACCGGAGTTGTCCCTAGCCACCGTCTCATTGTCGAAATAGCTGCCGCCCTCCCATCCCGAACGATGTATAGGTATCTCGCTTGCGGCAAAGCCGATGCTACGTAGGGTACCCTGAGGCTGTTGGCGCAGGTTTTCTCAACAACCACCTCGAGGTTATGGCGCTGGGCTAGCTTATCGAAAGCCTTGCGAATGTAGCGGCGCCCGCGGTTTGTCATCTGCTCCGCCGAAAGCTCGTCGGTCAACTCGTTCCAGTTGTCATAACGCCAGAGCGGGTTCAACTCGTCACAGGGCCAGGTGCCAACGCGCGAGAGCGTAGTCAGGGCATCTCTAATGGCATTGGTTCCTGAACGTGGCGCTCCGATGATGATGAGAGGTTGGTAAGGTCTCACTATGATTTACGCTCGCTCTGGTGCTCACAAACAGGCTCGATCTTCTCGAGTTCGGCCAAAACCGCTAAATGCGCAGAAGCCGCGTTCATACTATTCCATCTTTCCTTGGTCAGCATCCGGCCCCGACGACCGAGGCGGCCTGTTCGATCTGGGTCCTCTGCCAGCTCTAGGATGGCTGCGGAGATCTTGCTGGGATTCTGGGGAGGAACGACAATTCCCACCCCCTCCTCCCGGGCGATCCTAGCAACCTCCGAATCCTCACTGCCCTGAAAGACAAACGGCCGGCCGACAGCCAAAATGCTGTATGTCTTAGAGGGGACCGCGAAACCCGTTACAGCAGGATGGAGCGAAACGAAATGAAGATCGGCCGCAGAAAGAATCTCGGAGAGATCGAAGTGCTGGTGCATGAAAGCATGCAGCTCGAAGTTCGCCAAACCAATACTCGCGAGTCGGGCCTCAAGCGCCGCTTTGCGAACCCCTTCGCCGATAATAACGAATCGGATTCTACGGTGTTCCTGCAGTCTCTCCGCAGCTGCGATCAGATCCTCCATAGGCTGAGGATATCCAAGGTTTCCCGCGAACATGACGACAAAGCAGCCCCCCCACCCCATCTCTCGTCGGAACCTATTGTCCGAGTGTGACACGGGACGAATCTTGTCACAGTCGACCCAGTTGGGGATCACCCGAATCGACTCATCTTTAACGCCCAACGCCCGAACCGCATCCGCCATGCAACGTCCAATGACAACCACCCTATCCGCCTTCCGGAGAGCCGCACAGTTCAATCGGCGGAATAAACGATATGCAAGGGAATGCTTCTCCAAAATACCAACGGCCGCAGCAAGCTGTGGCTGCAGATCCATCAGGACGACACAGTATCGCTGATTGCGCACCTTCGACAAAACGAGACCAAGAAAAGGAATGAATGGGGGCTGCGTTAAAAACAGGTTTCGATACCGGCCCCCTGCGAGCAGGGTCCGAATCAAGGTTCCCAAGAAGTATAAAACCCCGATCATGGCTTTGGCCGCAGTGCCATGACGAGCATGGAGACCCAGGCTCGTGAGCCGGTGTACCCGCACTGATGATAATGGGGCCAGCGTTGCGTCTAGATTTCTACCGGGGCGGTACTCTGCCCGGCTCAGATAAACGGAAACTGGTATGCCCTCATGGGCAAGTAGTGGGATAAGACTGCGGTACAGGACAGTCACGGGCTCGTACGTATTAAACAGCCTTACTCGCGACGTCATGTTGCCATAGGGTAACACGGCACCCGGAGCACCAGGCCAGCGTGGCAACGAATTCGAGTAGTGCTGTCCGCCTTGAGTGAAACCCTTCGGGACGGAATTGAAATCGATGTTCATAGATCGGGGCTCGACCATACAACGCGCTTGGCGTAGTCCGTATATCCTAGGATAATCCGCAGCACCTTCTCTGATACGTTCGGTACA
>JBOGJG010000451.1:0-1054 GCA_050747825.1 Acidobacteriota bacterium | reverse complement strand
ATACGCCGCGAGTCCCGCCCACCTAGCTGAAGAACAAACTCTGGTGAAGACAATTATTGCCTCTGGCGATTTAGCACGCAAGACTAAAAGCCGCACCTGTGCCTGTCGCCTTCCGCCCCTAAAGGCGACACTCCGGCTTTCTCCTCTTCGAAAAGCCTTTTAGTTAAGAGGTTGTGGATAAGCAGGACCCGTAGCGTCAACTAAAAAAGTTCCCGAAAAGGGATTCGTAGAGTCATCTAAAAAGTTCCTGAAAAATTTCTTTAATTATGGTCCAGCGGTAGGGGCTGTGGGGGGTGTGGGAAACTCCGCAGGAGTTTTCCAAGTGACGGTGGGAAAGCGGCTTTGCGCTTTTCCATCCGGCACGTCACCCTCCACAGCCCTTCTTTTGCCGGCCTGAATGGCCATCAGTTTCTCCTGACATCCGAGAATCTGTCGGTGCAGTTGCTGCGGATTGAGTTGCCGAAATTGGCGCCCTAACTTAGCTTTGGCTGATTTTGAGATGTGCGCAGATGCCAGCAGCCGGCGAAAGGGGGTCTGGGCTCGGTCGTAACGCTTGGTCACCCGACTGCCCTGGCGGATCTTTTCTCGCAGCTTCTGGGAGGGAAGGAAGAAGTTGACATACAGTCTTAAGGCCTCATACAGCTGGTTCAGCACTTCGAGTTCCTTTTCACTGTCATAGCGCTCATATCCCACGAATCGTCGCACCACCGAGTAGTTCTTCTGCTCCACAAAGCAGTTGTCGTTCTTGCGCAGGGGCCTGGACCGCGTGAAGGTGATTCCTTCTTTTTCGCAATACCGGTATAAATGATGATTGATGAACTCCCCTCCATTGTCGGAATCTAGCCCTAGCAGCGGGAAGGGCAGCCGGGAGCGGATCTGTTCCAGCGCCTCAAAGACCCACACTTGAGCCTTGTTTTTCACCGCCGCGAGTTCTGTCCATCCGCTGCAGACATCGGTCAGATCCAGCGTTTGAGCGTAATCTCCCCGGCTATTGCCCCCTTCGTGAGCGACTAAATCTACCTCGACAAATCCAGGAGAAGCTTCATCCCACTGG
>JBOGJG010000450.1:0-22825 GCA_050747825.1 Acidobacteriota bacterium | reverse complement strand
CTTATATTTTGCACTGTCTCTGTTCAAGGGCAGGTCACAAAACTCACCGGCGAAAATGTTTTTAGCGACAATTCGGTTGCACTCCATGTTGGGGGGCTGATCGAGGGAGCAGAAGCGGGTAATGTATGGTCTGAATGGGGTGTAACTTTCAAAGGCAGTCTCCCTGAGACGGTCCCTAGGATGGTCCTCGTCGATATTACGGGTCAAAGACCGGGTCCTCCAGCTCAAATTGGAATATTATTAAACGGTTCGCGACAAGAATCCTCGGCAAATCAAGCTTTAGTAGCTGATTTTATATTCCCCCTCAGGCGTGTGGCTTTTGAACTTTGGAATGACGCATCTGTTACTGCCACAGTAACTCTGGCTGCTTTTAACTTGAAAGGAAAAATGGGGCTAGGGCCGATTTCTCAGGATCTCGACCTTATATATCCGACTTTTGTGGGGTTAGAGACATCGGCTGGTGAGGGAATATCCAAGGTGGTAATTGACTATGGCACGCTGGAAGAGCCAGAAGGAATCCGCAGCATACTCTTGGACTACATCTCCAGGCCGGAATTTATTATCTATTTACCGCAAATTGGTGATG
This sequence comes from Acidobacteriota bacterium, assembly GCA_050747825.1. GTDB lineage: Bacteria > Acidobacteriota > UBA6911 > RPQK01 > JBOGJG01 > JBOGJG01. The sequence continues at coordinate 22,239 of JBOGJG010000450.1, read as the reverse complement.
GGATTGGTTCCGGAGTTTCTTTACGAACCACAATAACGTTTTTAGGACAAGTGGAACGGCTACACCGCTGGCGTCCGGCTATGCCCGAATTCAGTCGAGCGCTCCGATCGAGGCCAACGCCGTTTTTCAGGTTCTGAACTCCGCAGAGGAGGTGATCACGGAAGGTAATCCTCTGAGCGATTGACGGTTCGCAGCCCGACGAATTGGACAAACCGATTGGACAAACCGATCTCCTCCTCCTCCTAAGGAACATTAAACAACCTGCAAGGGAACCAGATGATAACCGGGGGCTTTAGCCTTAACCGTCGCGGTACTCTCTTCTGGGACTAACTGAGCGTAATAGACCTTGCTGTTGGCATCGTCGAAGACCACGATCAGATCCTGCTGCGCCTTTCCGGGCAGCCAAGCGTGCTTGCTGCCCTCCACATAGCATTCCGACTAAAGGACCGCCGCTTACGATGAGCGCCTCGTTTGGGCGCTTTGGCCACCAGGCCCGCCCCCTGCAAGGCCGCCAAAGTACTTCTCCCACTACCGGTCATATCACTTGTTAGCGACACAGTTATGTAGTACTCAATGTAGGACTAACTTTGACAAATCGGGAGAGATCTTGTAAGATTAATCTACACTTGAGCCAATCACCTGGAGGTTTTATGAGCTTTAAACTTGGGGACAAAGTTATTTACCCCAATCAGGGTGTAGGTGTGATTCAGGATGTCTGCCAGCGAATTATTGCCGGCCGGCAGGAAGAATTCTATATGTTGAGAATTCTGTCCAACAATTCAACCGTGATGGTGCCCATCAGCAACGCAGACCTTGTTGGATTACGCAAGATTTGCAGTGAAAAGCAACTGAGCCGGCTTTTTGAAATCCTGGAGAACCAAAGCAACGAGCCCGACCCCGATTGGAAGAATCGTTACAAGGAAAATGTGGAAAAAATGAAGACCGGATCGATCTTCGAGGTGGCAGAGGTTTTCAAAAATCTCTTCTTCCTGAATTCGCAAAAGAGCCTCTCTTTTCGCGAAAAGAAGATGTTCGACCGGGCTCGTCACCTGGTAATCTCTGAAATCGCCACGGTGCAGAAACTGCCGGTCGATGCAGTGGAACTCTCCGTCGAGGAGATTCTGGCATCGGCCTTCAGGCGTTCTCAGGCGCCGATTGCCTAAAAATACGGGGACGCTCACCTGACTTTGACTTTGTTCCAAACAAATCAGGTGAGCGTCCCCGTATTTTTCAGCCCATCTCCCTAAAGACCACTTCAGCGGCATCCACAGTCCGATCAATCTCCTGCTCCCCGTGGGCCGTTGAGACGAAACAGGCTTCGTACTGCGACGGAGCCAGGTAGATTCCCTGCTCCAGCATTTTGTGAAAGAAAATAGCGAAGCGCTTCGTGTCCGAGCGCGTGGCCGTATCCAGATCAGTCGGAGGCACCGAGTTGAAGAAGGCGGTAAACATGGAGCCGCACTGCTGGACCTGGACTTCCACGCCGTTTCTCTGTGCCGCTTCCGATAACCCCCGGCACAGCCGTGCCGTTTTTGCCTGGAGCTGTTGATAGGGGTGCTCCCGCTCCAGAATCTCCAGAGTTTTCAGACCGGCCGCCACGGCGATGGGATTTCCCGAGAGAGTCCCGGCTTGGTAGACAGGACCTTCCGGTGCGATATTTTCCATAAGATCACGCCTGCCGCCATAGGCGCCGATAGGCAATCCGGAGCCCAGGATCTTGCCAAGACACGTGAGTGGGGCGGAAAGTGAGAAATGCTCCTGCGCTCCTCCACGCCCCAGGCGAAATCCCGTGATCACCTCATCGAAAATGACGATTGTTCCATTTGTCTCTGCCAGTCTCAGAGTCTCTTCCAGAAAAGTTTGATCGGGCAGGATAACTCCCATATTGCCAGGCACCGGTTCCAGGATGACTGCGGCGATCGAACCGGAATATGTCTGGAAGGCTCCCCGGAGGGCGGCCGTGTCGTTGAAAGGCAGACTGATCGTTTGCTCGGCGAACTGCGGAGGAATGCCGGGCGTGCCCGGAATACCCAGCGTGAGGACGCCGGAGCCGGCCTGGACCAACAGACTGTCGGAGTGCCCGTGATAACAGCCGTCGAATTTGACGATCATGGGCCGGCCCGTCTGGGCGCGCGCCAACCGCAGCGCGCTCATCGTCGCTTCGGTGCCGGAATTGACAAGACGCACCTTCTCAATGGAAGGGAAAAAGCTGCAGATCTTTTCGGCCAGGAGGACCTCCTCTTCCGTGGGCGCGCCGTAGCTCGAGCCTTTGGCGGCTGCCCTGCTGATGGCCTCAACGACCTCGGGATGAGAGTGACCCAGGATGAGAGGACCCCACGAAGACAGATAATCGATGTATTCCTTTCCTTCGACATCGATCACCCGGCAGCCGCGAGCCGATCGAATGAAACGGGGCGTTCCCCCGACGGCCTGGAAAGCCCGTACGGGGCTGTTCACGCCGCCAGGGATTACTTTTTTGGCTCGGGTGAAGAGATCCTGATTGCCCGCGCTCACAAGTCACCTTTCCTGATCAGCTCAGCCGCCTCCTTGGCAAAATAGGTGAGGATCAGGTCGGCGCCGGCGCGCCGAATCGACAGCAGGGTTTCCATGATGGCCGCCTCCCGATTCAGCCAGCCTCTGGCAAAGGCGGCGCACAGAGCGGAGTACTCTCCACTGACCTGATAAGCGGCCACGGGGACCTCCGTTATTTGCCGCACCTGATAAATCAGATCCAGATAGGGTAAAGCCGGCTTGATCATGACAATGTCGGCTCCTTCCTCCAGGTCGAGGTTGACCTCTTTCAGACCTTCGCGTGAGTTGGCGGGATCCATCTGGTAGGTTTTTCTGTCGCCGAATCTGGGCGTCGATTCGGCTGCTTCGCGAAAGGGGCCGTAGTAAGCGGACGCGTACTTGGCTGCATAGGAGAGGATGGGGATATGTTCAAAGTTCTCCTGGTCGAGGGCGCTGCGGATGGCGGCGACCCTCCCGTCCATCATGTCCGAAGGCGCGATGACATCGGCTCCGGCCCGAGCGTATGCCAAAGCCGCGCGTGCCAGCAGGTTGAGAGTGGAGTCATTGTCGATCATGACTGTGCCGGCACTGTTTTCGCGAGGCAGGCCGCAGTGGCCGTGGTCGGTGTACTCGCAAAGGCAAACGTCGGCGATCAGGAGCAGATCAGGCGTCTGCTCTTTGGCTGCTCTGATGGCGCGACAGATGATGCCCTCTTCATCATAGGCCGGACTGCCTGTTTTATCCTTGCGTTCCGTGTCAGGGATTCCAAACAGAGTGACAGCCGGTATGGAAAGGCTGTGAAGCGAGTCGATTTCCTGCAGGAAAGTGTCGATGGAAAATCGAACTTGTCCGGGCATCGAGGAGATCTCCTCGCGTATCCCCTTTCCTTCGCGGATGAAGAGCGGATAAATCAGTTGATCGGAACTCATCCGCGTCTCGCGGACCATTCTTCTTAAAACGGGGTTTTCTCTGAGGCGGCGGGGACGATAGTAGGGCGTCACTCGATTCCGGCTGAAATGAATAGTTGATCAAAATGGCGGTGGAGGGACTCGAACCCCCGACACAGCGGATATGAGCCGCTTGCTCTGACCGACTGAGCTACACCGCCGCAAAGCCATCATAATAGCTGATTTGAGCCAGTCAGATCAATGCAGTATCAATGAATGAATGAGAACAGCATGGGGAGGACCAACGGGGGGACTTTGTTGAAGTCCAACTGCTTCATTTCCTCGAAAGCGTCCTGCATCGTGGAGAAGGGAGTTGGTTCGACGGTGATAATAAAGGGCAGGCGTGACTTGTCGGGCCAGTGCTCCTGGAGCACCGAGTCGATGTTGATCTTGCGGTCGGCCAGAATGCGGGCGAGAGCGGCGATGATGCCGGGCTGGTCCTTCACGAAGAAACGAAGGTAGAAAGGATAGCGTTCGGCCGCTTCGCTCTGCGACCGGCTGTAAGAGATGTCTCCCTGATCGGCCACAATGCGATGGCTGTGGAAGCGGATCCTGCCATGCTTCCAGAGAGCCGCGTTCAGGATGTCAGCCACTACGGACATGGCGGTCGGGTTCCCGCCGGCCCCCCGTCCACTGAAAACGTAGGAGCCGGAGCGCTCACCTGTCACTTCGACAGCGTTCAGGACACCCGAAATCTTCGAGAGGGCCAGGTGATCGCTTACCAGAAACGGACTCACGCGCAGATTGAGCCGTCCTGCATGGCTCTCGGCTGTGCCCAGGAGTTTGATGGACGAATTCAGCTTTCGCGCATAAAGAAAATCGATGGGCCATATGTCGGCAATGCCCCGCGTGGGGATGCGTTCCGGACTGACCCATTGGCCGAAAGCCAGCGCGCTCAGTATGGACAACTTATCGGTAGTGTCCCGTCCCGAAACGTCCAGGAAAGGGTCAGCCTCGGCGTACCCCAGCGCCTGAGCCTGGGCAAGCACTTCCTGAAATTCCCGCCCGGTTGAGCCCATCTCGGTAAGGACGAAATTACAGGTGCCATTGAGGATTCCTTGAACACGAACGATTCTGTCGGCGAAGAGGGAGCGGCGCAGGGCACGCAATATGGGAATACCGCCCGCCACCGAAGCCTCAAAACCCATAAAAGCGTCATGCTTTTCAACGAGATCGAAGTACTCGGCTCCCGAACGTGCCATGAGCAGCTTGTTGGCGGTGACGACTGCTTTCTGCTCTTCCAGGCTCGAGCAGATGATCTGGTGGGCTGGTTCGGCTCCTCCGAGAACTTCCACGACAATGTCGGCAGGAGTTTCCAGAAACTCGTCGAGTCGATCAGTCACCTTGACGTCGGAGCCGGTCCAGGAAGCATCCTTGCGCTGGTAACTGCGGTCGAAGATTGAAATCAGCCGCAGATCGAGGCCCAAGCCCTCACGATAGCGCTCTTTGTCCTGCCGGAGGAACTGAATGACGGCGGTCCCGACTGTCCCAAGTCCGGCCAGAGCGATTCGGACCTGAGGGAGTCCGTCATCATCAAGCTGGTGTGGCGGCAACTTTGGTCCTTTCGACCTTGGCGAGGTCAAATTCGCGATGAATGGCCTGAACCGCATCCGTGAGTCGATCTTCCTGAATGATGCAGGCGATACGAACCTCGGAGCTGCTGATCAGCTCGATATTGATCCCTTGCTCGGCCAGGGCCTTGAACATGCGCGCCGCCACCCCAGGAGTGCTGGCGATGCCGGAGCCAATCACCGATACCTTGGCGACTCTGGTATCCACCTGTACTTGGTTGGCCCCCACTTCTCCCGCAATTTCATTCAGCAGAGTGACTGAGCGATCGGCGTCCTCCTCGCCCACGATCAGCAATACGTCGTTTGTTTCATCGTGACGAGCGCCCTGAATGATCAGCCGGATATTGATTCCCGCATCAGACAGAGCTCCCGAAATCCTTGCGGCGATTCCGGGGATGTCTCTTACCCGCGTCAACGCCAGGCGGGCGATTTTTGCATCTCCGGTGACGCCTGTGATTGCAACTGCTTCCAAGACTTCCTCCTTGACTATGGTTGTTCCCGGCCGGTCGTGAAAACTGGAGCGGACCTGCAGCGGCACGTTGAACTTGTTGGCGATCTCTACGCAGCGCGGATGCAAGACCTTTGAGCCCGAAGCCGCATATTCGAGCATCTCCTCATAGCTGATGTAAGGGAGCAGGCGAGCTTCAGGCACCAGACGCGGATCAGCGGTAAATACTCCATCGACGTCGGTATAGATCTCACAGAGCGGCGATTTCAGCGCAGCAGCCAGAGCAGTGGCCGTAGTGTCGGACCCGCCCCGCCCGAGGGTGGTAATTTCGTAATTGGACGTGACTCCCTGAAATCCAGCAACGATCACGATGTTGCCGTCGTCGAGTGCCCGCTGAATTTTGCCTGTGGCGATGTCTTGAATCCGGGCCCGTGAAAAGTTGCTGTCTGTGATGATTCCGCACTGCGCGCCGGTCATGGAGACGGCTTCGGCGCCCAGTTCCTGGATGGCAATGGCCAAAAGAGCGATCGACACCTGCTCGCCGGTAGCCAGGAGCATGTCCAGCTCACGAGCTCTGGGACGGGGGGAGACCTGGAAAGCCATATTGACCAACTGATCTGTGGTCTTAGCCATTGCGGAGACGACCACTACCTGTGGGGTGCCCTGGCGGTGGTCTTCCACAAGATCCCCCGCGATCTTGCGGATGCGCTCCACGGAACCTACAGAGGTCCCGCCGTATTTCTTGACTCGAACCGGAGAGGTCACGAACCCGCTCCCACCGAAGCGGAAGGCTTGGGCAAAACCTGCTGCCCATCGTACCATTCCCGGAAGATCCTCAGGTTGGGTTTGAGCACGGCATTCACTTCAGAACGGGACTGTGCCACGTCCAGCGTCTTGTATCCGTTGCCCGTGATCCCCACGACGATCGTATCTTCGGGATTAATTCTCCCCTGGCGAATCAGCTTGATGGCGACCGCCAGTGTCGTGCCTCCCGCGGGCTCGGTGAAGATGCCTTCCTTTTCGGCCAGCAGGTCTATGGTTGCCAGGATCTCGGAATCGGCGGCCATTTCGCCCCACCCTCCGGACTGGCGTATTTCTTTGAGAACGTAAGGCCCGTCGGCCGGATTTCCGATGGCGATGGACTTGGCCAGGGTGGCGGGCTTTTCGGGGTTGATGTAATCGAGGTTCTGATGAAGGGCCCGGACTACCGGAGCGCACCCCTCGGCCTGGGCGGTATAGATCCGGCAGTCGCCGGAAACCCATCCAAGCGTCTTCAGTTCTTGGAATGCCTTGGCAACCTTGGGCAGCAGGGTTCCACCGGCGGTGGGCAGAATCAGGTGATCGGGAAGGCGCCAGCCGAGTTGCTCGGCAATCTCAAAGCCCATGGTCTTGGCGCCTTCGGTGTAATAAGGCCTGAGGTTGACGTTGACAAATCCCCAGCCGTAATGGTCACCGATTTCACAACAAAGGCGGTTCACGTCGTCGTAATTGCCCTGAAGCGCCACGATCGTCGGTTTGTAAACCAATGAACCGGCGATTTTGGCCGGCTCGATGTCGTAAGGGATAAAGATCAGGCAAGGAAAGCCGGTCCGGGCGCAGTGGGCCGAGACGGCATTTCCGAGGTTTCCGGTAGAGGCGCAGGAAAAAACCTCGTAACCCAACTCTACTCCGCGACTGAGTGCCACCGATACCACGCGGTCCTTGTAAGACAGGCTGGGGTGGTTGACCGAGTCGTCCTTGAGATAAAGTTGCTTGATTCCCAGATGCGCGCCCAGGCGGTCGGCCTTCACCAGGGGAGTGAAACCGGAGTGAAAACCCGTAATCGGATTTCCTTCGACAGGGAGCAATTCCCGATAGCGCCACAGGTTTTTGTCGCGACCGGCGATTTTGGAGGGATTAACGGCGGAGTGAATTTTCGAGTAGTCGTATTTTACTTCCAGGGGGCCAAAGCAATTGAGGCAGACAAAACTTCGATCGGCCGGGTAATCAGTTCCACATTCCTTACACTGTAAGCCTTTTAAGTAACTCATTCATTCCTCCAGCCCGTGCCTATTGAGCGCGCAAAAAAAAACCCCTTCTGGAAAGAAAGGGTTCGGTCGCTTGACACCGGCTTATCTTCCAGCTTGCCTGCGGGAATTAGCACCATGCTCTACGCGGCTGGTTGCTGTGGCATCTCCGGGCCCGATCCCTCCACCACTCTGGATAAGTTAAAAAAACAATAATACGTGGGCGATCTCTGACGTGTCAAGTAGACAAAATCCGAAAACCCGAAAGCTAGTATTTAGCCAACGAAATACGCGAATCACTCGAATTAATTCGTGCCATTAGTGTGATTCGTTGGCCCAACCTGAGCGCCCGCATCCCTAAGATTTTCTGATTTTCTGGATCAGACGGTTCAACACTTTCCCGGGACCGATTTCCTCAAACTGAGGGTCAGTTTGTCCGAGCAGGTAGAGGATGGTGTCCGTCCAGCGCACCGGGTGGGTGATCTGCCTGCAGAGATTGTCTTTGACTTCACCGGCTTGGTAAGGAGTCGCGGAAACATTGGAGATGACCGGAACCTGGGGAAAAGACAATTTGAAATCACGCAGAAAAACCTCAAACTGATCCCGGGCCGGCTGCATGTAGCGGGAATGAAAGGCGCCGCTGACTTTCAAAGGGACGAAGAGGCCGGCTCCGGCTTCTTCAAAGACAGCCTGGAGGGCCCGGACATCGCGTTCCAGCCCGGAGATCACCGTTTGCTCCGGAGTGTTGAGGTTGGCGACATCGATCGTCTCAAAGCCGGATCTTTGCAGGATGTCCCGGATCTTATCGGCCCCGAGTCCCATGATCGCGGCCATTCCTCCGCCCGTGGCCTGATGCATTAACTTCCCGCGCTTCTGGACCAGCTTCAAGCCCGTTGCAAAGTCGAATGTCCCTGCGGCGAACAGGGCATTGTATTCGCCGAGGCTATGGCCGGCCAGGAAGTCAGGCTTTGATCCATCCTGGGTCCTGTTCAGATAGGAGAGGGCATTAACCGTGTAGAGCGCCGGCTGAGTGTAGGCGGTCTGAGTAAGCTGCTCGTCAGGATCCTCCAGGCACAGCCGTTCAATCGAGTATCCAAGCACCTGGTCCGCTGCGGCGGTGATCTCCGGGAAACGCTGGAAGAGATCAGCTCCCATCCCCTTATGCTGCGAGCCCTGGCCGGGAAAGACGAAGATTTTTGTCATGGCCACCCCAAGGTATACTCAAGAGTCTGGCGCAAGTAAAGGCATAGTGGAGCCTATGTAAATGGATGCTTTTGAGAAAGCGGTTCTGAAGACAATCCAGCGCTATCATCTGCTGAAATCAGGCGACTGCTTGATCGTGGGGCTGTCGGGTGGCGCCGATTCGGTGGCCTTGCTTCTGGCTTTGAAGGGCTTGAAGGAGGAGCTGCCCCTTCAGCTTCGAGCCGCGCATGCGAATCACCGGCTCAGGGGGAGGGATTCGGAAGAGGATCAGCGCTTCGTCACCGGTCTCTGTCAAGATCTCGACCTCCCTTTGGAAATCGAGCGGTTTTCAACTCGGGTCGAGGCGGCCCAAGCAGGTCAAAATCTCGAAGAGTTCGCTCGCCGGCAGCGTTATGAATTCTTCTTTGGCCTGGCGCGCCGGCACATGTGCCGTGTCGCGACGGGCCATACGCTCAATGACCAGGCCGAGACCTTTCTCATGAAGCTGGCCAGAGGTTCCGGACCGGCAGGGCTCTCCGGTATCTATCCCTTCCGCACAAATCAGGCAGGCGACCGCTCACAGGAACCGCCGGTCATTGTCGTGCGACCCCTGCTGGAACAATCTCGCGCTGAGATCGTGAGGTATTTGGCCCGAAGGAAGCAGAAGTTTCAAAGGGATGTTTCCAATGAAGATCTTTCCTTTGAGCGCAACTGGGTCAGGCACGAACTGGTCCCCCTGCTGGAAGAGAAGCTTAACCCTGAATTGATCCAGACTATCGGCAGGACGGCCGGGCTCTTTCGTGAAGTGAACGAGTGGCTCAAGCAGGAAGCCATGCGGGCTCTCGAGCGAGTCTGCAAGAAGACTGAGGAGGAGGAGGATGGGGGGCTTGTATTGAACCGTACGGAGGTTCGGTCTTATCCGGACATCTTGCAGAAAGAGATCATCCGTCAGGCAATCCGGCAGGTGCGGGGAAAGCTTTCGGGCATTACCTCTCGGCATGTAAACGCCATACTCGGCTTGTTTGAGGGGATCAGCGGTCGAGAGGTTTGCCTTCCCGGAGAGCTAATGGCCCGCAGGGAATTCAACGATATTCGTTTCAGCAAGGGCGCGGGCTGCGGCGACTTCTGTTATAAAATGGATATCCCGGGAGAAATTTTCGTTGAGGAAGCAGCCAAGCATGTGAAGGCTGTTAGGCCGGAGCGGTCGATGGGAAATGACGAGAAGAGATTTTCTCTTAATTTCCAGGGGAACTCGCTGGTGGTGCGGAATCGGCGTCCGGGGGACCGTTATCGGATTTCAGCGCAGGGTCCCGAAAAGAAGCTGAAGAAGGTCTTGATGGAAGCGAGAATTCCCAGAAGCCGCCGCGATCGCCTGCTCGTCTTTGAAGCGCAGGACCGCATCGTATGGGTGGAGGGCCTGCCGCTTCATCCGGATTTCAGACTTTCAGGGGAAGCCGCGCATCTTTTGGTAATTGAGATCCGGCGTGAAACTTTGTAGAGCAAAAAGTTTCTAAGTAAGCAGGCATCTTATATTACTATAGGTGGAGTCACAGTTGTGACCCCGACGGGAGGTCAGGTTTTGAATACGACAGCAAAGAACATTTTCCTCTGGATAGTCATTATCGTAGCGGTCTTCGTGCTATGGAACTTCTTCAGCACGGTGCAGGACGGCAACCAGAAGAAATTAACTTACCTGGATTTCACCCGGGCTCTGAAGAATCAGCAAATTCTGGAAGTGGAGATGACCGGGAACAAGGTCGAAGGTAAGTTTACTCCATCCAGAGCATCGGGTGAGCAGCAAAGCTTTCAAGTGTTTATCCCCAAGGGGGCCGAAGAGACGGTCGCCGATGCTTTAATTGCACAGGGCATTCAGATCGAAGTATTGGATGATGAACAGAGCGGCTGGATCTATATGATCCTGACCTCCGGATTTCCCATCCTCCTCATCATTGCTTTCTGGATTTTCCTCATGCGCCAGATGCAGTCAGGAGGCAATAAGGCGCTGTCGTTCGGCAAGAGCAGGGCCAAGCTCTCCACCACTCAGCAGAAGAAAGTCACTTTCAAAGACGTAGCCGGGGTGGAAGAGGCCAAGGAAGAACTCCAGGAGATAGTGGAATTTCTCAAGGAGCCACAGAAATTTCAGAAGCTGGGCGGCCGGATTCCCAAAGGCGTCCTCCTGATGGGTCCGCCCGGCACCGGAAAGACGCTGCTGGCCCGGGCCATCGCGGGGGAGGCGAACGTCCCCTTCTTCAGCATCAGCGGATCCGATTTTGTCGAGATGTTTGTGGGCGTGGGAGCCAGCCGGGTCAGGGATCTGTTCGAGCAGGGGAAGAAGAACGCCCCATGCATTATCTTCATTGACGAGATCGACGCCGTCGGGCGCCATCGCGGCGCCGGATTGGGAGGGGGCCATGACGAACGGGAGCAGACTCTCAACCAATTGCTGGTGGAGATGGACGGGTTTGAGTCTAATGAAGGAGTCATCCTGATCGCGGCCACCAACCGGCCTGATGTATTAGACCCCGCGCTGCTGCGGCCGGGACGATTCGATCGCCAGGTAGTGGTGACGCTGCCCGACATCAAGGGACGCGAGGGCATCCTCAAGGTGCACACGCGTAGAATTCCACTCTCTGAGAACGTGGATATCGCCGTCCTGGCTCGGGCTACTCCCGGATTTTCGGGTGCTCAGCTTGCCAATCTCGTGAATGAGGCGGCCCTGAATGCCGCCCGGCACAATCGCAAGGCAGTCACCATGCCTGATTTCGAGGACGCCAAAGACAAGGTGCTGATGGGTAAAGAGCGCAAGTCCATGGTTATGAATGAGAAGGAAAAGCGCAACACGGCTTATCATGAGGCGGGGCATGCCCTGGCGGCATACCTGCTGCCCCATGCCGACCCGCTGCACAAGGTCACCATCATTCCTCGGGGGCGCGCTCTGGGCGTCACAATGCAATTGCCCGAAGAGGACAAGTACAACTACACCAAGGAGTACATGGAAGATTCCATCGTGATTCTCCTGGCAGGACGTGCCGCCGAACAGATCTTTCTTGGAAGCTGCACCACCGGCGCCTCCAACGACCTGGAGCGCGTGACTGAGCGGGCGCGCAAGATGGTGTGCGAGTGGGGCATGAGCAAGGAAATGGGCCCGCTGACTTTTGGCAAGAAAGAGGAGCAGATTTTTCTGGGCCGCGAAATTGCCCAGCACCAGGACTACAGCGAAGACACTGCCATTAAGATTGATGGCGAAGTAAAGCGGATTGTACAGGATAGTTACAAGCGGGGCGAGGAGTTGCTTCAAGCGAATCGCGACGCATTGGTGCGCGTGGCCGAAGCCCTTCTCGAATACGAAAGCCTGGACCTTAAGGATGTCGAAGCCCTGATAAAGGGCGAGAAAATCGCTCCTCGGGATCTTGCTGAGCCCGTGGACGAGCATGAGCCTCAGCCTCGCGAGGAAGAGGAGAAGCAGTTCCAGCCACTGGTCAATCCTGGCGAACGGCCTGCGCCGGCGTAGGCACTGAGCACACGTGCGCCCAATCTTCGCTTTTCGGCCCCGCGATAAGAGTCTCCAACTGGGAGAGCGCACGCGGGTCATGGGCGTTGTCAACATCACCCCGGATTCCTTCTCCGATGGCGGCTGCTTCTTTGAGCCGGCTCAAGCAATTGAGCGTTCCCTCCAGCTTGTCGAAGAGGGGGCGGACGTCCTGGACTTGGGAGGTGAATCTTCGCGGCCCGGCGCCGCTCCCGTTCCAGTAGAACAGGAGCTGGAACGAGTCATTCCGGTTCTGCAAGAGGTGCGCAGGCGCGTATCGGTTCCGATCTCAGTGGACACGTACAAATCAGAGGTCGCTCGAGAGGCTTTCAGGGCAGGCGCTGATATCATTAACGACATCAGCTCTTTTCGACTCGACTCCGAGATGCCTCGGGTCGTGAGCCAAAATCAAGGAGGCATCGTAATGATGCACATGCGCGGGACACCTCAAAGTATGCAGCAGCTTCCTCCCAGTCCGGATATTTTAAAGGAGGTCCATGAGGATTTGAAAACTGCTGTGAGTATGGCCTGCAAACATGGGATTGGCCCTGATAAAATCCTGTTAGATCCAGGAATCGGCTTTGGTAAAACCGCCCAGGATAATCTGCGGATTATCAACCAGTTGCCCTACTTCGGTGACTTGAATCTACCGATTCTCATTGGTACTTCGAGAAAGAGTTTTCTGGGAAAGATTCTGGATCTTCCGGTGGATCAAAGATTGTTCGCCACCGCGGCCTCGGTTGCGGTATCTATAATAAAAGGAGCCCACGTTGTGCGCGTCCACGACGTCCGGCCAATGCTGGAAGTAATCAGAGTGACCGACGCAATAGTGGCCGAGAAATGCCCGATATAAGTTCGATTCCATCTCACCTCGATTTCAAGGATATCCTGGACATTCTTGTTATCACCTTCCTGATTTACCATGCTCTCCTCCTGATTAAGGGCACGCGTGGTTGGCAAATTACCCTGGGTATTACCGCCCTGGTGCTGTTTTATTACCTGGTCCGTCTCTTGCAATTGAGTACGGTCGAGTGGCTGCTGGCCAATTTTTTCACCTATTTTATTTTTGCTTTGATCGTGATTTTCCAGGCTGAGATTCGGCGGGGGCTGGCAGAGTTGGGCAAGGGACGTTTCTTCCGAAGAATCACGGCCAGGAAAAAGACTACCCAGTTGGAAGAGATCGTGCTGGCTGCCACTACCTTGTCCGGCCAGCGGATCGGCGGACTCATCGTCATCGAGGGGGATATCGGCCTGAAGAACTACATCGAGCGCGGAATCGAACTGGACGCTTATCTCACCTATGACCTGCTGGTGACCATTTTCAATCCAGCCACACCGCTTCACGATGGAGCGGTTATCGTTCAAAATGGCCGTGTGCGCGCCGCAGCCTGCTTTTTGCCTCTGACTCTCGACCCTTACCTGAGCAAGGAGTTGGGCACACGCCACCGCGCTGCGATCGGGATTACCGAGGAGACAGATGCCATGGCCGTTGTGATCTCTGAGGAAACCGGTAAGATCTCGGCTGTAGTAGCGGGTGAGATCACCCGCAATCTGGACGGTCCCCGTTTGCTGAAGATCCTCAAGAAAGCGAGCGGTGGCGGTGAGCCGGTCACATCGGAGGAAGAACAGCCCGTGCGGCATAAAGAAGCAGTATGAAATTTTTGCGCGAGCTTTTTGTAAAGAACATCGGCCTGAAACTCATTTCTCTCCTGATCGGAGTCCTGCTCTGGTTGCAAATCGCCAATCAGGAGACTGTCCAGCGGACGATCTCAGTGCCGGTGGAATTTGTGAACATGCCTGCCAGCCTGGAGCTGGCCAGCGAGTACGAGAAGCAGGTCAATATCGAGATTCGCACTCAGCAAAGCGGCTCCATCGACGAAAGGCGGCTCTCAGCTGTCATCGATCTGCAGGAGGCACAGGTCGGCACAGAAGTGATTCCTCTCTCGGCGCAGAACATCAAAAATCTTCCCTTCGGCGCCGAGATCCTCAACATCACCCCGGCTCGTATCCGCCTTCAGCTCGAGTCCATAGCCAGTAAAATCATCATCGTAGAAGCGAAACTTGAGGGCACTCCCGCCCCGGGGTACGAAGTCACGGAAGTGAGGCTGGTTCCACCGGAAATTGTAATAACCGGTCCCCAATCGCGGGTCCAAAATATCTCAAAAGCCGAAACGGAACCGATTGACGTGGAAGGCCGGGATCTGAGCTTTGCCGCGGACGTTTATGTTGACCTGGAGGACCCCCGCCTGAGGATTGAGACCAGTTCCTCGGTGCGGGCCATAGTCACGATTGGGGAGAAAAGGAAGCAGGTCCGTCTGAGGCAGGTTCCAGTGAGAGTGCTTCCCGAGGGAACCAGGGCGCGCTTATATACGAATAACTTGACAGTCCTGGGGACGATTCCCGTTTCCTTCGCAGGCGACCTTGTTCCCTCGGATTTTCAGGCCATTATTGATCTGGCTTCGCTGGAAGCTGTTTCGGAGTCGTACGAGATTATCCCTCAGATAGTCCCTCCCGCTGCATTTACTGAAATCTTTCGCGTGGAGTCGATTACCCCCTCAAGAGTCAGAGTGCGAAAGCTTAATTAATGAGCAGATTGTTTGGGACGGATGGGATTCGTGCACTAGCCGGGGAGTACCCGCTTGACCCCGCGACGATCTTCAAGGTCGGGAAACATCTGGTCCGCCTGGGGCGGCGCAACATCATTGTGGGCAGGGATACCCGAGCCAGCGGCGTCTGGATGGAAAAAGTCCTGCAGCAGGCAATCGAGTCAGAAGGAGGTTCTGCCACGCTGGCGGGAGTGATAACCACGCCGGGCATATCCTTTCTTAGCCGGACGGTCCCGTTTGATGCCGGGGTCATGATCTCGGCATCCCATAACCCATACCAGGACAATGGGATAAAGATCTTTTCACGCCAGGGCGCGAAGCTTTCAGACGAAGAAGAGGACCGCCTGGGGGAAGCCCTGGCTGAAGATCCAGGCAGGGCTAACGCGTCTTCTGTGTCCGATGAGGGCCAGAACCTGACTTACTTCCAACAGGAAAGCGTCGATGGCTATATCAACTTTCTGGCGGGGACTGTTTCGGTTGATTCTCTGGAGCGGCTCCGAGTGGTCCTGGATTGTGCCAACGGGGCGTCCTTTTACATTGGCCCGGAAACCTTCCGCCGCATGGGGGCCGACGTGATTGCCATCAATACTGTGCCCGATGGCCGCAATATCAACAGTGACTGCGGAGCGCTTTATCCCGGGGAAATGGCGCGGGCCGTGGTAGAATCCGGCGCTTCCTTTGGGGTTGCCTTCGACGGGGATTCCGACCGTTCAATTTTTGCCGATCATGAGGGGAATCTTCTGGATGGAGATCACGTCCTTTTTATTCTGGCTTGCCACCTGCGCGAGCAGAAAAGGATGAACTCGTCGGTAGTGGTGACGACTGTCATGGCTAATCTGGGGTTGGAAATCGCGCTCCGTGAGAAGGGGCTTCAGATGGTCCGGACCCGTGTGGGTGACCGGTATGTTCTGGAAGAGATGCTGAGAGGGGACCACGCTCTGGGTGGCGAACAGTCCGGGCATATCATTATCAGAGATCACTCACCAGCGGGTGACGGTATTCAGACGGCTCTAAAAATCGCGCAGATCATCATCGGTCAGGAGCATAGTCTTGCCGATCTGGCCGGGGGTTTAAAGAAGTATCCACAGGTTCTTGTGAACGTATCGGTTCGAGAAAAAGTCGATTATTCTGCGATTCCGGCAATCCAAAGCGCCATAGACGAAGTGGAGCGCAGTCTCGGCCAGCGCGGCCGCGTTTTGGTCCGCTACTCCGGCACCGAACCGCTTGTGCGGATCATGCTGGAGGGGAAGGACGAAGGCCAGATCAAACGGTTTGCTGATAAAATAGCAGCTCGGTTCAACAAGTACCTCGGCCCGGATAAGCTGATCACTGACCGCTGACCGGCTGACCATCTTCGAACCGGTCAGTGGTCAGTAGGCGAGCGCAGCGAGCCGGGGTCAGTGGTCAGCGGTCAGCATGCTATGCCCGACAAAATCAAATCCCGCAAGGAACTCAGAACCGTACTTTCGAAGCTCAAATCAGCCGGGGGAAAGATCGTCTTCACCAATGGCTGTTTTGATTTGCTGCATGCGGGACATGTTCGCTACCTGCAGAAGGCGAGAGAACAGGGAGATCTTCTGGTGGTGGCTCTCAACACGGACGATTCGGTCCGGCGAATCAAAGGGGACGGGCGGCCGATCTTGAATGAGGATGAGCGCTGTGAAGTGGTGAGCGCACTTGCCTGTGTCGATTTTGTTACAACATTTCATGAGGAGACCCCTCATGAGATTATTAGGGAGCTTTTGCCGGACGTTCTGGTGAAAGGCGGCGACTGGTCTATCGACAGAATCGTCGGGCGCGATACGGTGGAAGCGGCCGGTGGAAAGGTAATCGCAATAGATTTTGAACAGGGATACTCTACCTCTAATATCATCGATCGAATCCGTCGTTCGCCCGGCTAGGGAAAACTCCGTTCTCGAAGGTCTTCACGAAGCAGATGCCGCTTTGGTTTTCGCTTCGCTCTTTCGTGAATCGAGCGGCTGTTATCTTTGGGTCTGTCCGGGAAATCGCGAAGCGGAAAAGACGGCCGACAATCTGCGTTTTTTTCTTCCGGAAGATCAGCAAGACCGGGTGCTGGTTATTCCGGCTTCCGATGCCGATCCCTATCGGGGACTGTCGCCCCACCCGGAAATTTCGGAAACGCGCGCCCTCGGTTTATGGCGGCTGCTGAAAGATTTCAATGGCTTGGTCGTGACTAGTGTAACGTCTCTGGCCACTCGAGTTCCCTCGCCCGCCAATTTCCTCAGCCATTGCATTCAGCTTGAGGTGGGCAGCTTTATTCCTCTGCAGCACCTGGTAGGCAGTCTCCGCGAAATGGGTTACGTGCGCGAAGACCCGGTGAATGAAATGGGAGAGTTTTCCTATCGCGGCGGCATTATCGATATCTTTTCTCCTTCGCGCCCCAATCCGGTTCGCGTCGAATTCTTCGGGGATGAGATCGAGTCTATCCGTGAATTCGATCCGGCGACCCAGCGCTCCATTGAACTTGTGCCCGTCTGCCAGATCGTCCCGATGAGGGAAATCGTGGTGACGGAGAGGGATATCGCACGATGGCACGATCAGGCGCCGCTGCACTGGTCTGAAGTCAGATTTGCGGAAGCTCTCCAGGAGAAACTTCAGTTCACAGCCGACCGCGAGCTGTTCAATGGCTTTGAATACCTTTTCCCGCTGGTGATTGAGAACGGCTATAGTCTTTTCGACTATATCCCAAGTCAACAGGTGGAGCGGGCGATTATTTTCCCAGATTCTGATGACCTGATGGCCCAGTTCCAAAGTCTGGACTCCAGACTGAATCAAAGCTATGAAGAACGAAGTGCAGGCGGCGAATTGGCGCTTCCGCCCGAACGGCTCTTTTATTCGAAATCCTGGTTAGAGCAAAGGCTGCCAGAACAGAAGATCTTTCATATCCGGCAGTTGTCAGAAGATCCTGAAGCAGCCTACCAGTTCGATTTTCAACTCGAGCGAAAATACCAGGGGCGTATTCAAGAAGTCTTGGCCGATCTG
The DNA here is from genome assembly GCA_050747825.1 of Acidobacteriota bacterium. Classification (GTDB taxonomy): domain Bacteria; phylum Acidobacteriota; class UBA6911; order RPQK01; family JBOGJG01; genus JBOGJG01. Next base: position 4,436 of record JBOGJG010000450.1, on the reverse strand, counting down.
TCCAATTGGCGGAGTGGAGGCGATCAGGTCCTGTTCGTCATGCCCACCCGTGGAATGGCGGAGAGGGTCATCGACATTTTCAAGGAGTACGAGATCGTCATCCATCTTGCCGAAAGCGGCTTTGACGAAGGTCTGGCTCATCCTGTTTCGGCCCTGCAGGGGAAGCTCTCCCAGGGCTTTTGTTCGCCGCGCATGGGCCTGCATGTCCTGACAGAAGAGAACGTCTTTGGAGAAAAACAGCTCCGGCCGATCCCCCGCAAGAGATCGCAGGGTGACCTGGCGGGCGCGTTCCTCTCCGATTTTCGCGATCTCAAGGATGGCGATTTCGTGGTCCATGTGGAGCACGGGATCGGGGTTTTCAAGGGTCTAAAGCGTATTGGCGTGGGCAGCGATCTCCGGGAGTTTGTGGAATTGATGTATCGCGAGGGCGCCAAGCTTTACATTCCAGTCGATCACGTAGGTCTGCTTCAGAAGTATAGTGGCGCCGGTTTGGCCCAGCCTCCAATCGACCGGCTGGGAGGCGCATCCTGGGAGAAGACCAAGAGTCGTATCCGCAAGTCCATGCGCTATCTGGCTGAGGACCTTCTGAAGCTGTACGCCCGGCGCGAGACGGCGGAAGGCCACGCCTTTCAGCCTGATGACGCTCTCATGGAAGAATTCGAGGAGAGCTTCGAATACGAGGAAACCCCTGATCAGGCGGGGGCCATTCGGGATACCAAGAAAGATCTGGAGCAGCCCCGCCCTATGGATCGCCTGATCTGCGGCGATGTCGGTTATGGGAAGACGGAAGTGGCTATGCGAGCCGCTTTCAAGGTGGTAAACGACAGTAAGCAGGTGGCGATGCTCACGCCCACTACGGTTCTGGCTTTTCAGCACTTCCATACTTTCCGCCAGCGCTTTCAGGGATTTCCGGCTACGGTAGAGATGCTAAGCCGCTTTCTGAGCCGAAAAGAGCAAGCTGAAATTCTCGAGCGAGTCGGCCTGGGACAGGTTGACATTTTGATCGGCACGCACCGGCTGCTCTCCAAGGACGTGCAGTTTCGCGACTTGGGATTGCTTGTAATTGACGAAGAGCAACGTTTCGGGGTGGCCCAAAAAGAGAAACTGAAGAAGCTGAAGACTCGCGTCGATGTTCTGGCCCTTTCGGCCACTCCCATCCCACGCACGCTCAACATGTCCCTCATTGGCGTGCGTGACCTTTCGATTATTGAAACTCCTCCGAAGGACCGTCTGGCAATCCAGACAGTGGTCTTGAAGTTCGGCCGCAACATCATTCGCAGCGCCATTGATCTGGAACTCAAGCGCGAAGGACAGGTGTTTTTTGTCCACAATACTATCGAAAGTATCTATTCCATTGCCGAGTTGATACAGGAGATCATTCCGGAAGCTCGTGTAGCGGTCGCCCACGGCCAGATGGCGGAGAGCCTGCTCGAGGAGGTGATGCTCGACTTTGTCGAGTACAAGTACGATGTGCTGATTTCGACGACCATAATAGAAAACGGTCTGGACATCCCGCGAGCCAACACCCTGATTGTGAACCGAGCCGACCGCTTCGGCCTGTCTCAGCTTTACCAGCTCAGAGGACGCGTGGGCCGTTCCAACCGCCGGGGCTATGCCTATTTGCTGATCCCCACGGAGGAGACGCTGAGCATAGAAGCCAGAAAGCGTCTGGCCGCCATCAAGGAATTCAGCGATCTGGGAGCCGGCTTTCGAATTGCTGCGCTCGACCTGGAGATTCGGGGCGCAGGCAATTTGCTTGGAGGAGAGCAGCACGGACACATCAATGCTGTTGGATTTGAACTTTACATGAAGCTTCTGGATCAGACGATGCGCGAGTTGAAAGGTGAGGAGGTCATTGAGGAGATTCAGTCCAATATCGATCTGGGGCTTGATATCCAGATTCCAGAGCACTACATCGACGACACCAACTTGCGATTATGGCTGTACAAGCGGGTTTCCGCCGCCGCTGATGAGCAGGCTCTGCGCAATCTCGAAGAGGAGATTGTGGATCGCTTTGGAAAGTATCCGCGCTCTGTATCCAACCTGCTGGGGTATTCAAGGCTTCGCCAGCACGCCAGAAGACTTCGGATACTGTCTCTGGACCGCAAAGGATCGAAGATCCTTCTCAAGTTTCGCAACGATACTCCGGTCTCTGCGCAGCGCATACTAAAGCTGGTGCAATACAGCAAAGGCATCTCTCTGGCCCCTGAAGGTGTGGTCTCAATGGATATTCCACCAGGTATCTCTTCCGAGATTTTCACGCTTCTTCACAAGCTGCTCGACGAGATCGGGCAGGAGGAGGCAGCCTCATGAGGCCGGTTTCCAGCGTCTTGATGCTTGTTCTAGTCGCGTGCGGTGTTGACAACTTCCAGCAGACGTCCAGCCCTGAACCGGATCACGTGATTGCCCGCATCGAGGGGCAGCCGATAACTCAGACGGACTTTGACCAATTTATCAGCGTCAGCAGCAGTCCCGCCGGTGATGAGGATATCCCCCGCTTCAGAACTGAGCTGTTTCGCGAGTTTGTCAGCCAGCAGATACTGCTCAAGGAGGCCGAGGCGGCGGGGATTGCCGTCAGCGACGCAGAAGTCAAACAAGAGCTGCAGGATTGGCTTTCACCGGAGCCGGTGGAGGTGCCGCCAGAATTGGAGCTTCGCACCCGGCGGTTCTTGAAGGTCCAAAAGTTCCTCCAGGAGAAAATCGGATCCAGAATCCAGGTCAGTTTGCAGGAGATGCAGGTCTACTATGAAGAGCACGAAGAAGAGTTTATCGCCGCCGATCGGGCCCACGTGCTGGAGATTCTGGTCTTGGACCGAGTGCAGGCGGAAAGGCTGAAAAAACAGCTTAGCCCGGGAGACGTTGATGCCTTCAAGGAGTTGGCAAGAAGCCATTCCCAGGGTCAGACGGCGCTGCAAGGTGGGGATCTAGGGAGCTTCGAGCGAGGCGATCTTCCGGAGGAGTTCGAAAACTTCATCTTCTCTCTCAACCCGGGGGAAATCAGTCGTGTTTTTCGGTCCAGCCACGGCTTTCATATTTTTATGCTCGAAGAGTTCAACCGCCGGCACGCCCAAAAGTTTTACGAAGTTCGAGAAGACATTTTCAGAACGTTATTCGCTGAAAAGGAGCGGCGCGAGCTGGATAAATTATTGAATCATCTTCTCGAAACCGCATCTATTGATATATATGATGAAGGTTTGGAATCTGCTTGGAGGCAAAAGAATGCAAGTATTGCGCAATAAGGTAGCAGTCCTGGCCCTGTTCTTTAGTCCAGGACTGATGGCGCAGGATAGCAATCCAGTCGTCGTGCTCGATGAGATTGTGGCGAAGGTGAACAGCGAAGTCATCACCCTGACCGACCTGCAGAGGGAGACCAAAACACTAAGGGATGACTTGAATCAGCAAATCCAGGATCCGAAGGCGCTGGAGGAACAGTTTGAAGAGCGCAAGAAGATGCTGCTGGTGGAGATCATTCAGAAGAAGCTTTTGATTCAGAAGGCTGAAGAGTTGGGGGTTACGGCCAACATCGAGGTGGATGTGTCGGCCTACATCGAAGAGATTCGAAAAGAAAACAATATTCCCAATATGGAAGTTTTTGAGCAGGCCCTGCAGCGACAGGGACTCTCCATGGCAGTATTCCGGCAAAATATCAGGGAGCGGCTTATTCAGGAGTCGCTGCTCGGACAGTTTGTGTATTCCAAGATTACCCTGCTGACTCCCGAGATAGAGGCCTTTTACCAGGAGAACCTCGACCAATTTACGGAACAGCCTGAGGTAGAACTGTCTGAAATCCTGTTGTTAACCGAAGGAAAGGATAAGGCTCAGGTTCGCCAAAGGGCCGAAGAAGCCCTGGCGCGGCTTCAGAGTGGCACTTCGTTTGAGGAAGTGGCCAAGGAATACTCCGATGGTCCCACCGCCGGCAGAGCTGGAGTGATCGGCACGTTTAAAAAAGGATCACTGGCCCAGGAGATCGAAGACTCTGCCTTTAAGTTGGAGGAAGGTCAGAGCAGCGGGGTCATCGAAACCGAGTTCGGGTTGCAGATCATTAAGGTGCTGAAAAAGTCGGCCGCCAAGCAAAAGTCACTGGAGGAAGTACGGCCTCAAATCCAGAGATTTCTGTACGCCCAGAAAGCCCAGCCTGAGGTCAAAGAATTCCTGGAAGATCTGCGAACCCAAAGCTACATCTACGTCGCGCCAAAATACAGAGAGCAGTACAACGTAGAAGAGCTATTCCCCAGCACCTCGTAGAGTGACACGCACGTAATTCAGCTCAGAACCCGCACCGCAAGGGCATTTCATCCGAGGTCTGGCACCTAGCGGGAGTTTACTGGGAGACGCCCCCTGTGTGAAAGCCTCACCTTAAGAACCATCGATTTATCAAGACCTTAACTCGCCTGAAGTGTTCGCGGCTTGAGTATTACCCTATAAGGTGCGGGGAA
>JBOGJG010000449.1:0-1371 GCA_050747825.1 Acidobacteriota bacterium | reverse complement strand
GACATGCTCAGCACCGAAGCTGACTTCCGCCTCGTGCCATGTTACGACATTCCCATGCCGGCCCATGCCGGCTGTGCACGTCCACTTTCGCGTCGAGACCTCACCCGACTCGCGGGGCCTCGAACAGGATTCAGGTAGGGATGCGCCCGTGGCGGACGGCATTCACGTTTTTTGCAATCTCGCCAAGATGCCGCTCATCCGTTCCACAGCAGCCACCTAGGATATCTGCTTTGGGAAAACGGCGGGCCACGTCACCCATCTGATGGCCCAATTCCACTGGGTCACCATCCTCAAGATGCCCGAGCTTGCAAAGCGCGATCTTTTCCATCTTTGAGGCATTAGGCCGGATGTATCGCAAACGCTCTGTCCAGGAACCTGGCTCCGATATTGCTGGTTCAAACTCCACAGGATGAGAGCAGTTCGTGCCGAACCAAGCGGCCGCGCCATGTGTTTTCTCGTCGATTGTCCCAACGGCCTCTCTAAGCGTAGGGCCTGAGCGCAGACGCGACTCAGGAGTCAGCGTCAGGCTTACGCCAAGCGGCACCCCAATGGTCTTTGCGGCCCGGACGACGCCAATTGCTTCCGGGATGTTGTTGAAAGTTATTGCTATTGCCATGTCGGCATCGGTTTCCTTCAGAGTCGAGAGCTGGACCGAGTGGTAGTCTTCGGCCTCGGCTTCAGAGATATCGCCTCCCTTTCCATAGGCATCGCCGCGCGGGCCTATACAACCTGAGACGTAAACATCCGACACGCGGTCTTCGTATTCAGACCTCATAGCAGTCAGAAAATCGATGGTTCGGTGCTGCATTTCGGCCAGGTCATCAAGTGAATATCCCAGTTTCTTTGCCCAATCCGGGCTTGCGCGATAGTCGTGCCCCACGATCAAAAGTCCGGTGCCGTATGTCTCCGCTACATCAAAATAGCGCCGGTAAATTCCGCGAATGCAGTCGTCGGCTTCTGCGTTGTCGAGAAGCGGAAACATGGCGAATTCGGGCAGCTCGTAGCCCCATTTATAAAGAATCTCGGTCTCCGTTCCCCCTTCAGTCAGGTAAAACTTGTCCCTACGGTGTGGTGGAAATTATTTGAGCATCATCTCCTCCATCTCGTGGAACCTATGCTATCGCCACAGAAAGCCTGGTCCAAATCACATGTCTGCGTCCCACTCACCCAGCTGGAGAAGCTGACTACCAGTGAAATCCGAGAGACGGGGCCTAACTTCCCCTTCGGGTCAGCAGCGGACATTCGGACCGCGCGCTATGATGTCGGCTTCGTGCCATGTGTGGACGGCTCCCGGTTGGCAAGGGGAATCTTCACGTCGCGTCGCTGGTCGGTGCAGCCATGTGTTCGGCCTGTTAGTGCGGTTCGCATGAC
>JBOGJG010000448.1:0-53202 GCA_050747825.1 Acidobacteriota bacterium | reverse complement strand
CAACGCCGCATGCTGCGCGGGGAGATGCCAATGATCTCCGCCGCTTGAATCCAGGTAATCTTCTTAGCCAGCGCTCGTAAAATCACTTCTTGAATCTTCAGGGCCCGCTCCAAGGCTCGGACTGGATAGAGTCCCAATTGAAAACCTCCTTTTAAAAGTTCTCACCCAGGGGCCTATCCTAACCCGGCCCTCCTGGACCGGACCTTTCACTTGCTCCCACTACCGGTCAGATCATTTGCTAGCGACAGGGGAAAAAAGTACACTAAAGTGAAGCGATTTTTAACATGCGAAGTGTTCCCTCCTTTATCCTGCTGGTGTTTTCAGCTCAGTTATTTTGGATGGCGCAGCTACCTGTTTTGGGTCAGGATCAGGTGCCAGGAAAAAAGCCGGTTTTAATACGGGTGGATCCCGATAAGGAGGATCCCGAAGAAGGGCCGGTCTTGCCTGATCCGGAGCAGGCCAGGGAAAACGTCAAGGTCGGCGATTTTTATTTCAAGCGAGATAACTACAGAGCCGCTGAGCACCGTTACAGAGACGCGGTAAAATATGCTCCGCGCTGGGCGGAACCTTACGAGAAACTAATCCACGCGCTCGAGAAGCAAAACGAATTGGAAAAAGCCATCGAGGTCTGCCAACTTTTCGCGGACAACAACCCCTCTGCCGAAGAGGTTTCCCGCTTCAGCGATCTTCAGCAGAAGCTAAAAGGGAAATTAAAGAACTAGCGCGGCCGCCCGAGTCAGGTCAGGCTCTTCGTTCTCCGCGGTGCCCGATCCTCGACGTAGCTTTGGCTACGCCTCCGGTCGGCCACCTTGTGCGGCCTCGGTCCCATATTCCCGATATGCTCCCTCGTCGCGCCTCGCCATCAGACCGCACCCATAGGGTACCCGGCTCGCGACGATAGCGCACTTATTTATGTTACGAAGCACTAGCCGCAGCCGCCCTCACCGCAGCGTCTGCCGCCGCCACCGTTATCGACTTCGAAGTTGAGGCAGCACTTCAATCTGCCGCACATGCCGGACAGCCGATTGGGATTAATGCCGAGGTCCTGGGCCTTGGCGCTCCTGACGCTGACCGATTTGAGCTTCTTCAAGAATTTGGCTGAACAGTTCTCCCCAAGGCTGCAGCAGCCGAGCCCTCCGACCAGCCGCGCTTCATCACGTGCCCCGATCTGACGCATTTCGATCCTGGTCTTTAATTCGCGGGCCAGGTCCTTTACCAGCGTTCGAAAATCGACCCGTTTGGTGGCGGTGAAGTAAAAGATGACACGGCTGCCGTCGAAGATGTATTCGACCCGCGACAGTTTCATGGGAAGCTTGCGGGCTACGATTCTCTTGCGGCAAAGATTGTAGGCGAACTCCTCGCGCTCTTTTTTCTTCTCATGGAGGTAAAGATCGCGCTCCGTCGCCTTGCGCAGTGCTTTATGGACCTTCGCATCGGAGCCGTTGAGGTTATCGGCTCTGCGCTGATCTAGAATAATCCCGACCTCGACGCCACGCTCGGTGCTGACGACGCATCGATCACCCACTCGCAGCTCGATCTGATTGGCTAGAAAATCTCCGGTTGTCTTACTTGCCTCGAACTTGACCGTTACGATGTCGAGCATGCTTATACGTTATACACTTTTTAACCACAGTGTTTCAAAGGACATCAGCGGATTCACATAATGTTCAACTTCCCACCTGGCCTGATTCACCTGATGTGAAAACTCTCTTAAGCAGTCCAGCGTGATTTTTCCTGATAGGCTCTTCAAGTCCTTCAGCCGATCCTGATTAATGACTCTCTCTTCAGTTTCGACCTTCAGGAAATAGAGGTCCTCTGCCAGGAGCTGTATCTGCTCAAGGTATTCGAGCACGCGCTCGCGCTTCTTGAGGTCGCCGCGCAGCGGATTCCCCTCGCAGCGGCGGTAAAAAGCCTCAAATGAGTGACTTTCAAACCATTCCATAAACAGTTCCAGCATGTTGTCTCGATCGCCGGCGAGTTGTTCGAGATCTAGAGTTACGGCCCTGCCAATGCTTCCACGGGCACAGGCCGAACGTTCCCCGGCCTGTGCGGATGGGCCGTGCTGCTCCAGGTAAAGCTGAATCTGTTTCCGTGTCAGCGGGCCAAAGAGGAAGATCTGGCAGCGCGATCGAACGGTAGACAACAGCTTCTGAGGCCGAGCGGAAATCAGCACGATTTTGGAGGTTGGGGGTGGTTCCTCCAGAATCTTCAGAATGGAATTGGAGGCGGCCTCATTCAGCTTCTCCGCAGGATCGATAATAAAGACACGGGCCTGGCCTTCGAAGGGACGGAACTGAGCCTCGCGGCTCAAATCGCGCATCATATCGACGGTGATCACGTTCTTCTCCGGATGATAGACGCGAATGTCCGGATGATTGCCCGCCGCCGCCTTGATACAGGACGGACAGCGCCCGCACAGGTCCTCTCCTTCCGGTTGCCCACAATTGGCCAGTGCGGCCAGCGCCAGAGCCAGGGTTCTCTTTCCAATTCCTTCCGGCCCAGCAAACAGGCTCGCCTGGGGGAGGCTAGCCCGGGGCGGTCGAGCCCGGCGCAAAAGTTTGACCAGCCGCTCGTTTCCGACAATGTCCTTCAATTGCATGGGAAAAGTGGTTCGAGCGCCTCCAGGAGCTTCTCGAGGACCAGCTCCGGGGGCCCCGAGCCGTCGATCAGCCGGATGCGCTCAGGCTCTCGCTCAGCCAGACGAATGTAACCCTCACGAACTCTGTGGTGAAACTCCAGGTCCTCGGCTTCGAAGCGGCTCCAGAGCTGCTCGTTTTGCTGCGTGTTTCGAGTCTGTGCCCGGCGCAGGCCTACCTCCACCGGAACGTCCAGAAGTAGAGTCAGGTCAGGAGTGAGCAGGTTCAAAGCTTTGGTCAGCTCATCCACCGTTTCAAAGCCGACACAGCGAGCATGTCCCTGATAAGCCAGCGTGGCATCGTGGTAACGGTCGCACAGGACCCACAGCCCATTGGCCAGTGCCGGCCGGATTACTTCCTCGAGGTGCTGATAGCGGTCAGCCAGATAAAGCAGCAGCTCGCTGATGGCCTTTCGCTGCGCTCCGTCTCGATGCAGCAAGACCTTTCGGAGCTCCCGGCCGAAGTCGGTTCCTCCCGGTTCACGCGTGATCAGGAGGGGAATATCCCGGTTCCTCAATTCGGTCACCAAGAGGCGCAACTGCACGCTCTTGCCCGAACCTTCTATGCCCTCCAGCGTGATGAATTTCCCTTTCTGCAAGCGGGGATATACTAACATAGGCTTGAGGCCTGAGGCTTGAGGCCAAGGGATGCTTTAGAATTAGTCTGGATGGATATCGCCTCCAACCTCAAGCAGATTAGGGAAGACGTACAGTCGATCAGTCTCGGCTGCGGGCGTGCGCCGGAATCGGTGGACATCCTTGCCGTCTCCAAGACGTTTCCGGCAAGGGCCGTCGAGGAAGCCTGGCGGGGCGGCCAGAATCTTTTTGGCGAGAATCGCGTCCAGGAAGCCGAAGAGAAAATTCCACTCGTGGCTCAAGGCGTTTCCCAAGCCTCAGGCCTCGGGCCTCAGGCCTGTTCCTGGCACCTCATCGGCCACTTGCAGTCCAACAAAGCCCGGCGCGCCGTCGAAATGTTCGACGTCATCCAGAGCCTGGACAGCGAAAAGATCATACGCAGGCTGGGCGGCTATGCGGGAGAGTATGGCAAGCAATTGGGAGTCTATATCCAGGTGAATATCGGCGGAGAATCGCAAAAACATGGGATCCATCCCAGCGAGACGCTGGCAATGGCTGAGCTGGTGAATTCCCTCTCGCACTTGAATCTTCTGGGATTGATGACCATTCCGCCCTATTTTGAAGATGCCGAGAAGTCCCGTCCCTACTATCGGCAGATGCAAGAACTGTTAGATGAGGTGAATGGCTGCCTGCCAGACCCGCTCACCGGTCTATCGATGGGCATGAGCCATGACTATTCAGTTGCTATTCAGGAAGGCGCCACGCTGCTTCGCATCGGAACCGCCATTTTCGGGCGGCGCCGGGACTGAGCGACCGGGCTCCAGCAAGGGCGGTGGCTTTAACGCGTGCCGCTGACCGGCTGATCGCTGACCGGCTTCGAATCGGTCTGATATCCAGCGGTTCGCCCAAGATTCCAGAGTCGACCACCAGCGTGCTGAGCTTGTGATACCGGCAGAGCCCACGGCCCGTTACTACCGTCACCAGACGGTGGGGTTCCAGGGGTGACTAAACTATATGTAGTATAATGTTGTAGCTCGGTTACTACATGTAGGCGCGCGAGAGATGCCGCATGGCAGTTGGAGGTCGCCGACTTTTATCAGAGCTGATTGCTAGAATGCCCCTCACGCTGTTTTTGCTCATAAACATAGCCTAACCGGGTTGATTTTGGGAGGAGACGATGAAGAAACTGGCCAATAAGGCTGACGCTGCCGAGGGATTGAAGATTGAGCGCTTTTTTACCAGGGAAGGAGTCCACCCGTTTGAGGACGTGGAGTGGGAAACCCGGACTGCCGAAATCAAGGACTGGAAAACGGGTAAAGTGTCCTTCCGTCAGGATGACCTCGAGTTCCCACAATTCTGGTCGCAGCGTGCCACCGACATCGTTACCAGCAAATATTTCCGGGGGCACATTGGCAGTCCTAACCGCGAGTGCAGCGTCAAGCAGCTCATCGGCCGTATTGTCAACACGCTCACCGGCTGGGGCCAGAAAACCGATTACTTCGCCTCCGAGAAAGACGCCGAAGTATTCAACCACGAATTGACCCATCTGCTGCTTCACCAGATGGTAGCCTTCAACTCTCCCGTGCAGTTCAATGTCGGAATCAAGAAACATCCCCAGTGCTCGGCCTGTTTTATCAACAGTGTGGACGATTCCATGGACTCCATCATGAAGCTGGCCAGAACCGAGGCCATGATCTTCAAGGGAGGCTCTGGCTCAGGCGTCAACCTGTCTAAAATCCGTTCCTCGCTCGAACCTCTTTCGATCGGTGGCGTGGCTTCAGGGCCGGTTTCCTTTATGCGAGGCTACGACAGCTTTGCTGGAGCCATCAAGTCAGGAGGGGCCACCCGGCGCGCCGCCAAAATGGTGATCCTCAATGCCGATCATCCCGACATCAAGGAGTACATCTGGTGCAAGGCTCACGAAGAACAGAAGGCTCACAGGCTGATCGAGCTTGGATATGATGATTCGATTGACGGCGAGGCCTACAAGAGCGTGCAGTTTCAAAACGCCAACAACAGCGTCAGCGTAAGCGATGAGTTCATGCAAGCGGTCGTCAATGATGGAGAGTGGAAAACGCGCAAGGTCACCAGCGGCGAGGTGGTCAATACTTATAAAGCCCGCGAGATGATGAATTGGATCGCCGAAGCGACCTGGCTTTGTGGGGATCCCGGAGTACAGTTCTATACCACTATCAATGACTGGCATACCAGCCCTAATACGGCACCCATCAATGCCTGCAACCCCTGTTCCGAGTATGTCTTCCTGGACAATTCCGCCTGTAACCTGGCTTCCTTGAATTTGATGAAATTCATGAACGACGATGGACAATTCGCCATTGACGCATTCCGGAACGCTGTGCGAACGGTCATTCTGGCGCAGGAGATTATTGTCGATAATTCGCGTTACCCCACGAAGGAAATAGAGAAGATCAGCCACGATTACCGAACGCTGGGGCTGGGATATGCCAACCTGGGCGCCTTTTTGATGGCCCGCAGCCTTCCCTACGACAGCAACGGGGCCCGCAGTTTGGCCGCTGCCATTACCGCTTTGATGTCCGGAGAGGCTTACCTGACCAGTGCTGAAATAGCCGAGAAAAAGGGTCCCTTCGCAGGCTTTGAGAAAAATCGCCTGCCCATGGCGCGCGTCATGCACAAGCACCGGGAGGCCCTCTCCAAGCTGGACTCGGCTCTGGTCCCGCTTGATTTGTTTCACGCCGCCATGGAAGCCTGGGATGAGGCCATTCTCAAGGGAAGCGAGCATGGGTATCGAAATGCCCAGGTGACGCTGCTGGCCCCTACCGGGACGATCGCCTTCATGATGGACTGCGATACCACCGGAATCGAACCGGACTTCTCGCTGGTGAAAGTCAAAAAGCTGGTGGGAGGCGGGACTCTCAAGATCGTCAATAACACCATCCCCCGCGCCCTGAAAAGACTCGGCTATGACGAGGAACAAATCAAAGCCATCCTGAAGTATATCGAGAGTAAAGAGACGATCGAGGGAGCGCCCCACATCAGGGATGACCATTTGCCGATTTTCGACTGTGCTGATCGGACAACCAACGGTTTCCGTTCGATTCACCACCTGGGCCACATTAAGATGTGCGGAGCGGTGCAGCCTTTCCTTTCCGGAGCCATTTCCAAAACGGTGAATCTTCCTCACGAAGCCACCGTGGAAGACATCAAGGATGCTTATATTCAGGGCTGGAAACATGGCATGAAGTCGATTTCGGTTTACCGCGATGGATGCAAGAAGGTGCAGCCCCTTTCCAATAAAGATCGCGCCGCTCAGGCTGCTCCAGCTCATCAGCACCGCAATATGCCTAAGGATCACCCGGCGCTGCAGCACGAATTCCGTATCAAGGGCTTTAAAGGCTTTCTGACGGTCGGGATGTATCCCGAAGACAACAAACTGGGGGAAATCTTCGTCAATTTCGCCAAGCAGGGGTCCACTCTGCAGGGTCTGATGACCGCTTGGGCCATCGCCGTTTCAATGGGACTGCAGCGAGGGGTGCCTCTGGAGGATTACGTGCGGATGTTCGGCCATATGAGCTTCGAGCCCGCGGGCTTTACGGATAACGCCCAAATCCCGTTTGCCACTTCGATACCCGATTACGTGGTCCGTTATCTGGCTACCAAACACCTGAGTCCTGAAGTTCAGGAATCGCTGGGCATCCACAATGTGAAGCCCAACGGGAGCATGCAGGACGGCGTGCAGGTGACCTTCTCAGAGCAGGCTCGCAGCCCCGAGTCGAACAAGGCGACCGAACGGCTGGTCTCCGACAAGAATGGCGAATCCCAGGCTTGCCTGTCCTGCGGCAACCTGATGCAGCGCAATGGGAATTGCTATGTGTGCACCGTCTGCGGCACCACCTCGGGCTGCAGTTAATGAGGTAGTTGTAATGAGGTGCCTGGGGGTTCGGCTGCGGTCTCCATGGTAAAATGCCGCCATGCCGGAGCCGACCCCAATCTCGAATTTCTCCGAAGCCCAGGAGATTCAGAAGCTCACTACTCTGCTCGAGATCAGCCAGGCTCTGAGTAGCACACTCAATCTGAAAACCTCGTTCCACCGAGTCCTGGAAATCCTCGAAAATCATCTGCGCGTCGTCAGAGGGGTCATCACTCTCTTGAAGCAGGACTCGGGTGAGCTTTATATCGAAGCCTCAAACGGACTCGATCCCCAGGGGCGCAAGGCCCGCTACCGCGTTGGCGAGGGTATTACCGGCCGCGTCGTCGAGAGTGGAAAACCCGTGGTCGTGCCCCAGATCAGCCGTGAACCCAGCTTTTTGAACCGCGCCGCCCGCCGTGATGAGCTCAGCAGTGGTGAGCTGACCTATATTTGCGTCCCCATCGTGATCAGCGGAAAGCCGCGCGGAGCTATGGGAGTTGACTTTCAGTTTCAGAAGGAGCGCGACTACGAGCACCTAGTGCGCTTTTTCCGCATCGTCGCCTCTATGCTGGCTCAGTCCCTGAAGGTGCATAGCCTGATCGAGTCGGAGAAGCAGCGGCTTATCGAGGAAAATGCCCACCTTCACGAAGAGCTGCGAGAGAAGTACGATTTCTCCAACATCATCGGCAATAGCAGCGCCATGAGACAGGTATATGAGCAGATGGCCCAGGTGGCAGCCACCAACACGACGGTCCTGATACGGGCCGAATCGGGCGCCGGTAAGGAACTGATTGCCCACGCCATTCACTACAATTCTCTGCGAGCCAAAAAACCCTTCATTAAGGTGAGCTGCGCTGCACTGCCGCACAGCCTGATAGAATCGGAACTTTTCGGCTATGAGAAGGGAGCCTTTACGGGAGCTCAGGCTCGCAAGAAGGGGCGATTTGAAATGGCCGAGGGGGGGACGCTGTTTCTGGACGAGATTGGAGATATCGATCTCGCGACTCAGGTCAAGCTGCTTCGGGTGCTGCAGGAACGCGAGTTTGAGCGTCTGGGAGGTATGGATACGGTGCAAGTCAATGTCCGGATGCTGGCCGCCACTAACAAAGATCTTGAAAAAGCCATCAGCGAAGGCACTTTTCGAGAAGATCTGTACTACCGCTTGAACGTCTTTACCATCTTTGTGCCTCCTCTGCGCGAACGGAAGCCGGACATTATGCTGCTGGCCGACTATTTTCTAGGCAAGTACGCTCTTGAGCATGGCAAGAACATCAAGCGCATTTCCACGCCCGCAATCGATATGCTCATGAGCTACCACTGGCCTGGGAATGTGCGCGAGTTGGAGAACACCATTGAACGATCGGTGCTGGTCTGCGATGGTAATGTGATTCACGGGCACCACCTGCCTCCGGCCCTCCAGACCGCCGAAGCCTCTGACACAGTGATGAGCGTTTCCTTGACTGAAGCCGTCGCCGGCTACGAAAAAGATCTCATCCAGGACGCTCTCAAAACCACTCGCGGCAACCGCGCCCGCGCTGCCCGGCTGCTGAACACCACTGAACGCATCATCGGATACAAAGTGTCTAAATATGGGATCGACACCGATCGCTTCCGGTGAGAGGGTGAGAAGATTTGTCTTAGGTGGGTTTAGTAGCTCCCGTTCGGCAGTTACACCCTCTTACTTACTCCCTCTCTCTTCCTCACCCTCTCTTCCTCGTCTTAGAACGCCAGGCTTAGCGTCACCCCGCCCCAAACGGTGTCAGCGTAGCCGGCTGGACTGCCTGCTGTGCCGCGGTACACATCGCGCGGGTCGGTATACTGGAGATCCCGAAAATCTCCCACTAGCGCACTGTAGCTGACGAAAGCGCTGGCCGACCATTTCTCCCCCAGTGTAATGGGAGCTGAGATCGTGAAGTTCACGTCGTGGATGCCTGAGGCCGAATCATCACCATAGTAGTAGTTACCAAAGCCGCTATTCGCAAAGGCCACCCACCCGGAGAAATCAAGTCCCGGAAAGCGCGGGTTAGTAAAGGCAACGCTGTGCCCGCCGGCTAATTGAAAGTAAAGTCCTGTTGTGCCCGCATTTCCGGTCTCGTCCACGTCAACGTAAAGCGTGGCGGCGGGGGCCAGCGGAACGGCGTCCAGGCTGACTCCGCCAAAAATCTCGGTAGTCGCAGGAAGCGAAGCGGAGCGCTCTGGGAAGGTGTAGAAGATCGTCCCGGCGTTGATGGTCACGTCCTCGACCGGCTGGGAATAGGCAAAGGTGTAGTCCACTTCAGAAAACTTACCCTGAAGCCCGCTGGCTCCAGAAGGCGCAGCCGGATTCTCAGAGATGGGAAGGGAGTCTCCCTCGTTGACGGCGAGCAGATCCATCGTTCCCCATACATTGAAGGAAAAGTTGCCGATCTGCAGGGTTCCGGAAGGCTGCAGGCTCCAGTCGTTGGTGAGCCTTTGCCCGCGCCAGATGTATTTGCTGACCAGCCCGGCATCTCCGCCAAAGGAGTAAGCGACGGGAGTGCTGGCGGCGGCAGGCGCCTGAGCGGCGGCCTCAGGCTGAGGGGGCTCGGCCGGCTCCCCGTAAAGCGGCGCCATGCTGAGACCCAGCAGCACCAGCAGGAAGACACGCCCTCCTGATGCCTGCGGAAGCCGCCAGACAGGTCGTCACCAGCGTAAACGACACCGGCCCGGGATCAGCCGACAGCACGGAACCGCCGTTGAATCCAAACCAGCCCAGCCAGAGGAGGAAGACCCCAATGGTCGCCAAGGGCATGCTTGAGCCTGGTATCCCGCGCGCCTGCTTGCCATGGTACTTCCCGATCCGCGGCCCGAGCAGCAGCGCGCCGGCCAGCGCGCCCCAGCCGCCAACCGAATGGACCAGCGTTGACCCGGCAAAATCGTAGAAACCCATCTGATCCAGCCAGCCGCCGCCCCACTTCCAGCTGCCGACAAACGGATAGACAAAGCCCACGAAGAAGAACGTGAACAGAAGAAAACTGGTAGCCTTGATGCGTCCTGCGACAGCTCCCGAAACAATCGTGGCGCCGGTAGCGGCGAACATCGCCTGGAACAGAAAATCGGTCCAGTAGCTGTATCCGCCGTCGGCATATGCGATCAAGCCAGCCGCGCCCTCGGGCGAACTGATTCCGAAGCCCGCGAAACCGAACCAGCTCCCGATGCTGAAGTCGCCGGGATACATCAGGTTGAACCCCCACATGGCATAGGTCAGCAGGCCGATGGCTACGATCATTGTGTTCTTGAACAGGATGTTGACCGTGTTCTTGGCCTGGACCAGACCGGATTCCAATGTGGCGAAACCCAGATGCATGATGAACACCAAGAATGTGGCCACCATCATCCAGATGTTGTTCGCTACGAACACGGCGTCGTCACCGGTGGCTTGGGCGTGTGCGTGCGAACTCATGAATGCAACCACACCAAGTAGCGGTATCATTCTGCGAGTCAAACGTGTAATCCACATCCGATGCCCCTTCCATCAACGATGTGACAATTCTGTGTTGCCGCCGATACGCTGGATACGATCCCGTGTCAAGCGGCGACACGCTCGGCAGAAGCGTTCGTGAGCAACTCCTCACGAGGTCCGACTGGAACTTTGCCGCCCTTCGCGGCCCCCGATGAGGGACTCGAGCAGATCCAGCAAGGCGAGCACGTTGCTCGAATCCTGGACGTCGTATCCTTCCACGCCGTCCAGGCACGCGACCGGCTCGCCGGAGTCGTTGATGAGAAGTAGCTTCATTCCGAGTCCCTCCGTTTGGAATGCGGCCCCCGCGTTCGAGAGCCGTTGCTGCGCCTGCTAGCAACATCTGTGGAGAGGAGGGACGCATCCATCGCGTCTCCTCCCACATGGGGAACCGGGCCTAGAACTTCAGGATCAGGCCCACCGCAGCGGTGTCCTGCGAGCGCGTATCATCCGCCGTATCCCCGCCAAACACGCCGGCATTGGACCAATCACGCCGGTACTCAAACCGCATCACCATGTTCTCGTTGACCAGGAACTCGGGCGTGAGGGTGAATTCCTTCAACTGCTGCCGAAAGCCGGTGGTAAAGCCCATCGGGTCGCTGAAGAACTCGAAGCGCGGGATCAGCGCGAACGACGGCGTCAACTGGAACTTCAGATAGTTCGCCGTCCCGATCCAGTGCACGTGCTCGCCGCCCACGATCCGATCCATCCCGTAATCGAAGTTGGTCATGAACGTCACCTTGTCGTGGAGCTTCACGGTGATGAGCGAGTCCCAGAGATGGCGCCAATTCTCGCTGTCGCTCACATCCGCCTGCTCGGGACCAAACATGTAGTTCTGAATAAAGCTGAACCGGCTGCTCGGGTTGTAGATAAGCTGAAATCCGTACGTCTTGCCCCCGTTGTTTTCGATCACATTGTTCCACCCATTGGTAATGTAGGCTGCCAGAGTCACCTTGTCGGAGGCCGGATAGGTGGCGCGGAGACCGAAGTGATAATACGGAATGGCCCAAGCAAACAGCAGGCCTCGCGAGTAGTTCCAATCGGCCCGTGTGTCAATCACCTCGGCCCCGTGCTGCGTGACGAACTTGCCGACATCTAAGGTCAGTCCATTGCCCACCGGAACACGTCCGCTCAGGTAGTACTGCAAAAAGTGGGCCGCGGTGGAATTCCCAATCCCAAAGTCTCCGCTATTGACCCAATCAGCGGTAGGCCCAAACATCATTTGCACCATGTACCCCAACGGCGCGGATTCGCTCACGGGTTTCGCCATGTCAATACTGACCTGGCTCAACGTCAGCGAATTATGGTTGAAGTCGAAGTTGCGGAAGGGGACTTTCCGGTCCGCCGGCTCGTCGAAGTTGAAGCCGTAGTATGCGTCCAGAAAGCCGTTAAACCGCACCCCCCGGAAAAAACCCAGCCCTTCGAAATCCGGACTGGTCGTCGGGTCCTGCGGCGCGGGAGCCGCCGCAGCCGCCGGTTCGGGCGCTGCCGCCGCGACCGGCGCTTCCACCGGGACCAGAATAGGACCCGGCGAAGAGCTCACCAGCACCGCCGGTCGAATGAACGGCCGCACGGCATCCCGCCCCGTCGCACTCACTTCCTGGACGTTCACCTCACCTTTCGAGACTGCCAATTCCTGTTCCAATTGCTGGATGCGCGCGTCTTGCTGCTGCAGCAGAGCCTCCATCGCCGCAATCCGATCTTCCCGATCTTCCATACTTGTTTGGGCCGGCGAACTCACCGCCGTCGCCACTACGAAGCAGAACACCGCCCCCAATCGCCGGACCGCTAACGTGGCCGTCCTGGCTTTCTTGATGCCCGCTGTTTGCATACTGTTTGTCTCCTAACTCTGTTTCAAAGTTTCAAAATTTTTCGCGCGGTGTCTTTGCCGACGAATCAGCTTTCGGCTTGTGGCCTGGCTCCGCGACCTTGGTAGATTAGAATTGGCAGAAACAAGATTGCTATAGAAAAATGCATAAGATACGCCCTCCTGTGGAATTGCTTTTCTTAAAGACTCGATTGAATGTAAAATTGGACATGGGTTGTTTCCTTTCATATTGGGTCGGTGGCCCCACAGCCCCGGCCCCTTTTCGTTTACTGCAAAGCTAATTCACCGAGTTCTCCGGTGCGAATTCGAACGACCTCGTCCAGAGAAGAAATAAAAACCTTGCCGTCTCCGAACTTTCCGGTCCTGGCAGTCTGAATGATGGCCTGAATCGCCGCATCCACCAGATCTTCCGCTACCACCACTTCAACTTTGACCTTCGGTATAAACTCGACCTGGTATTCCACACCGCGATAAGACTCGGTATGTCCCTTTTGCCTTCCGTAACCCTTCACCTCGGTGATCGTCATTCCCATAATGCCGACGGCTTGCAGCGCATCCTTTACCGGGTCCAACAGATGAGGCCGGATAATGCTCTCAATCTTTTTCATCGTCCCTCCTAAGCTATCTCCGATTGCTTTCAATTCAACCCCGCGGCAGCACCAAAGCTACCCGGAATCTGGCCGCTGGTCCGCGATCACTGCAAGCGTCATGCCAATCCGGAGTGAAGGCCAAAGCGGCTGGGCCTAAGGCAGAACCTGTTAATCAACCCCGACGCTGCTCGGGGGTATAAGGGAGAGTGCTTGGGGTGTTCGCTTTCCTGCTGCAAGCCGGCCTAAACGACCCAGCAGGGCATACAATTTGGTAGCCTTAATCCTAGCTGCACTCACTTTTGTAGGAATTAAGCTCGGGGGCGTCGCGCTGTGAATCTCGACAGGAGGATGCAAAACTTATAGCTTACAGAAGAAGCCCTGACAATAACTCATAACCGACCAGAGTCAGCCGCCTAAAGGACTGACTGACTGTCACTTCGACCGTATCTTACAAAACCGTCATCACTGGGCTGCAAAATTGCCAAAAATGTCGGCTTGAGCCCGGCGCCATCCAGCCCGACCCCAGGGTATTTATAAAGGAGGGAGACCTCAGAGCCTTATTATGCCTTAATTCTGCCTGAATTCAGAAGAACGTCTTCGGCCACGGGAGAAGCGCCCGGCCACTTTGGCCTGCCAGTTGCATAAGAGAAGCACGGCTGACGGTACAAAGCCTTTACCGGATCCTCAGCCGGAGTTCTCAAGGCGGCTGGATTTACGAAGAAAGCAAACTTTAAGAGAAATTAATCAACTTAGGAGAGGGAAATGGAATTTGAAACGAAAGTCATTCTGGATACCTTGTGGGTGATCATTGCGGCCTGTCTGGTCTTCTTTATGAATGCCGGCTTCGGCATGCTTGAGACCGGGCTCTGCCAGGCCAAGAATGCCGTCAACATCCTGGCCAAGAATTTCATTGTGTTCGCCGTCGCGGCAATGGCCTTTTGGGGGATTGGCTTCGCTTTGATGTTCGGCGACGGCAACACTTTTTTAGGCCTGCAGGGCTGGTTCCTGCTGGGAGGTGACAACAGTCCGGCTACAGGGGATGCTTACTCAGGTGTGTTCGGGGCCCTGAGCTGGGCCACGGTGCCTCTGGCAGCCAAGTTCTTCTTTCAACTCGCCTTTGCCGCGACGGCGGCGACTATCGTCAGCGGAGCGGTGGCCGAGCGTATCAAGTTCGTGAGCTTCATCGCCTTCTCCTTCGTTATGGTGGCCGTTATTTACCCTATCGGCGGGCACTGGGCCTGGGGTGGCGGCTGGCTTTCGGAGCTGGGCTTCATTGACTTTGCGGGGTCCACGGTGGTGCACAGCGTCGGCGGCTGGGCCGCCCTTGTAGGGGCCATTCTACTGGGTGCCCGAGCAGGAAAATACACCGCTAGCGGAAGAGTGAACCCGATTCCGGGACACAATATGAGCCTGGCCACGCTGGGCGCTTTCATTCTCTGGCTGGGCTGGTTTGGGTTCAATCCTGGAAGCACCATGGCCGCTGACCCTAATGCTATCTCGCTGATTGCAGTCAATACCTTTATGGCCGCGGCGGCAGGTTGTCTGGCTGCTACCATGACTTCCTGGTCCGTTCTGGGCAAACCCGACCTCAGCATGATTTTAAACGGCTCGCTGGCAGGACTCGTTGCCATTACTGCGCCCTGCAGTTCGGTAACCATCGCCAGTTCGGTGCTGATTGGATTGATCGGCGGAACTCTGGTGGTTTTTGCGGTTCTGTTTTTTGACCGGGTCAGAGTGGATGATCCGGTGGGCGCCATCAGTGTCCACCTGGTAAACGGCGCGTGGGGTACGTTAGCCGTGGGCTTGTTTGCCACCGAAGGCGGTCTCTTTATGGGAGGCGGAATCCGCCAGACGCTGATTCAGTTGGTCGGAATCCTTTCCTTTGGTCTGCTGGTGGTGGGCGCCAGCCTGATCACCTGGCTTGTTCTGAAGGCCACGGTCGGTCTTCGCGTCAGTGGTGCAGAAGAGCACATCGGTCTGGATGTGGGTGAGCACGGGATGGAAGCCTATCCTGGTCTGATCAAGTCCGCGCCCGAGCCTGAGGCTCTGGAAATAGTTTAGGCCGTAGGCTTAAGGCTGCTCCTACAGCCTAAAAACGCTTGGAGAGGCCGACCAATAAGCCCCAGGAAGGGTCGGTCTCTTCAAGCCCTGCTGCCACACCCGCATCCCAGTAGAATCCCGCCGCCTTAATCTGCGCGCCAACTCTCAGGAGCGACTGCTCTTCAGTGCCAACTCCGCCCGGCCCGGCCCGCCCGTTCCACTCCCCTACTAGGTTGAAACGCGTGTTGAGAGGACAAAGAAAAGCCAGTCCGTAAGTGAGTAAATCATCCTGAGCTCCGCCGTCCAGGGGATCACCCAGGAGCGTCAGTCCAATATTTCCCCAAAGCTCGAGACCTCCGAAATGCTTCTCCAGGAGCAGTGAAGTAAAGGCATTGGTCTCATCCACGCCCAGGCCGCTCTCATTGGAGGCAATGGGAAGCTCGGCTCCAAAACGCATTCCCAGAGCGGGCCAGATGGAGGTTTGATCCGTAAACCTCATCTTGGTGGCCACTGTAATATCGCCGAAATCGCTTGTTGAATTCCCGCTAAAATCCAACCGCGTCGAAGCGGGAGCGGCAAAGCGATCTTCCACGTTCAGCACGTTCTGGACTGTTCCTAAAACCTGCACTTCTATCTTTTCTCCCGCACCCAGGCGCACTCCATAAACCCCCACCCGGCTTAAATCCCCCTTGAGACCGGCCAAGGCAAACACCGCATCCTGAAAAAACTCGGCCCCGAGTTCCACCTGCCTTTTTCCCTCCGGCACCGTCTCCACACGCTCCGTCACAAGAGGCCGCTGCTGCGAAAACAGGGGCGAGACCACTGCCCACAAAATGGTGACACGCACGAAATGGCTCCTTAAACCAGCATGAACATTGGCCTTTAGAGGGCGTCTGGCACCTAAAGCACTTTTAAAAATAGAGGGACCTTCTACTCGTTTACCAAGTTTTCCCAAAGTCGGAGAACGGGTGAAGCGCCCCGGTACAGTTTTAGTTATCCGTAGAAACCCACAGTCTTTCACGGTGGTAATGTGCCGTGGGTTTTGTTCGTACCCAGAGCTGACCACTGAACCCGGCTCGCTGCGCTCGCCTACAGACCACTGACCAGTTCGATGATGGTCAGCGGCCAGCAGGTCAGCGGCCAGTATCAGCCGGTCTGCGGCACCCGGGAAAGCCACCGCCCTTGGCGGTGGTCGTTGACCTTTGGCCTGGGGAGCTGCTAACTTAATTCGTGCCAGACCGCTGCGCAAAGCCAGTAACATTAAGGCTTTTTTCATCAATTTCGTGCGTGTCACCAAATTGCCAGGTCGCCGAGTTCGTATTGCAGGATCGAGAGTACGACCAGTGGGGCGGTTTCGGCGCGCAGGGTTCGGGGGCCGAGTTGCACCGGAGGCACGCTGTGCCGGCGGAAAATCTTTCGATCCTCTTCATCCCATCCGCCCTCCGGACCGATAAAGAAACAGCAGGAATCCCATGCCGAACGACTCCGGATCAGCTCGGCCAGAGTGCCGCCTCCCTCTTCGTCAAGCACGAATCGCAGGGAAGCGGAGCGACGCTTGAGGCATTCCTCCAGAGTCATGGTCTCAGCCAGTTCCGGGATGCGAGTCCGCCCACTCTGTTTGACTGCTGCCATCATAATTTTCTGCCAGCGGGTTTTCTTCTTTTCCTCTCGATGATCATCAATGCGGACCTCGGTGCGAAACGTCTTAATCGGAATGATTTCCTTAACCCCAAGTTCGACGGCCTTCTGAACGATCCAATCAAACTTGTCCTTCTTCACGAGCGCCTGTGCCAGAATAATCGAAAGAGGAGTTTCCCGCGACTCGGGCAATTCCTGCAGGATCTCACCAAAACTTTCCCTCCCCTCACGCGCCAGAGCACACAGATAGGCCTTACCCTTTCCGTCCAGTCCGATGAATTGGTCTCCGGGCCGGGACCGGCGGACCGTGAGGAGATGATGCTGTTCATCCTCGGGCAGCCAGGCCCGCTTCTCCCTGATCTCGACAAAAGCGCGATACATGAGCTTTATTTCAACAGTTCAAAGCAGAGCCAGCCATTTTTCTCCCACTGCCGGCCCAATTGCAAGGGCGAAAACTCTTCCAGAACCAGAGGACCCTGTTCCCGAGTGAATCCGGAAACGATCAACCTCTCTTCAGCCACGCGTCTGAGCTGGGGCGCGGCGGCCCTAAAGATCTCAAGCGTAAGGTTCGCCACGACAAGCTGGAAGGAACGATTAATGTTTTCCAGGGTTCCCGCGAAAAGGAGAATGCCGGAAGCGGAATTCTGGATGAAGTTTTCACGGGCGACCTTTGCCGACTGCGGATCGATATCCATGGCGACAATGAGTGAAGCCGGATTGAGTTTGCGAGCGGCAATGGCGAGAATACCGGCTCCCGTCCCCACATCCAGCAGCGACGCTGCCGCCTTGGCGAGTTGCTCCAGAGCCAGCAGGCACAGTTGAGTGGACTCATGAGAGCCGGTGCCGAAGGCCTGTCCGGGCTCGAGACACAGATTGATTCGGTAATCAGGTGAAGGAAGCCCCCAGGAGGGATAAATGTAAAAACTCTCTCCCACGGCAAATGGGCGAAAGTTTTTCTTCCAGTTACGAATCCATTCCTGGGGGTTGTCCTGAAAAGACCCGACCCTTAGATCTTCTACTTGAAGCCGGCGCTGAGCGGCTGCGTCGTGAAATTTCCTTTTAAGAGAGAAAAGGGCTGTCGCGTCACTGAAAAATGCCTTCAGTATTATGCCCTGAGCGCCTTGCTTTTCCTCTACTCCGATGGTTCCCAATTCCCAGAGTAGTTCGGTAATGAAGTCGTGTTGATCCGGCGCGACGGTCAGTTGGAGGAACCCCCACTCTGTCTGCGAATCACCCAAAGATCTCTTTGACCTTCTCAAACAGGGTTCCGCGCTCGCCTAATTCGCCCACGCCCAGGTCTCCAAGCCGCTGAAACAGCTCTTTCTGCTCTTTGCTAAGCCGGCTGGGGGTTACGACGGTGGCGGTCACCAACTGGTCGCCTTTGCCGCGGCCGTTGAGGCTCACTATGCCTTGTCCCTTGAGGCGAAAAACGGCCCCGGTCTGGGTGCCTTCGGGTACCTTAATCTTTTCCTTTCCAGACAGGGTCGGAACTTCGATTTCAGCGCCCAAGGCCGCTTGAACAAAGGTGATCGGGACTTCACAGTAGATATTATTATCCTCACGCTTAAAGAAGGGATGCTCCTCGATGAAGATCACCACATAAAGATCGCCGGCCGGACCGCCGTTAAGGCCTGCCTCACCTTCCCCGGGAATTCTGAGGCGCGAACCCTCGTCTACACCCGCAGGAATCTTTACCTCCAGCGTTTTCTCCTTCTGCAGGCGTCCTGCGCCCGCGCACCGTGGACAGCGAGCCTTGCTAATCTGGCCCGTGCCGCCGCAGTTCGAGCAGGTGCGGCTAATCGTAAAGAATCCCTGCTGATAGCGGACCTGCCCCTGGCCGCGACAGGATGAGCAGGTGGTACGACCGTGGCGAGGATCGGCCCCCGTACCGTTGCAGGTGGTACAAGTTTGGTGGCGGGGAATTCTAAGCTTGGTCTGGAGTCCAAAGGCAGCTTCTTCAAAACTGATGGTCAGATCGTAGCGAAGATCTGCCCCGCGCTGCACCTGCGGCCCGCGGCCCCTCCGGGAGCCTCCGAAGACATCGCCGAATCCAAAAAGGTCTCCCAGGATATCGCTGAAATCGGCAAAGACATCGGGATTGAAGCCACCGCCGGCGCCCTCGACGCCTGCATGCCCGAAGCGGTCGTACTGAGCCCGCCGATGGGCATCACTGAGGATGGTGTAAGCCTGAGCGGCCTCCTTGAACTTCTCCTCCGCTTCTTTATCGCCGGAGTTCTTGTCGGGATGGTACTGGACGGCCAGACGCCGATACGCACTCTTAATTTCCTGCTGAGAGGCCTCCCGGCCGATACCGAGAACCTCGTAATAATCTCGTTTGGACATTTACCGCTCTACCATTATCTCAAGGTTGGACTTGCCACCCTTTATTGTTGTTTATCGATCGTCTCGGGCTGGACTGCCACCTTCACCTGTGAGGCGCGCAGGAGACGATCTCCGATCTTGTAGCCTTTGCGATATTCCTCCAGGATTTCACCTTCCGTGTGGTCGGAAGTGACTTCTCTCAGCACCGCCTCATGGAGATTTGGATCAAATCGGGTACCGATAGCGGGGACTTCAGTGACATCGAACTTTTCGAGGAAGGCTTTCAATTGCTTCAGCAGCAGCTCAAATCCCTCCAGATAAGTTTGCAACCTCGGTTCGCTTGGTTGCGCCTCCAGGCTGGCCAGACCCTTCTCGAAAGAATCGATCACCGGCAGCAATTCCCGAATCAGTCCAGCTAGGGCTGAAAACCGATCGTCTTCCTTTTCCTTGACGACTCGCTTCCGATAATTTTCAAAGTCAGCCTGCTTCCGCAAGAGAAGGTCGTAATATTCATCCCTTTCCTTGCGCAGACTCTCAATGGTCTGGACGTAGAAGTCCATGTTCCGTTTCTGAGGATCTTCCGGGCCCGTCTGATCTGCCTCCTCGGAATGGGAGGCAGTCGGTTCTGTTATCTCTTGATCTTCGAATTTATCGTCTGTATTCATCAGTTACTGCTCAGTATTTTACCAAACAACTTCGCCACGTAATCGACGAGGCTGATTGCCTTCTCGTACTCCATTCTGGCTGGGCCCATGACTCCCAAGCTTCCCATGATCCGCTGATCGTGCAGATAGGGAGAGGAAATAAGAGCCCAGTCGCGCATCCCAGGAATGTGCTTCTCAAGTCCAATCGTCACGGTCGGACCCAACTGGTCCTCCCGAATGCACTCCGTAATGATTTTAACCAGCCGGCTTTTCTCTTCAAAGGTCTGGAAGAGGACGATCATTCGATTAATATCCACGACTCCAGCCTTTTGGATGATTTGCGCGGTACCACCGAAGTAGACTTCCGACTCCTGGTTGTTGTCACCGTCATTGTTCATTAAACTGGCCGAGCCCAAAAGGACAACGTTCTTGAGCATCCGGTCATAAAGCGCCTTTTCTTCCATCATCAGATTGATCAACTCGTCACGCATCTGGACGAGAGTCTTTCCTCGAAAATGTTCGACCAGATAGCGTCCCGCCTGGTCCAGATCACTCTGGCTCAAGTTCTCATCGACATGGACGATCCGATGCTGGACGAATCCCGTTGTCGTTACCAGAATGGCCAGAATCCGCTGCTCCGAGATCTTAACGAACTCGACGTGTTTCATCAGGGCCAGCGAGACGGGGCCAGTGATGACAAAACCGAGGTTATTAGACAGAGCCGAGAGAAGCTGGGAAGCCTTGCTCATCAGCTCTCCCGGGTCCGGCTCCTGCTCCAGACTCTGCTTGATCTTTTTCGCCTGTTCGCCGGCCAATTCCCGCGTCTGGGTCAGGCTGTCCACATAAAACCGGTAGCCCAGGGGAGTGGGTACCCGTCCAGCCGAGGTATGCGGCTGGGCGACGAAGCCCAGTTCCTCGAGGTCGGAGACCACGTTTCGAATAGTGGCGGCACTTACGCCTTCCCGATAGATCTTAGCCAACCGCCGGGAACCGACAGGTTTGCCCGTGCGGACGTACTCGCGAACAATCGCTTTGAGAATATTGCGCGCACGCTCATTTAACTCTGGTTTCGACTGTTTTTTGGCCATCGTCGGGTTTGTAGGTATATAACACAACCCTCTGATCAGACGCAATTTGGACGGGAAAGTAGCAAGACGGGTGACGGGTGGCGGGTGGCGGGGAGTGTTGGTATTTAGGATAGCCTAATGAGCAAAACGCGCCTTTACATTTGCCTAGGTTACCTGCCTGTACCCGTCACCCGTCACCCGCCCCCGCCACCCGCCACCCGCCACCCGCCACCCGTCACCCCTACCTGACACCCCACCTGATCCCGAAGTGGCTCTTCAGGCTTGATTGCAGGGCCGTTTGCAGCTCTTCAAAGGAGATCTCTCGGCCGGCTGACTCGGACACAGAGATTACGGCAGTTTTGAGAACCTGCTCGTCGGCTGACAAAGCCTCTGCCATCGCTGTGTAATTGATGCGCAGGGGAATCGAGCCGTGCTGAAGGAAACTGCGTTTCAGTCGTTTTTGAGCGCTGCCCACAAGCTTTCGATTAGCGCTGAGCAGCTCGTATGGGCAAGCGGAGGTAAAGCAGGCCTGAGGGCGGGGGCCCTTCACTCCGGCCTCCGGCCTTCGATCTCCGGCCAGCTCACTAACTATTCCAAGCTGCTTAAATCCGATTTGAAGGCCCCTCGAGACTGCCAGATAGTTCTGCAGCACGTTATCGATCCGAAAGAAACGGCGATCGTTGGATGCGATGGAATAGGTCAGTTCATCGGCGTGCAAAACGGCACGACCGCCGGTCGGGCGATGAACGATGGCAATTCCGCGGGCTTTGCATAGGTCCTGATTCACGGCCTTGTCAATGTGCTGATTTCGACCCAGCGACAGCGTGGGCGCGTCCCAGCGATAAAACCGTATGATGCTAAGCGGCAAAGTTGAGGATTCGACCTCTTGCAGCAGCAGCTCATCAATCCGCATATTTGCGGCGCCGGACTGGGGAGAATCGATGAGAAGCTGCCAGCAGGCTGCCACTTAGTTACCTTTTTTCCATCAACTATTGAACCAGGACCTCATCGAGCTCGCGATAGGGGAGGTCCTGTGACTCGGCTACCGGTCTCAAGGTGACGTGTCCGCCACAAGTATTGACACCGTTTTTAAGGAAAGGATTTTCTTTACAGGCGCCCTTTAAACCCAATTGGGCGATCTTGACCACATAGGGCAAAGTGGCATTGGTGAGGGCCAGAGTTGAGGTCCGGGGCATGGCGCCCGGCATATTGGTGACGCAGTAATGGACTACTTCATCCACGCTGTAGACTGGATCGCTGTGCGTGGTGGGCCGGGTGGTCTCGGCGCACCCCCCCTGATCCACTGAAACATCCACAAACACCGATCCGGATGGCATTGTCGATATCATAGCCCTCGTGATCAGCTTGGGAGCGCTGGCGCCCGGAATCAAGACGGCGCCAATCACCAAGTCGGCCTGGGGGAGGCTCCTGGCGATGTTATAGGTGTTCGACTGCAGTGTATCCACCACCCCGAAGTAAAGGTCATCGATGTGGCGAAGCCGGTCAAGGTGGACGTCCAGGATACAGACATGCGCCCCCAGCCCCATGGCCATCTTAGCTGCGTTCATTCCAACCGTACCGCCTCCGACGATAATCACCTGAGCGGGACGGACACCGGGGACGCCTCCCAGCAGCACGCCACGGCCTCCCCTGGGCTTCTGCAGATAATAAGAGCCTACGATGACCGACATCCGTCCGGCCACTTCGCTCATCGGCGTCAGGAGGGGAAGCTTCCCTCCTGAGTCACCGATCGTTTCATAGGCAATACCAATGACTTTCCTGTCCAGCAGGACGCGGGTTAACTCCGGCAATGGGGCCAGATGAAGGTAGCTGAAGAGAATCTGCCCTTCCCGGAGTCTCTCGTATTCCTGCTGAACCGGCTCCTTGACTTTCACCACCATATGGGCCCGCTCAAACACTTCATCAGCCGTGCCGGCGATCACGCCTCCGGCCGTAGAGTACTCAGCATCGGTGAAACCCGACCCCATCCCGGCGCCGGTCTCAATCAGCACGTTGTGGCCGTCTTCCACCAGAGCATGAACGCCCGCTGGAACCAGACCGACGCGGTATTCGTTGTCTTTCAGTTCTCTTGGGAGGCCGATGTTCATGATTTAAGGCCTGAGGCCCGAGGCGGGAGGTTCTTCTTTCGCTCCTGCCTGAGAAAATCCAGGCCTCAGGCCTCGGGCCTCAGGCCTGTTAGTCTGCATCTATCTGAGCGCGCTGCAGCCGTCCGCTGTAATCCACGTAAAGCGCCTTCCATTCGGAAAACACATCGAGAGCAGCCTCGGAAGCTTCCCGGTGGCCGTTGCCGGTG
Organism: Acidobacteriota bacterium; assembly: GCA_050747825.1. GTDB lineage: Bacteria > Acidobacteriota > UBA6911 > RPQK01 > JBOGJG01 > JBOGJG01. The sequence goes on along the minus strand of JBOGJG010000448.1, from coordinate 30,181 downwards.
TCTTTGGTTCCGCCAAAAGGAAGATGGATCTCTGCTCCGATCGTGGGTGAGTTGACGTAAACGATTCCCGTATACAGATCCCTCATGGCGATAAAAGCCCGCTTCAGGTCCTGGGTGTAAATTGCCGACGAGAGACCATAACGGACACCGTTGGCAATTTCAATAGCTTCCTCAAAGGAAGCGCACGGGATAATCGAGACGACGGGGCCGAAGATCTCCTCTTGAGCGATCTGCATCTGGGGATCGACGTCCACGAAAATAGTAGGCTCAATGAAAAAGCCGTTCTCAAAAGAGCCGCTTTCCAAAGGAGAACCTCCGTGCAAGAGGCGGGCCCCTTCATTCCGGCCGATTTCGATCCACTTCAAAATGGACGTTTTCTGCTTCTGACTGATGACCGGTCCCATCTGAATTTTCTCATCCAGTCCATTGCCGATGCGCAGCTCCTTGACCCGCTCCACCAGACCTGTGATGAACTGCTGGTAAAGCTTCTTATGAACCACCAGCCGGCTGGAGGCGGTGCAGCGCTGTCCGGTGGTGCCAAAGCCGCCCCACACGGCCCCATCGATAGCCAGATGCAGATCGGCGTCATCCATGACGATGATGACGTTCTTGCCGCCCATCTCCAGATGATGTTTTTTGAAAGAGCGGGCGCATTTTTCAGCTACCGACCGGCCAGTTGCGGTTGACCCGGTAAAGGAAACCACGCGGACATCTTCGTGGTCGATCAGAGGCTCTCCCACTTGGGCGCCGCCACCGGTGAGCAGATTGACTACGCCGGCCGGCAGGCCAGCCTCCTCGAAAGCCTTCATGAAGTTGAAAGCCGTCAGCGGCGTGTCCGATGCCGGCTTCCAGACGCAGGTGTTGCCGCAAACCAGGGCCGGAAAGATTTTCCAACTGGCGATTGCGATGGGGAAATTCCAGGGAGTAATGATGCTGCACACGCCGACGGGTTCGCGGACGCTCATATTGAACTTGTTGCGCAGTTCCGAGGGGGTGGTATGGCCGTAGAGCCGGCGGCCTTCCCCGGCCATCCAGTATGCCATGTCGATTGCTTCCTGAACGTCTCCGCGCGTTTCCAGGAGGATCTTGCCCATTTCGCGCGTCATGTCGCGGGCAATTTCCTCCTTGCGCCGCTTCAGGATTTCGCCCGCCCGGTACAGATATTGGGCGCGTTTGGGAGCGGGAGTGAGACGCCAGGTCGGATAAGCTTCTTTGGCGGCCGATACCGCCAGTTCAACGTCTTCTTTCGTCGAATCAGGAAATAATCCAACGAGATCTCGGGCATCTGCGGGATTGCGATTCTCAAAGGACTTGCCCGAACGGGATTTTACCCACTCTCCGGCAATAAAGTTTGTATAACCCCCCGGCTCAGTCATAAAAGCAGGCTTGAGACTGTAGGCTGCAGGCTAAGTTCACGGCTTCACGAACGAAGTGTAGAAGATCTGCTCATCTTCCGGATTACGCGGATCACCAGGGTCGATTCCGCGCAACACGACCGCCGCGCCGGAAGACAGACTCTCGATCTTGTTCTTGAATTCCTGACCGCTTGTGACCGCCTCGCCATTGACGTGCGTAATCACTTGATTTTGCCTCAGTCCAGCTTCGTCGGCCCGGCTGGCGGGCCCAACCGAGTCGATGAGCACACCCTGTGCCTCGATGCCCAGTTGTTCCGCTTCCCGGGGGAGCAGAGTGTGGAATTCGAGGCCGATCTCGCGAGGTCGATCTCGCTCATGTCTCTCCTCAAAAGAGAGGCTTTCGTCCTCCTCCGGTCTCTGCAAGCCGAAGGTTCTCTTGGCTAACTCGATGTCAAAGGTCAGAACCTGCCCCTTGCGAACAACAGTTACCGGCACGGTCTCTCCTGGCGGAGTACTTGCCACTGCCGAACGCAGATCAAATAGGCCTTCGATCTCCCGGCCCCCAATTTGAACGATCACGTCCTCGGCGCGAATGCCGGCTTCATAAGCCGGACCGCTGGCAGACGGCTCGCCCCGCTCGTTAACTGTTTCAGTCACCAGGACTCCATCCCCATCCTTGGCCGGAGGGTTGCCTCCTGCTACGCCAAAGAATTCTGCCAGCTCCGGTGTGAGGGGGATCTGGTTCATGGAAACTCCCAGCCAGCCGCGTTCGATTTCTCCCGTCGTCACGAGCTGATTATAAGCATTCACAAATACGCCGGACGGAATCGCAAATCCTACACCAGCGGACTGTCCTGAGGTGGTCGAAATCCAGGTGTTGATTCCGATCACTTCACCGCGCATGTTGACGAGCGGTCCACCGCTGTTGCCTGGGTTAATCGAAGCGTCGGTCTGGACGTAATCACCGAAAGGATTTGTGCCGATGAGCCGGGGATCCACCACTCGGTGAGTGGCTGAAATGATACCGGCGGTGACGGTTTGGTCGAAGCCAAAGGGGCTGCCGATGGCCAGCACCCAGTCGCCCACTTCCATTCTCGAAGTGTCACCGACCTTGGCAAAAGGAAGCGGGCTTCCAGCATCGATCTTCAAAACGGCGATATCCGATTCGGGATCCTGGCCGATAACCCGGGCGATGTGGGTGCTTCCGTCAGCCAGTTTAACTTCGATTTTATCGGCGCGCGCAATGACATGGTTGTTGGTCAAGACATAGCCATCGCTGTCTACGATAACTCCGGAGCCCAGGCTGCGCAAAGCTCGCTCCTGGGGGACCATCGGGCCAAAAAATCGTTCCCAAAAATCGTCGCCGAATGGACCTGGCGTGTCTCCTCCGGGCGGCACTGCCGCTCTTTGTCTGACCACGGCGGTGGTGCTGATGTTTACAACCGCAGGTTCAACCGTTTCGGCTACGCGTTTAAAGCCATTCAGCAGGCCAGCCTCCTCATCCATAACGAGAGGCTCGCCCCCTCCGCTGACCCTCAGCTCCTGTACCTCTGCGCTGAACACTCCATCGGAAACGATTGTGCCGATTCCAATGCCAACCGCCAGGGTGAGTGCAATTGCCAGAAAAGGCACGATTTTCCTGGAAGTTAACCTATTTTTAATGTTTCTCATTAAAATCCTCCGCAAGCAATTGAAAACCACCGTCTACTTAGATGTGAACGACACATAAAAAGACGTGCAGCTAATTGAAATGTTTCGTTCTTGAGACCAATCTAATTTTAGCATCTTTAGCCCACATTGCTCAGACGCACTGTACCGCGGCAGCGGCTCTCAGGAATATCTGGCGAAGTAAGAACGGGCTGCTTTGGCGACACGCGGGGAGAGCAGCAGGAGGGCGATCATGTTGGGAAAGGCCATGAGAGCAAAGGCGGTATCCAGCAGATTAACGACCATAGCCGCGCTCCAGACGGCGCCTACGAAGAGCAGGGCGAGATAAAAATAGTCGTACATTCGGCCTCTCTCAGCTCCAAAAAGATAGCTGAAGCATTTCTTCCCATAGTAGGAGTACCCAAACATGGAGGTGAGGGCGAGGAGGAGCACAATGATGACCAGGGTGAATCGACCCCATTCCCCAAGGACCGATTGGAAGGCCTGAGCCGTCACTGAGACGCCCTGGACTCCCTGAATCTGCCCTTGGCCTGTCGAGAGAATCACAAGAGCGGTTAAAGTACAGATTACGATGGTGTCGATGAAGGGCCCCAGCATGGCCACCAGTCCTTCGCGAATGGGTTCGGTGGTTCGAGCCGCCCCGTGGGCCATGGGAGCCGTTCCGATGCCGGCTTCATTGGAAAAGGCTGCCCGCTTGATGCCTGTCTGAATAGCAGTCATCACGGAAATGCCGGCCGCCCCTCCCACAGCCGCTGTACCGGTAAAGGCGTCAGGAAAGATCTGTCTGAACATTTGAGGAACGCTTTCGTAGTTAGAGGCTATGATGATCAGGGCGCCAAGCAGGTAAAGGAGGCACATGAGAGGCACCTATCTTGCTGGCGACGGTGGCGATCCGCGTAACGCCTCCACAGGATTTCCGCCCACTGATTCACCTGAAACATGGACAGGCAGCCGATCATGCCGCAAATGGAAAAGAAGATCGCCAGGAAACGAAATTTGGGGCCGAGTCCGACTTCGATGTAATACATGGGACCACCCTGGACATGACCAAGGCTATCCCTGCCCCGGTACATGATGACCAGAGTGCAGCTAAGAATTTTGTACCCATCCCCACAATGGCGGCTACCGACATCCAGAGAACGGCGCCCGCTGACCATCTTCGAACCGGTCAGTGGTCACTATCAGCCGGTCAGCGGCACGCGGTAAAGCCACCGCTCTTGGCGGTGGGAGGGAAAGCCCGTAAGGGCTTCCCTACCCCGAGTCTATGCGGGCCCTTGCCCAAAAGAACCAAAGATCTAAAGAACTAAAGGACCAGCTTCAGCCGGGCATAGCGCTGCAGCATCTTCTTGATCCCGATGCCCGGGAACTGGACGGTGATCTTCAAATCATCGCCTGTTTCCTGGACCTGCAGGATTCGGCCGCGGCCGAACTGGTCGTGCACGATCGTCGCTCCGGAGACGAAAGCCTGATTGTTGGCGGTTTTCTTTCTTTCCAGATTATCCAGGAATTCTCGAACGCTGTCCGGCGAATTATGAGTTTTTCCCGCGAAGGGTCGAGGTGTACGGACTCTTTGGGCGCGGGCTGATTGGATCGACGGTCTGGGAGCGAACACCTGGAGCAGATCCGGTGGGATCTCCGCCAGGAAGCGGCTGGGCCTGTTGAGCTCATCTGACTGGCGGCCATATTGGCGGCGCTTGCGCGAATATGTCAGGTAGAGCTTCTTTTGGGCGCGGGTCAAGCCGACGTAGCAGAGCCGGCGCTCCTCTTCGATGTCATCCTCGGCGACTGAGCGGCTGTGCGGGAACAACCCTTCCTCGCATCCCACCAGGAACACAACCGGGAACTCCAGTCCTTTGGCGTTGTGCACGGTCATCAAGGTGACCGCCGCCGATTCGTCATAATCGTCCGCATCGCTGCGCAGGGCAGCGTGGTCCAGAAAATCTTGAAGGCTCTGGCCCTGCTCCGAGTACTCACGGGCTACTGAAACAAGCTCCTCCAGGTTTTGGGTGCGATCACCGGCCTGGGCCGTATCTTCATTCTGGAGCGCGCTTCGATAAGCGCTGATTTCCAGAACTTTCTCCAGGCAAAGGTGCAGCGGCAACTCCAGCAACTCCTGCGCTTGCTCAATGATCTGGCAGAAACTGCTCAAGACCAGATGAGTACGGGCGGCAAAGACGTTTTCCTGCACACTTTGCGTGAGAGCCTTCCAGAGGCTGATCTCCTCTTCCTGCATGCGCTGGTGAAGGCGGTCGAGCGTAACCCGTCCGATTCTGCGCGCCGGTTCGTTGATGATCCTGAGCAGAGAGACGGTATCCTCAGGATTTTGAGCGACCCGCAAATAGGCCAGAGCGTCTTTGATCTCCTTCCGATGATAGAAGCTGACCCCGCCTATCAGGCGGTATGAGATCTGAAGCCGTCTCAAGGCTTCCTCGAACTGGCGTGACTGGAAGTTGGCCCGGTAGAGCACTGCCAGGTGCGACTCTCCCTTTTGCAGGTGCTGGTAAATCTTGTGAGAGACGTAGAGCGCCTCTTCTCTCGCATCTTCGGCCGTGTACAGGTCGATCAGCTCTCCCCGGCCTTTATCTGTCCAGAGGACTTTGCCCTTACGTTGCGTGTTGTGGGAGACCACGGCGGTTGCGGCATCCAGAATGGTTTGGGTAGACCGATAGTTGCGCTCCAGCTTGACCACGCGGGCCCCCGGAAAGTCCGATTCAAAGCGCAGGATATTGCTGATGTCGGCGCCTCGAAAGCCGTAGATCGACTGATCCTCATCTCCGACGGCGCTGACGTTCTGGTGCAGGCAGGAGAGATTCTTGATCAGATCGTATTGAGGCGCGTTGGTATCCTGGTACTCATCGATAAGCAGGTACCGGTAACGGTTGCTGTATCGTTGGCGGATTTCGGCCTGCTCGGACAGCAACTGCACGCTCAGGAGGAGAAGATCATCAAAATCCAGGGCGCTGGATTGACGAAGATAGCGCTGATAGGTTGAGAAGATTTTATGAATCATCTGGGCATCAAAATCACTGGAGCCGTTTAGAAACTCATCCGGTCCCCAGCCCTTGTTCTTGGCGGCGCTGATCGTTGCCTGCACCCGCCGGATTTGCAACTCGTTGTCGCTCACACCCAGATCGGTGTAGACATTCTTGAGGATGCGTTTCTGATCGTCCTGGTCGCAGATGGCAAAATCCGGACGGTAACCGAGCAGTTGGGCATAGCGGCGCAGGATGCGGACGGCCAGCGAGTGGAACGTGCAGACCAGGGGGGCAGCCGTCAAAGATGAGAGAAGGCGTTCGGCGCGCTCCCTCATTTCGTCCGCTGCTTTATTGGTAAATGTGACGGCCAGGATCTCCTGGGGCCGGCAAATCCCCTGATCGATCAGGTAAGCGATCTTGTAGGTCAGAGTGCGGGTTTTTCCGCTCCCCGCTCCAGCCAGGATGAGCATGGGGCCGTCCGCGTGCGTGACGGCGAAAAATTGCTGTTCATTGAGCTGGTGCAGGTAATCGGTGGAGGAAGCGGGTCTCATGCTGCCGTGCTTTCGAAATACTCAGAAAACCTCAAGATATCACGAAAGCACGACAACATGAGACCGAAGAAATCGCGATAAATCAGCGGCCGGTGGCGCCGTTGATAAACTCGTCGAGACCGTCCAGGGCGCCGTTGTGAGTGCTCTTATAAAGCGTCTCCAGGTACTGACGGCTTTGCTTGGCGTGCGGAGCGCTAGCCTGGACCGAGCTGATCGCAAATGATTTCATGGCACGGTCGATCTGGTTGAGCTTCCACTGGGCCATAGCGATGTGGAAGTAAGCTTCCGATTTGAAAGCGCCATTGCCGGACAGAAAGCCAACAGCCTTGTCATAATTGGAAATAGCGGTCGTCCATCTTCCCGCATCGAAAGCTCTTTTGCCCAGGATAGCGTGAGCAACGCCACTCTGCTGATTGAGGTACTGATTCCACTCTTGCTCGGAACTGCTGGCAGGCCGCTCAACGGCGGCCAGGATATCCAGAGTTTTCTGAGCATAATCAGCCGCCTTGTTCCAGTTCTGCGCCTGGTTGTAGATGTTCATGAACTCGGGGATCATGAAGTAGTGCTCGGCAGGCTGGGTCGTCGCGATAGCCTTCTCGCCCCATTCGTTATACTTCTCATGGTTCTTCAAGGCGCGATAGGACATCGCCATCATGAAGGCATTGATCACGTCTGGCTTCAGCGAACTGAGCTTTTCACCATACTCTATAGCCTTGTCATACTGCTGAAGCTGGTAATTTGCCAGGGTGCCGAAGTAAAGGGCGGCAACGTTTTGAGCATCGGCTGCCAGCAACTTGTCAGACGCCTGGGCCAGGTTCTGCCATTGGCCCTGCTCCGAGTATGTGTTTAGAAGCTGATTGTATTCTCCGATCGCATACTGATTCAGGGCTGACTGCGGGTTGGCTTGAATGAAAGCCAGGATGGTATCCTCTCTGGCTCCTGGTTCAGCGCTCACTGCTTGCTGATAGGCTTCGTACTCCTCAGCCGTGTATTCGGGTTGTGCTTCCTGAGTAGGCTCCGCCTGCGCAAATCCGAAGGCAGGAAGCGCAATCATCAGCGCTACGACGAGGGAAATTATTCTAAGGGCGCTCATTACGATGGTTGACCTCCATTTTATCCAATAAGTTTTAATATCTTGCCTGGAACTCTTCCTGCTTAGAAGACTTTCGCAGTATAGATGCGAAATTATCACATTCTTGCAGGAATCTTCAATCTTCCTTTCCATTTGCACTTAATTCAGATGGGAGTATTCTAGCAAGGTTGCTTCTCCAGACCATCAAGATCGATAAAATCGACGCCGGCGATCGAATCTTTGCCATCCGTTTTCCCTGGTTGTCCAAAGCCGCGCTCCTGGTGTCCATCCGAAATGCCGGGATTTTATCGCCATTGCAACTCCAGCGAAAGCCAGGCGGATTTCGCATCGTCAATGGATTTCGAAGATACGAAGCAGCCAGGGAACTGGAGATACAGGATCTTCCGGCGATCATACGGGAGGGCGAATCCGAGCGAGAGCTTTTTCTGCAGGCTCTTTTCGAGAATCTGACCACCCGTGCCCTGCACCCTCTGGAGAAGGCCGTGGCTTTGCAACAATTAAAGAACCGATTCGGCTTTGAGCAGGAGCAACTGATTGAAGAATTTCTGCCCCTGCTGGAAATCCGGCCCGATCGTTTCCATTTACAGCAGTATCTGGAGATAGCGCGGCTTCCAGAGTCCATTCAGCGCCGGCTGGCGGAGTCTCTGGAATTGGAGATTGCTTTGAAGCTGGCTGCCTGGGGAGGAGAGGAACAAGCGCTCATACTGGATCGGATTTCGCGTTATCAGCTTGGAAGAAACAGGCAGAAGGAGCTTTTTGCTCTCCTGGACGAGCTGCGCGGCCCCTCCGGCAATCGCCGCTCTGTGCCAGAGATCTGGTCCACTGACGGCATTTCCGAGATTGAAAACGACGATCGCCTGCCGGCTCCGGAGCAGTTTCAAAAAATCCTGGACTATTTGCGTCGCCTGCGTTATCCAACCCTGGGCCGCTATGAAGAGCGCTTTAGCAGGTTGAAGTCAGACCTCAAGATTCCTCCCGAGATTCACTTCCAGGCGCCGCGTTTTTTCGAAGGGGACCGGCTTTCAGTCTCCTTCTCTTTTCAAACGCCACAAGAGCTTGGACGTGCAGCCGATAAGCTGAAAGAGATCTCCGGCCGGCCGGAATTGGTCGAGATTTTTAAACTGCTCTAAATGGGGGATGTTAAATTTAGAGGTGTGAGACATTACAGGCCGGAACGGATCTATTTGGAACGCGCAGTCCGGGACTCGGGAATCAGCCGCAATGTCATCAGCCGGTTGCCCGAAGTACCTTGGGAAGTGATCGACTCCGCCGAAGACCTGCTGGAGGAAGCGAAGCGGCGGAATCCCAGCATTGCCAGTGGTAAGAAACACCTGATACTGGCGCGGCATAAGGGTCAATTCTTCAAGTCTTGTCCTGCCGCCCAGACGCGCGGCAGCCTTCGCAACGTTTGCTGCAACTACTTTGTGATCAATTACGCCAGTAATTGCCACATGGAGTGCAGCTACTGCTACCTCCAGGCCTACCTCAACATGCCTTACATGGTCGTTTACGCCAACATTGATGACCTTCTGAAGGAGTTGGCGGCCGTTTTGGAGGCGAGACCGGGAGATTCCCTGCGCATCGGTACAGGAGAACTGGCCGACAGCCTCGCTCTGGACCTCCTGACGCGAATCAGCGTACCCCTGGTGGAATTTTTCGCCTGTCAGGAAAATGCCGTGCTGGAATTCAAGACCAAGTCCGATTGCGTGGAAAATCTGCTGCAGCTGGACCATCGGCGCAGGACAGTCGTCTCCTGGTCCATTAATCCGCGGTTTATCCAGGAGCACGAAGAGCATAAGACAGCCAGCATCGATGAGCGCTTGCGAGCAGCGGAAAAATGCGTTCTGGCGGGTTACCCCGTGGCTTTTCACCTCGACCCTTTGATCCATTATCCGGATTGGGAAGCCGATTACAGGGCTTTAGTCGAAGAGATTTTTGACAGGATTCCGCCTGCTTCCCTTTCCTGGATTTCTCTGGGAGCCCTGCGGATGAGCCCTGAGCTTAAAGACGTCATGAAGGAGCGCTTCCCCAACAGCCGGCTTCCTCTGGGCGAGTTAGTGCCTACGGCCGACGGCAAGATGCGCTATTTCAAACCCACCCGCGTGGAGATGTATCAGAAGATCTTGGGCTGGATTCAAGCCGCATCAGCCAACACACCGGTGTATACCTGTATGGAAAACTCGAACGTTTGGGAGAAGGTTTTTGGGACTAAGCCTGCCACAGAAACTGAAGTAGGAAACTCTGTGTTGTCCGGCCTGGCCGCTCCTTTACAATCGTGGCTCGGCTAAGTGGCGTCGGCGACTGCGACTGTATACGAGCCGCGACTTTAAAGGAGCGGCCGAGCGCAGCTCCCTCAGCCTCTCCTGCAAACCGAAACCCGCTGATCGACATTTCCGCTTGATTGGAGCCCCAGCCTTCGGGCAGTGCCTCTATATAGAAGGTAAAGCCCCGTTCCTGAAAGGGCCGGATGGGAGGGGTGCGGGCTTCCCTTTCGGGACGGATCGGAACTCGCGCCGTTTCGTATACCGGCTGATCGTAGTTGAAAAAGACCAGTTTGATTTCGACGGCGTCCAGGGCCCTTTCACCATCGTTGTCGATGATCCCGGAAAAGATCACCATCCGGCCGCCGGCAAAATTGGTGGCCATCTGAAGCTTGGGATCTCTCAGCTCCACATATTGGCTGTACCAGTCAAAATATGGATCGCCTTCATGCATCATGCCGCTGACTTCAGCAGTGAGGTCCGGTCCACGGGACGAGAGGTAGACGGCGAGCGCCACCACGATCCCAAAGACAACGATGGCCAAGGGAAAAACTTTCCAGAGAAGCCTCGATTTTTCAGATCTTTTCGCTTCAAACATGATGTCTATTCCTGAACCAGCACAAACTGCACCCGCCGGTTCAGCGCATGGGCCTCTTCGGTGTCAGCCTGTTCAAAAGGCTGCTCTTCTCCCAGGCTGACGGTGCTGATTCTGGAGGGATCGATGCCGTTATCGATCAGGTACTCCCGGACCACCCGGGTTCTTTTATCCCCCAGTGAGAGGTTGTACTCATCGGTCCCGCGCTGGTCACAGTGTCCCTCCAGAACGAATCTCAAGTTGGCATTTTCAGGCTGCTGCAGCCATCGGATGTTTCCCCCCAGGGTTAACTTGGCTTCCTCGCTCAATCCGGCGCTGTCAAAGTTAAAAAAAACAGGTTTGACGAAATAATTGAATCTTTCGGCAATGGGCTGGTCACGCAGATCTTCCTCGAGGACGCCCGCGTCCCCCCCGTCCGTCAGCACCTCAATGGTGACTGACTTATCGACTCTCCCCCCCGGTCCTGTGGCCGACACCTGGTAAGTGGTGGTCTCTTCCGGGAAAAATTTGATCCTGCCTGAAGTGCCTACCGATCCAATGTTGTGATCGATAAAGACCTGCTGGCTGTTTTCGGAATCCCACGACAGAAGCGCGGATTCTCCTCTGCGAATGACCTGGGGCTCAACGCGCAGGTCGAGGCTGGGAGCGGCGGCTCCGGGTTCCCCAGGAGGGGGCACAGTGGGTGGAGTCGTATCGGCTGGCGGAGCCGGCGGTGGCGGCCTTCTTCCGCAAGCGGCCACTCCAAGGATCAGCAAAATAGAAAGCATGACGTGGAGCAGTGGACGATTCATCAGCGAGGACCAACAACCACAGTCGTGTAGTTTATCGTATCCAAATAATGGCGGGCAACTCGTTGCACATCCTTCCGGCCGACACTTTGGATCATTTCAGGGTAGCGCTCGAGGTAGTCGGCTCCCAGACCGAATATCTCGCTGGCCAGCAGGAAACGGGCTACGCTGGCGTTGGACTGCAGGTCAAAGACAAAACTGCCGGTCAAGAAATCCTGAGCCAGAGCCAATTCATCCTCAGTAATCCCGTGCTCGATGAGGCTGCCGATTTCCCTGATCAACCCCTGAAGGGCCTTTTCGCGATTTTCAGAGGAGGTGCTGATAAAGGCCACAAAACGGCCCGGGTACAGCCCGCTTGACCCGCAGATATCGCTAAAGGTCGTATAAGCCAGACCCTGATCGTCCCGAAGCCGCTGGGGAATGCGGCTGGTGAACCCAGGCCCTCCGCCCAGGATGACGTCCATAACCTGGAGCGCATAGTAATCTGGATTGTTGCGGGTTATACCCAGGTGACCCAGATAAATGTTCACCTGCTCCTTATCCATAATGTGCTCGCGAAAGACCGGCTGATGCTGCCGTGTCAGCGCGCCCACTTGGGAACGAAAATACTGCGGGTTATGCCAGCCGCCAAAGCGCTGGCCGATCAGAGCTTCCACCTGGGAGGAGCGAATATCACCGACTACCACCACGAGTGTGTTCTGGGGCGCGTACTTAAGAGCGTGAAACTGTTTCACGTCATCAACAGCCAGACTGTGAATGATCTCCAGGGTCCCCAGAGTGGGAAATTGAAGGGGGGTTGCCCGGTAGATCTCGGCATTTAATAGCTGGCTGGCCACGGTCTGAGGATCATCGGCCATGGCTTGCAGATTGTTGAGGACATTTTTGCGCTCCAACTGGAACCGATCTTCGGGGAAAAGCGGGCGGCACACGATCTCCGAGAGCAGTTCAAGACCCAGTTCCAGATCAGACGACTTTAAGAGCAGTGAGATTCCCGTCAGCTCGCGCTGCCCGAAGATCGACAGGCTGCCCGCGGCATTTTCAAGCAGTTCCGCAATCTCGTGAGTGCTGAAGCCTTCCGTACCTTCATCCAGCAGGCGCGAGGTCAGAGAAGCCAGCCCCGGAGACTCGAGCGGATTCTGATCGGCGCCGGACAGAACGAAAGCATTGACCGAAACCAGAGGAACCCTCGGACTTTCCGAAACCAGGAGTTTCAGCCCGTTCTCGAGCTGCGCGCGCGTTGGGGTCAGATCTTGAGTTTTTCGTTTTTGCCTGCTCATCGGCCTCTTTCCAGAACTTTGCGTCAAAAACGAAAAACTCAAGATCTGATCCCAACGCCCAGCGTGGCTCGCTCTGGAGAAAAGTAGTACCAGGCCACTTTGCGCACCTCCTCAGAGTCGAGGCTGCGGATCTCGTCGATGTAGGTGTGCCAGTATTCGTGATGATAAAGCGTCTCCAGCAGTCCGATCTGGACGGCTTGGTCGAGAGGGGTTTCCAATCCGGAGAGGAGCTGGATGATGCATTGGTTCTTAGCGCGCTCCAGTTCCTGCTCGCTGAGCGACTCCTGGCGCAGTTGCTCCAGTTCTTCAAACACCATCTTCTGGACAGTCTCGATATCGGCATCCGGCTGGAGCTCAAGACGAATGAAGAACAGATAGGGGTCGAATGTCTCACCAAATTCACTGGTCGCCAAAGAGGCCACTCTTTGGCGTTCGATCAGCCTGCGGTAGAAGCGGGAGAGCTTCCCTTCCGAGAGAATCTTATCCAGGATCTGAACGGCAAAGTGCTCCCGATGGCGCACCGATGGCGCAGGCAGAGCCATCAGGATGCGTTGAACTCGAGCGGGCTTGCGGATCTCCAGACGGACCTGCTCGCGGCGCTCGGGTTCAATCGGCATCAGCACTTCCGTAATCTCTTCCGGGGGCAGTGGCCCAAAGAGATCTTCCACTCGATGCAGAGCCTCAGGGGTATCGAAATCACCGGTGATCACCAGGGCGGCGTTATTGGGGGCATAAAACTGCCGGTAATAACCGATCATCTGCTCCAGAGAGATTCTGACCAGGTCTTCATAAAGCCCGATTACGGGATGCCTGTACGGATGCTGTTCAAAGGAATTGATCTCAACGGCTTGCCTCAGGGCTCCCCAGGGGTGGTCCAGGTCCATTTTCAACTCTTCAAGGATGACCTGTCTCTCCAGCTCAAATTCATCGGGATCGAAGCGGTTGTTTCTCATGCGTTCGGCCTCGATCTCCAGGGCGCAGGTCCAGCGGTCAGAGGCGAAATTGAAGTAATAGGCCGTGTAATCGTTGGAGGTGAATGCGTTATTGCTTCCGCCGTTGCGCGCCGTGATGAAGTCAATCTCGCCTTTGGCGTAGCGATCGGTGCCCTTAAACATCATGTGCTCCAGGAAATGAGAGATTCCGGTGTAGCCTGGCTTTTCGAAGCGAGAACCTACGCGATACCAGATCATACTGGCAACAATGGGCACGCTGTGGTCTTCCCGCGTGAGCACCGTCAGCCCATTATCCAACCGGTGAATTTGGACGTCCGTCAAAAGCTTCGATTTCGTGATCATTCGTTGCGGTCGCGAAGTTCGCGAATCCAATTTGCTCCTCCAGTTACATTTTTAATACAATGGCCGCGCTCTCGAGTTATGAAGGCATTCAAAACACAGTATCTCACGATTGGCGTGCTCGCGCTGTTGCTGGCGCAGGGTACTTTTGCCGGGGCTGAGACGAACAGTCAGATTCGCTTACCGGAATTCCAAAAGCAGGCTTTGCTGAACGGGATGGAGATCCTCTCCCTCACCACTCAGAAACAGCGCGTGCCTTTCGTTCTCATGATCAAGAACGGGGCAGCTTTTGATCCGATTGAAAAATGGGGAGTGACTTACCTGATGACCCGCATGATGCTGGAGGGAACCCAGACTTCCTCCGGTTCTCAGCTCAGGCAAGACCTGGAGTCTCTGGACGCACAGATCGAAACCCGAGTCGGTTGGGATGCCATTTTCTTCGTTGGCAGCGCGCCCGTGGGCCACATTGCGCAGACTCTAAACCTGCTGGGAGATATCGTGGTTCGCCCCCAGTTTGAGGAGCACGTCTTTGATGAGGTCCGATCTCAGGTGCTCCAGGAAATCAAAGAAGACCAGGAACAGATTGAGACGGCTACCGAGGACCTGCTCATTAGCCGCATTTTTAGAAATAATCCGTACGAGCACTCCATCGAGGGGACTTCAGAGACACTGGGCAATACCTTTCTGGTCGATGTCAAAATTCAGTATCGCAGACTTTTTATGCCCAATCAGGCTCTGCTCGCCTTCTACCACAGTGAGGATCCCGAAGCGATTTTCACGAGCCTGAGCCGTTATTGGGGGAGCTGGGTCAGGGGACGCCCGGCGCCTTTTACATTTCGACCGGCTGCGCCGGTTCAAGGTCGCGAGGCGCTGTTAGTAAATGCCCAGTCCAAAGACAGTATGTTTCGCTGGGGTAAACTGGGCGTGACCCGCGACGCTCGTGAGTACTATCCCCTGAAGGTGTTTGAGCAGTATGTAATGCTGAGTTTTCCCGAATGGGCGGACGATATCGCTTCTGAGAGCCAGATTCAGGCTTCGGCCGCGGTAACCGCTCGAAAAATGCCTGGCTATATCGAAATCAGCATCCAGGCTCCACCTGCCTTCTTACCGGACTATTATCGCCGCTTTCAGTCGTTGCTGAAAGACCTTGGAGAGGGCAACATCGATGTTGAACGGTTTGCGAAGGCCAAAAAGCTGGCTTTGTCTGAATTTGTAAACGCCATCGATACGCCTGCCTCTTTTCTCTACGAGTTTTTGGAATCGGATCTTTACAACGTCGGTGTCAATTACCTGATCAACTACGGTCTTCGTCTGGAGCGAGTCAGTCCGGATGATTTCAAGAGCGCTGTTCAGGAGTATTTATCTCCGGATTCTTATGTTATAATTGTCGCTGGTCCTAGCACTCAGTTGGAGCCGCACATGGATCAGTTCGGCGACCTTAAGATCTTGAATTAACGCCGAATATCGTCTATAATTTCCCTTCTATAGCTCTACTCGAAGTGGGCTTTGGCCCACTTTTTTATTTTTGGGTGAAGACATGGACGTAGCCTCCCGGACCGAGGAGTTGATCAGGGGAGTGATCGAGTCTGAGGGCCTGGAACTCGTCCATGTGGAGTACCAACCCCGAGGGGCTTCATCTGTGCTGCGGATTTATATCGACAAATCAGGGAGCCTAAGCCTTCAGGATTGTCAGCGGATCAGCCGGCACGTGAGCGTATTGCTCGACGTGGAGGATTTTATCCCCGAGCACTACCTCCTGGAAGTCTCCTCGCCCGGATTGGAGCGTCCGCTCTTCAGCGAGTCGGATTATAAGCGTTTTATCGGAAGGGAAATCAGGCTGGTTACGATAGAGAAAATCGAAAGCCGGAGAAACTTCAAAGGGGTGATCCGGGATTTCTCAGAAGGACGCCTGAAACTGGAAGCCAGCGGGCATGTTTACGATATTCCCTTTCAGATTATAAAAAAAGCCAACCTGGTTTACCGATTTGAATGAGGTCAGAGATCGTTTATGGCAAACGTGCTGGGCCAGACTATTGAGCAGATCAGCAAAGAAAAGGGAATCGATCCCGAGATCATACAGCGGGCGCTGGAGGATGCTATGGTCGCGGCCGCCAAGAAGTTTTTTAGAACCGAGGAAGATCTGCAGGCGAGATACGATCCCGAAACAGGAATGATCGATGTTTTCGCCGTCAAAATTGTGTTGGAAGAAGTACTGGACGAAACCACCGAGATATCCCTGGAGGATGCGCGGGAAATCGATGAAAGTTTTGAACTGGGAGATTACATCGAATTCCCCAAACCCACCGTCGATTTAGGCCGTATCGCTGCCCAGACAGCCAAGCAGGTGATTTTTCAGAAGGTCCGGGAAGCGGAGCGGGAAATCATCTTCGAAGAGTTTTCCGACCAGATCGGACAGCTTGTCAATGGGATCGTGCGCCGCTTCGAAGGGCGCGATATCGTTCTGGATATTGGGCGCACGGAAGCTATTCTTCCCTTCTCTGAGCAGTCAAGAAACGAGCAATATAAACAAGGCGACCGCATCCGTTCCGTCATTATCCGCGTGCATCGGCTCTCGAAAGGACCTCAAATTGTGGTGTCTCGCACCGATCCGAGTCTCCTGATCCGCCTGTTCGAGATGGAAATTCCGGAACTTTATGATGGAACAGTCGTTATAAAGAATGCCGTTCGCGAAGGCGGCGAGCGGGCCAAGGTAGCCGTAGCCAGCCGAGACGAAGCTGTTGACCCGGTCGGCGCCTGCGTGGGGATGAAAGGCAGCCGAATCAATGCGGTCATTCGCGAGTTGAAGGGTGACAAGATCGATATCATCCAGTACTCGGACGATATCGTCGAATACACCGCCAATGCTTTAAATCCAGCCAAGATAGCGAGGGTCCTGATTGCCGATCCGGTGGAAAAGGTGCTGGAAGTGATTGTTCCTGAAGACCAGCTCTCGCTGGCCATCGGGAAAAAAGGCCAAAATGTCCGACTGGCCTCCAAGTTGCTGGGCTGGCAGATCGACATCAAGAGCGAAGTGGAGAAGAAGCAGGAGATCCTCAGCCAGATGGAGGGGCTGGGAGAAGTCCAAGCTGAAGGGGAAGCACCCGAAGACGTGGAGGTTGAGGCGGTCGGCGCAGGGAATCTGGCGGATCTCTCCGGAGTCGGGGCTAAGACTCGAGAGCGGCTGGAGGAGGCCGGAATCCGTAGCATCGAGGACCTGGCCTCCAAAAGCGCTCAAGAGTTGGCGACCCTTCCTGGGATTGGCGAAAAGTCGGCGGAGAAGCTTATTGCGGCTGCCGCCGCGGCCCTCGCCTTGGAAGAGCAGAGCGAGAAACAGGCAGAGCCCGAACAGCAGGAAACTTGAACCGCTGGAGCCTGAAAAATAGAATGAAAGGTTTTTTGATAGCGTAATGGAACAAATAAAGGTAAGCGAATTAGCCTCCGAATTCGAAATCCAGACCTCACTGGTCATATCGGAGCTAAAAAAAATTGGCGTATGGGTTGTCTCTGCGGATACACCCGTGGACAGCGATATCGCCAATCGCATTCGCCGGCGCCTCCAGATCATCGTGGAGATGGAGCAGGAGGATCACTCCAAGACCGACCGGACCAAGGAAAAGAAAAAGTCTGTTGCTTCCCGTAGCCGCAAGAGCATCAAGGAGCTGGGCAAGCCTCGCAAGAAAGCCGTAGCCGAGGAAGAGAAAAAGCTGGAGGAGAAGCCTCTTGCACCGTCCATGAAGCCTCGAAAGGGGAAGGCCTCCTATCGCAGGTTCGAGGACACTCCCGAGCTAGCTCCAGAGAAAACTGACGTCAGGATTGAGGATGAACCGGTGATCGACAAGGTCGAGGCTCAGATCCCTGCGGAAGTTCTCGAGAAGGCAATGCAGCAACTGGCTCCGGAGGAATTGAAGGACGGTGCGCAGGCGCCCGCTTCGCCACAGGAAGCCGAAGCGGCCCAGGCTGAGCCGGTGCAAGCCGGCGAGCCCGTGGAAGCCCAGGCCCGGGCGCCGGTTGTGGAGAAACCCAAACCCGGAGTTCAGGCTCCACCGCCGGTGCGGGAAAAGCCCAGGGTTATAAAGACGACTTCACCCGGGCCGGGCAGGGTCGAGCCCAGCCCACTCAAAGGGTACCCGTCACGAAGGCTGGAAAAGCCTGCGGCCAGACAGGAGCCGAAGAAGCCGCTTGTTCCGCCCAGACCGTCCGAGCCGCCCAAGCGCAAGGAAGCCGCGGAAGCGCCGCGGCCGGCAGCCGAGCCGGTCAGACCCGGATTTGCGGAAGTTCAGGAGATCGTGCTCCCTGACTCAGTTTCCATCAAGGAGCTCAGCGAGAAGCTCCAGGTCAAGAGCAAGGACGTGCTGAAGGAACTGTTCAAGCGCGGCATCATAGCCAATATTAATCAGACCCTGGACCAGAAGGTGGTGGAGGAGATTTGCCAGGTCTTCAATGCCATTCCGAAGTTCGTCACTTATGAGGAATCGGTCATACAGGAAGGCCAGGTGGCCGATCGTCCCGAGGATCTGACCCGACGCGCGCCGGTGGTCACAGTTATGGGCCACGTCGATCATGGCAAGACTTCGCTGCTCGATTCCATCCGCCAAACTCAGGTAGCTGAGGGAGAGGCCGGGGGTATCACTCAGCACATCGGCGCTTATCACGTGGAGATTGGAGAGAGCCGAATCGTTTTCCTGGATACTCCGGGTCATGAAGCCTTTACGCTGATGCGAGCCCGAGGGGCCCAGGCAACCGACATCGTGGTCCTGGTTGTAGCGGCCGAAGACGGAGTCATGCCTCAGACCAAAGAGGCCATCGATCACGCCCGGGCTGCAGGTGTGCCCATTATTGTCGCTATCAATAAAATTGATAAACCCGATGCCCAGCCTCAACGTGTCAAGCAGGAACTGACTGAGCACGAACTGGTGGCGGAGGACTGGGGAGGCGATACCGTCATGGTCGAAGTTTCGGCCAAAGAGAAGGTCAATCTCGAGCTTCTTCTGGAGATGATCCTGCTGGTCGCCGACATGCTGGATCTCAAGGCCAATCCGGCGCGCGCCGCCTCCGGAGTCATCTTGGAAGCCAAGCTCGACAAAGGTCGTGGAGCTGTCGCTACCGTGCTGGTCCAGAATGGAACCCTGAGGATCGGCGATTCGTTTATCGCCGGCGCAGCCTATGGAAAGATTCGCGCCATGTTCGACGACCGGGGGGAGCCGATCACGGAAGCCGGTCCCAGCTATGCCCTGGAGGTGCTCGGGTTTCAGGGCCTGCCCCAGGCCGGGGATAACTTCCAGGTCGTTGATGACACTATTAAGGCGCGCCAGATCGGCGAATATCGCCAGGAGAAATTAAAGCAGCAGGAGATGAGCAAATCGTCCCGCGTCAGCCTGGATGATCTCTACGCCCAAATGGCCGCTGGTGAAGTGAAGGAGTTGCCCGTAGTCCTGAAGGGGGACGCTCAGGGGTCCGTTGAGGTTGTGGCCGAGACGCTTCGCAAAATCGGCACAGACAAGGTCAAGATCAACATCATTCACAACGGAGTTGGGGCCATCTCGGAGTCCGATGTGTTGCTGGCTTCCGCGTCCAATGCCATTGTGATCGGCTTTAATGTCCGTCCGGAGCCGAATGCGGAGAGTCTGGCCGAACGGGAAGAGGTGGACGTACGCCTGTACACTGTCATTTACGACATTACTGATGAGATCAAGAAAGCGATGGTCGGGCTTTTGGAGCCCACAGTGCGCGAAAGCTATCTGGGCCGGGCCGAGGTTCGCAATACCTTCAAGGTCCCCCGGTTCGGGACCATCGCCGGAAGTTACGTTCTGGACGGAGCCATCCAACGCAAGGCAGAGGTGCGGCTGCTGCGCGATAATGTGGTCGTCTATGAGGGCCGCATCGAGTCGCTGCGCCGCTTCAAGGATGATGTGAACGAAGTTAAGTCCGGATACGAGTGCGGTATCTCAATCGCCAATTTCAATGACATCAAAGTAGGCGATGTGATGGAGGCCTTCGTCAAGGAAGAAGTCGCTCCGGAACTGACCTGATTGGTCTCATAGAAGTCGATGCCGATTCTATTCTGTTCTCTGGAGATCCATCTGGCTTACGCCCATTCTCTAAAGGATAAGCGTAACGTGCTCAGAAAGACCGCCGGACGCCTGCGCGCGCGCTTTAATTTTTCCATCTCGGAGCTGGAATACCAGGATCTATGGCAACGGGGGCGCCTTGGGGCCGTTTCCATCGGCCCCGATCGAAAAAAGCTCGAGCAGCTTTCACAGAGCTTCATTCGCGAAAGCGAGCGCATCCTGGGCGGAGATCTGGTCAATTATGAGGTAGAGATATTTGACCACGATTAGAACCAGGCCTCCAGCCTGATTATGCTCGATCAGATCACTCGATTTATTAACGAACACCGCCGCTTTGCCATAACCTCCCATGAACGTCCCGATGGGGACTCCCTTGGCTCCTCATTGGGGTTGGCTCTGGCCTTGCAGGCGATGGGTAAGAGGGCAGATGTTTTCCAGGCTGACCCCTCTCCTCAGGCCTACTCTTCCCTGCCCGGAGCCTCGGAAATCCAGTTGACCAGGAGACTGGAGGCAGCTTACGACGGGCTTTTCATCCTGGAGTGCAGCGGACTATCCCGGACTGGTATCGCCGGTCTGGAGTCTTATCCTGTGATCAATATCGATCATCATCCGAAAGCGCAGCTCTATGGCGACTTGAATTGGCTGGATATCTCAGCGGCGGCAGTAGGGGAAATGGTTTTTGAGCTGGTTAGGGCACTGGGAATTGCCTTGACGCCGGAGATTTCGACCGACCTTTATGTGGCCATCTTGACCGACACCGGGTCATTTCAGTTTTCGAACACTACGGCCCGGACCTTCAAGATCGCCGGGGAGCTGGTATCTGCCGGTGCCGATCCGGGCAAAATCGCCCAGGCCGTCTACATGAACGAGCCCCATTCCAAGGTCCAACTCCTGGGCAAGATTCTGAACACGATCCAGATCCATCCGTCCAGAAAGATCTCCTGGATTCATCTCACTCAGCAGATGCTGTCCCAGGTTGGAGCCTCTCAAAACGAGACCGAGGGGATCGTCAACTACCCGCTGGCGATGGAGGGCATTGAGATGGTGGCCTTTTTCCGTGAGCAGCCCGACGGAACTTATCGGATCAGTCTGCGCTCAAAGAACGAGCATGACGTCGGCTCGGTTGCCGAGAATTTTGGCGGCGGCGGCCACAAGAATGCCGCCGGATTAACGGTTACTGGAAATTTCGAGGAGGTCCGTGATCGGGTGGTAGCCGAGCTTCAAAAACTGCTTTCAGGTTCCAAGTTCCGAGTTCCAAGCTCCAAGTCGCCTGGCGGTCAGTCCTGACCCGGAATGCCCGATGGAATCCTGGTCGTTGACAAACCCAAAGGCCCGACGTCGCATGATGTCGTTTACAGCGTCCGCAAGCTCCTGAAGGAGAAAGTTGGGCATACGGGGACTCTAGATCCACTGGCCACGGGTGTTCTGCCTCTGACGCTCGGGCAGGCCACGCGCCTCACCCGCTTTTTTCAAGCCAGCGATAAGGAATATACGGCCACTATTCGGCTGGGACAGACGACCGATACGCTGGACGCCGAAGGGCAGATTACAAGTCAGAAGCCGGTACCCCCCATTTCCCGCCAGGCGGCCGATGAGGTTCTAAGCGGCTTCCGGGGAGAAATCCAGCAGCTTCCTCCCATGTTTTCCGCTGTGAAGGTCGGTGGAAGGAAGCTGTACGAGCTGGCCCGTAAGAGTCAACAGGCTGATCGTCCCTTGCGCTCCGTCTTTATTGAGCGTCTGGAGTGGGTTGAGCAGCATCCAGAAAGCTGGGTGCTGTCCCTTCAGTGTTCGTCCGGGACGTATGTCCGCGCCCTAGCCCATGATATTGGACAGGTTCTGGCTTGCGGCGCTTTTCTTGCAGAGCTGCGACGTACCCGTTCCGGCCCATTTGATTTGTCTCGTGCGGTGACCCTGGAGCGCCTCGCAAGCGACTGGCGGTCGTCCCTCTATCCGCTGGAAGAGCTGCTTCCTGAGCTTCCCCGAGTCGATCTGGACGATCGTAGCGCGCAGCTTGTCCGCAAGGGCAACGGAATTCGGCTCGAAGGCGCGGCCGAGGCCCAGATGTACCGCCTGTTTCACGAGGACAAGCTCATTGCGCTGGCTCAATCCGACCAGAGTCGGTTGCAGCCCAAAGTCGTCCTGTCGTCTCACCAAAACGAGGGTTCGAGGTGATCTTTCCAGCGCTTCAGCATGTGTTCATCGAGGCGCAGAACGCCGTCGCGGTTGATGTCGTTTGGAGGCGCAGAGAGCACGGCCATCCGGTCGTAGATTCGAGCCCGGTCGTTTTCCTTTAATCGCGATAAGAGGTGCCAAAGAGTGAGCAGATCACGTCTGCGCGACTGAGACAAAAGCCGGGTGAGTGCTTCGGCGCCGCCGCCTGCAAAGTCGAGCTGGTTCAGCGCAGCCTGGAAATCTTCCGGAGCGTCTGTGCAGTAAGGTGTTCCGGGGCCGATGCCGGGACGGGTGGCGCATAGGGCGCCTGCGGGGACAAAGGACTTCCGCCTGCCGTATTCCAGGGATACCCAACCGGCTGTGACGTGCAGCAATCCGGCTCCGGAATCATCCACCTTCAACCGGTAGGCGCATCCCAGATCGACCGCCAGGGCCGAAGGGGTCTCAACGAAGAAGAGTCGCGGCGGAGCCCAGATGCTGGCTTCGATGGCCCCGCGATCCAGGGCCAGGCGATGCAGCGGGGCCGGCACCGGTAAGGAAGTGGCCGGCGAGACTGGATGAGAATCGTTCGCGCCTGAGGCGGCAAAGCTGCGATCATTTGTTCCAGGTCGAGTGTGAGGTGGCAGGGCCGGGCGGGGAATCCACGGTCATACGGAGCAAGATCGCCCGTGACCGTTATGCGCGCGTTGCGGCGGCGTAGCGCGCGCATGTCCACCAGCACGACGTTGACGGCCAGGCGGTAAAGCCATGAGGAGAAGCTGCTTTCGCGGCCGAAGGACTTAATCGTACTCCAGGCCCGGATGAAGGCCTCCTGCGTTAGTTCCTCGGCTCGGTGCGGATCCGCGCAAATTCTCATGCAAATCGCGTACACACGGCCCACATTTTTTCGATACAGCATTTCGAAGGCGTTCCGGTCCCCTTCCTGAGATCTTGTCACCAGTTGCGTGACTTCGGCCTCTTCCAATGGGTTTTGCCCCTGCCTTGCTCGGGCTGCGCTCGATTCCGGCGCCATGCAGGATTTTCCTTTCCGCTCCTTGGATGCCAGGCGAAGCGATTTGGTTTGAATCTAATTAGGTTGCAGAGCAGTTGCTGAACCGGTTGGAGCAGCGTGCCACAAAGGGAGGCGAGAAGAAATCCAATGCGCGGGCATGGTTTGATGCGGGCTATCTGAAAGAAACCTACTCTCAGGCAGCCCCTTACATGCAGGTTCTCGACCGCCTGGTGAAGCACCGGTAAGAGGTATCAGTGTCAATCGAGCTAATCGTCTTTACAGTCACTTGAACTGACAACTGACTGACTGACAATGGACAGTTAAGATTTGTCAGTTGTCAGTGCCCATTTGAGATGGGCAGCGGTGGTCCCGAACTGGGGCTCAAAACCGTCAATGGAAGGATCGAGCTGCGAAGGCGGTAAAGGCTGGAGATCAGCCGGTGCTCTTCATGCCGGAAGCGATGCCGTGCACGGTCAAACGCAAAAGGTTAAGGAGCTCGGGGGGCCGATTTTCCCGCCATTCGCGCAGGAAGCGCACCTGGACAAAATTCAGCGGATCCACATAGGGGTTGCGGAGGCGAATGGACTCCTTCAGAACGGCGTAATTGTCCAGAAGCGAAGCCTGTCCGGTGATCTCCAGGATCAGCTTGCAGGTGCGAACATACTCACGGCGGATCTTCTTAAAGAGTCGAAGCCCCAGCTCGCGCGGCTCGACCAGATCGGCGTACTGTTTGGCGATGTAAAGATCCGCTTTGGCCATTGAAATCTGAGCATTGTCTATCAGAGTGGTAAAGAAAGGCCAGCCGCCGTACATCGACTGAAGCAAGTCAAGCGAAGCCTTGTCGCGCTGGATCACCTCTTGAATGGCCTTGCCGCAGCCGTACCAGGCGGAGAGAACATAGCGGGACTGGGTCCAGGCAAAGACCCAGGGG
Organism: Acidobacteriota bacterium; assembly: GCA_050747825.1. Lineage (GTDB taxonomy): Bacteria > Acidobacteriota > UBA6911 > RPQK01 > JBOGJG01 > JBOGJG01. The sequence goes on along the minus strand of JBOGJG010000448.1, from coordinate 6,164 downwards.
ATCGCTCTCAGATCGCGCAGCCCCTGCCCTGAGGGCCGCTTGGCCGGCCGGGAACCCAGCATCAGATGTTCGATCACATCGATAGGGGTGGTCTGAAAAAAGAAGTCCGGAAAATCGGGGTTCCTCCAAACCAGGTCCTGGTAATATTCGAATGAAATCTGCGACAGTTCGGCTATGAGACCGGACCAGTCAGAAGGAATTTCCTCCAGTTCGGAGCGGGTAGACCATGCGGCCTGCATCACAGCGCTGATCAACTGCTCCAGATTGCGCAATGCGATAGAAGGATTGGAATACTTGGCCGAAATCACCTCGCCCTGTTCGGTGATGCGCATCTTGCCTCCGGCTGCGGAGAGCGGTTCGGCCAGAATCATCTTATAACTAAAGCCCCCGCCCCGGTCGATGGGACCTCCTTTGCCGTGGAAGAAGCGAATTTGAAGTCCATAGCGGTGCGCTGCCTGGACGATCTTGCGCTGGGCGCAGTAAAGCTCCCAGTTGGCGGTCAAATAGCCGCCATCCTTGTTGGAATCAGAGTAGCCGAGCATCACTTCCTGAAGGTTGCCCCGGCTTTCCAGGACCTCCCGGTAAAGAGGATCGGAGAACCACGCTTCCAGCAGATCGACGCAGCGGCGCAAATCGTGAATGGTTTCGAAAAGGGGAACAAAGTCGAGACGGCTGGTCCAGCGTCCCTGGCACCGGTCTACCAGCCCGGCAGAAGAGGCCAGGAAAACAGCCTTCCAAAGATCAGCCGGCTGATGGGTCATGCTGATAATGTAGCGGCTGCAGGCCTTGACCCCATGTTGTTCCTGGATGCGACGGATGGCCCGGAACTGGTTGAGGACTTCATCATCCTGGCCTTGGCCAGGCCGCTGCCTGTCACTCGGAGGGTTCTCCAATGCCTCTTTCAGTTTGGCCACCTCGTCTCCTTTCCTGACATCCAGAAGCGCCTGGGTGGCTGCCACCAGCTTGCGGGAGTGGTCACGAAAGTCCAGCGTGGCGAGGTGAAACCCAAAGGTCTGCACCTGAAAAATGAGATCTTTGAGAAAGCCGTGGGCTGATCGCAGCGCCTCTCCCTTTTCCAGGCTTTCGCGCAGGAGCGTCAGCGCTCTGATAAACTCCTCCGGGTCGGAGAAACCCTCTACCTGTCGCATCTGGGTCTTGTTGAGGCGCTCCTGGAGCAGGAAAATATAGCGGCGGTAAAGTTCCTGGGGCTCAATCTGATCAGGAGTATCTTCCAGGAAGAAGCCGTACATCTCCTGCTCTCGGATGTCTTGAGCGATAGCCTCTGAGGCCGGACTCATGCGCCGCGAATGGCTGATTTCCTTCATCAGCCGCGCCAATGCCTCCTGGTAATAGCCGAGGATGATGCGCCGCTGTGATTCGGCTGTGTGAAGGCTCAGTTGAGGCGTCACCGCCGGATTGCCGTCCCGGTCGCCTCCTACCCAGGAGCCGAAGGTGAGTACCGCCGGAAGCCGACAGCTCACTCCAGAGGCGATCTCTAATTTCCGGTAAAAGCGAGGGATCACGGGAATGATGGATTTCTCGAAGAAAAACAGCACGCGGTCGATTTCTTCCTCAACGGTGGCGCGCAGAGACCGGGTCTGCTCGGTGAGCCACAGGGTTTCCACAATAGCCAGAATTCTGTCTCGCAGTTCCTGGCGCTGCCCTTCAGTCAAGGCCGGATTCTCCCACTGCCCATGCAATTCGGCGATTTTAATCAGGTGATCGGTTATAGTGCGCCTTCTGGCTTCGGTAGGATGAGCCGTCAGCACCGGCTCAACCGACAAGCCTTGAAGCAGTTGGGCGATTTGTTCAGAGGAGAGCTTGTTTCCGGCCGATTCCGAAATGTGAGCAAAACCGCTCTCCAGCGAGCCTTCGTAGGCTTCATTCCTGGCTTCTCCCTGTTTGACGCGTCGCTCCCGCTGCCTTTCTTCGGCCAGATTGACCAGTTGAAAATAGATGGTGAAGGCGCGCGCAACCGACTCTGCCTCGGTTGTTCCAAGGCCCTGAATTAACACGTCCTTGCGGCTTACTTCGGCGGCAGTTATGCGCCGGCGAAGGCGTTTGGTGGTTTTCCTGAGACTCTCGACCAGGTCAAAAATGCGGCTCCCTTCCTGCTCCCGAATGACCTGCCCCAGGAGCGACGTGAGCATCCGCACATCGCGTTTCAGCTCTGGATACATGAGGGTAGACTACTACAAGGCCGCCGTAGGCTCTAGTGCCGAGCGCCCGCTATAAGTCAGCAGCGCGCTCTGGCAGCGGGCCGTTCAGGACCTCACGGATTTTGCGCCTGAGCATGGAAGGGTTGAAGGGTTTCTGGAGGAAGTTGATTCCGGGGGCCAGGACGCCGTGGCGTGTGACGGCATCCTCGGCATAACCGGAAAGATAGAGGATCTTTATTCCGGGATGCCGGGGGCAGAGGCATTCGACCAGTTCACGTCCGCTCATGCCGGGCATGACGACATCGGTGATCAGCAGATCAATCTCGTGGGGGTTGCTGGAAAGCCGGAGAGCTTCGCTGCCGTTGCTCGCTTCCAGGACGCGATAACCTTTCTGCCGAAGCACAGTGTGAATGATTGAGCGCACCGAATCATCGTCCTCCACGAGTAGGACGGTCTCAGAAGCTTCGTCAGATTCGGGCGCCGCGCTCTCGCTCTCCACGCTCCCTGATTGTTCGATGCGGGGGAAATAAATTTTGAAAGTGGTGCCCTGGCCTGGCTCGCTGTATACCCAAATCGTGCCTCCACTCTGCTTGACGATTCCATAGATGGTGGAGAGGCCGAGGCCTGTTCCCTCCTTCTTGGTGGTAAAGAAGGGCTCAAACAGATGGCTCTGAACCTCGGCACTCATGCCCTCTCCCGTATCGCTCACGGCCAGCATCACGTATTGGCCGACCGACACTCCAATGTGCTTCCGTACGTAATCCTTGCTGAACTCGACGTTGGAAGTCTCAAGGGTGAGCTTGCCGCCACTGGGCATGGCGTCCCGGGCGTTGACGACGAGGTTCATAATGACCTGTTCCAACTGGCCGGGGTCCGCTTTTATGGCGCCCGGCTCGGAATGGCTGATCGCTGTCAGCTCGATATCCTCTCCGATCAAGCGCTGCAGCATCGGGTTCATCTGCTCCACCACTTTACTCAACTTCAGGATCTGGGGAACGAGCGGCTGCTTTCGACTGAAAGCGAGCAACTGAGACGTGAGAGAGGCTCCGCGATCGGTTGCTCTAATAATCTCTTGCGCATTCTTCCTGAGGTCATCTTCATGCAAACTGTCCATCAGCAGTTCGGCGTAGCCGCGAATGGCTGTGAGAACATTATTAAAGTCGTGAGCGACTCCACCGGCCAGCCTTCCGACTGCCTCCATCTTTTGAAGCTGCCGAAGCTGCGCCTCCAGGTGCTTCCGCTCTGTGACTTCGCGGCCAATCAGCTCGACACCGACAGCCTTTTCACTCTGGCAAATCACCCGGGCATTCATCTCCAGAGTGATTCGCTGCCCTGCTTTGGTAACCATTTGCATCTCTGCAGTAGAGGGGCTGTTCAGTTTTTGAATCAACTGCCGGGCCGATTCCAGGTATTCAGGCGTAAATACCTGAGAAATGTGCATGTGCAGAAATTCATCGCGGCTGTAGCCGATTAGCCTTTCGCCGGCTTCATTGATGGAGGTGAAATTCCCCGCAAGGTCATAGCTGTAAATGATCTCTTCTGAAACAACTTCCCGGTACAACGAGTTAGCCCTCTCTCTAAAGGTATTGCTTTTCACCCTCAAAGATTCCAGAAGAGCTTTGATAATTCAACGGGCATTGGCATTGCCAATACCCGAATTTAGGTTGTAGGCTGTAGGTTGTAGGCTGTAGGCAACCTGAGCTGGGTGGGCTACTCCGATTCCAGCAGGTCAACAACAAGCTTGTCAGCCACTATCGGAGGAAGGATCTCTGCAAGGTACCGCTTGTGAGTACCGTGATCCTGGTAAATCTGAAGGGCGGCGCGATCTTCAAACTCCATATAGAGGGCGCAGTGAAACCGGTCCTGTTTAAGCACAGGTACCGCCGAGAAAGACTCGACAGTCTCGATGGAAGCCAGCATCTCGGAATCCCTTTGCCACTGAGGGATCAGCGAACTGTCCTTCAGTTTGAAGCAAACCACGTGCCTAATCATAGACGGTATACTACTTCAATAGGAGGCAATGGAAAAGAGTGGCGTGGGGCAGCGTGAAAATCCCGGTTCAAAATAAATGGCTGAATCTGGATGGTTTACGAGTTCACTATTTGGCCGGCGGAGCGGCGGGAACACCCGTAATCCTGCTCCACGGCGGCGGATCGGATTGGGCCGGCCTGGCCTGGCCGTCTCTGATGAACTCTCTGGCCAAATATCATCGGGTCTTTGCTCCCGATCTCCCCGGGTTCGGAAGAAGCGATAAACCGGACCGGGAGTACACAGCCGAGTTTTACAGGGACTTTCTCGAGGCGCTCGCCAGGGCGCTGGGGCTGGACCATTTTTCGCTGCTCGGTTCATCGATGGGCGGCATGGTTGCTGTCGCATTCACTCTGAAATTTCCCCGGAAGGTAGACAGGCTCGTTTTGGTAGACAGCGCCGGCCTGGGTGCAGAAGGAAGTCTTGTTACGATTGGCTACTTTCTGGCCAACGTTCCGTCCCTTTATCATCTGGTGCGCGGCTGGGCCACACGCAGCCAGTGGTTTGTCCAATATGGCCTGCGAGACCTCGTTTGTGATGGCTCGGCCATCACCGAGGAAGTCCTCAAAGAAGTAAGGCAGGCGATTTCGCTCGTGGGGGAAGGCCGCGCCTGGCAATCATTTTTAAGGAACGAAGCTACGCTTTCCGGATTTCATGACTATTCAAAGCGGCTTCAGGAGATCGCCTGTCCTACGCTGATCATCCATGGCTCGCGAGACAAGCTGGTCCCGGTTTCCTGTGCCAGAAAGGCGCACCTGCTGATCTCTGATTCCATACTGATGATCTTGTCCCAATGCGGCCACTGGCCGGCGCGGGAGAAAACTCTCGAGTTTAACCAGGCAGTCGGCTATTTCCTCGGCCGCTCCTAGCCGCCCGTTGACTAGGTTCTGAGTGAACCCGCTCAGATTGGATGTTTCGCTTGTTTCGATTATTTCGTTTGTGCTAAGGTTGGATTGAGGTTCACAATGCCGTCATCTATTAATGAGCCGGTCGTGCTTCCGGCGACCGAAGAGGCACAGATGACGGAACTCCGCCGGTTAGTTCAACAGGGTTCCGCCAAATTGGTCGGACCAGACGGTCAGCAGATCGAATTACCAGCCACCGTACACGATCTTCTTCTTTCAATCTTGAAGAATTTACAGGCCGGGAAAGCGATCTCGATCGTTCCGGAACACCAACAGCTCACAACACAGCGGGCGGCCAATCTTATAGGCGTGTCCCGGCCGTTTCTCGTTGGATTGCTCGAGAATAGCGAGATCCCTTTCCATATGGTCGGATCGCATAGGCGGATCTACCTCAAGGATCTGCTCGCGTATAAGCATCGACGCGATAATGCGAGACACGAAGCCATTGATCGCATGGCGAAGACCCAGTTGGAGGACGACACCTACGACAAGGTAATCTTGCCTGAGGATGCGGAAGACGAGTGACGGCTGATTTCCTGGTTGTTCTCGATGCGTGCGTTTTGGCCCGGCACCGCTGCGTGACATATTGCTACGCCTGGCCGAGGATCCTCGCCTCTACCTGCCCGTTGGTCCGATGACATTATTACCGAAATGGTGCGCACATTGGAAGATCGGTTTGGGATTGCTCCGCACAAGACCGACTATCTTGTCGGCGAATTACGAAAGCACTTTGGCGATGCCTGGGTGATCGGTTATGGACCGCTCATCGAATCTATGACCAATGACTCGAAAGACCGCCACGTCGTCGCAGCGGCCGTCCGCTGTGGAGCCGAAATGATTGTGACGTACAACAATGTCAATCACCAAGGTTATTCCCCACCCGCTTTACCACGGTAATGTTCCCATTTTGATAGTCAACATCATCTCGTCTCTCCTTTTTTGGGCGTTTTTGCCTGCGCAAACTTTTCGCAAGCACTCTTTCCGTTCCGAGTGTCCGCCCTGCTCTGAGTCTCAATCCACCGCTGCTTGAGCCGTTGGACTTGAAGCCGGTTAAAGGCGCAGTAATCGGGAG
>JBOGJG010000447.1:0-7548 GCA_050747825.1 Acidobacteriota bacterium | reverse complement strand
GGAAAGGGCATTCCTTCACCACGTTCTGGGACCCGGTCACGCAACGAATCGCGATCCCCTCCCGTGAGCTTTCGATGAGCCAGCTCTCCGCCCTGCACGCTCCGGCATTCGTGCTGGGCAAGCTGGTGACCACCCAGCCCGACAGTGCGGGCGCCCCCTCGGTGTACAAGCACGAGCTGACTTTTCAGGATCCGCTGACCAACGCCAATTGCCTCTCCACGTCCCTCATTGAGAAAATGGGCGCGGAATATCAAAAACTGATCTCCGGTGCGGTGATCAACAGCTTCTCCGTGCGAGGCCAGAGAACCGATCACGTCACGATCGCCTGGGAAGGTTTCGGCCGCAAGCAGGCCACAGACGCCACGGCCCTGCCGGCCCTGTCTTCGGGTCAGAGTTTCTTCAAGATCGTCAAGGCCGTCTTCACTTTCGGCTCCGGGGCGGGATCGGATATCTCGGCGGAAGTCCTATCCTTCGACCTGAAAGTCACCCAGGACGCGCAGCCCTGGTATTTGCCAGGCAACGCCTCGGGCGACGAAAAGCTCCTCTCAAAGGTGCTCATCGGCAAGCAGGCGATCTCGGGGTCCCTCACCGCCTACATCGCCAGCGCCAGGCGGGATTTGTTCCTGAACAATACCGAGTGCATGCTCAAGGTCGTACTGACGGGAGCCAACATCTCAGGTAGCTACGATCATTCGGTCACCATTGAGATCCCCAACCTGAAGATCGACAGCGAGTCCATCCAGGAGGAAAACCAGACCGCGGCCTACACCTTCACTTTCACGGAACAGTCGGTGCTGAAGGTGGGCTCGGAAGAATACTTCAAGTGGACCGTCCAAACGAATATAAGCGGAACCGAGATCCTGGTTGCGGCCTAGTGAAAATCGCCGTTTTAAATCCCTCCCGGGGCCTTGTGTTTGCCGAAGCCATGCAGTCCTGGCGCGAGGCCCTGGCGGGGATCGAGCACCTATGCTTCACCACTTGGAACCAGCCGATCCCGGATGCCTTCAATGTGCTGGTGGAGCGCTTTTTGGGGACGGACGCAGACTACGCCTGGTTTCTCGAGGAGGACGTCATGGTTCCTCCGCGAGCGCTGCAAGCGCTGTTGGATCTGGATGCCGACATTGCGGCCATCAACTACCCGCTCAAGAAAGGCCTGAACCGCTTATCGGAATGGCGATACCGGGGGGAGCTTCAATGGGTCGGCCTCGGATGCACACTGGTGAGACGCAGCGTGTTTACAGCGCTCCCGAGGCCCTGGTTTCGCAATGATTGCGCTATTGCCATCGTGCATCCAGGCAGCTCCTGCCAGGAGAAGTTTCTGGAGATGGTAGATCGAAACTCTGGACAATACGGTGGCCAGGATGCCTTCTTCTGCTGGCAGGCCCGCCAGCGCGGATTTTCCATCGGAGTGGTTCCCCATATGTTCTGCCGACACCTGATTTTGGACCAATTGGGGCAGCCTGAATCGAATCAGGGCTGCCACGCCATCCGGCAGGCCCAGTGACGCCGGCGGTCTACCAATTCGTGGAATCGCTCGAGCTCTCTGGTAAGGTGCTGGACGTCGGGTCCTTCAACGTTAACGGCTGCGTGCGGGCTCTGTTTCCCGACTACACCGGAGTGGATATGCGGCCGGGGCGAAATGTCGATCAGGTGGCCAACGCTCACAACCTACCCTTTCCGGATGAGCATTTCGATCACGTGCTCTCGCTGGAGATGATCGAGCACGACGATGCCTTCTGGTCTTCGTTCGAGGAAATGAAAAGGGTACTCCGGCCCGGAGGCATGCTGGTGATCACCACCCGGGGGATCGGATTCCCCAAGCACGAGTACCCGTCGGACTACTGGAGGTTCACGCGGGAAGCCCTGGTGGCTCTGTTCCATGGCATGGAAAGAATCCGGGTTGTAGAAGATACCAAAGACATGGGCGTCTTTGGGTGCGCCTGCAAATCTTCCCGGCGCGCGAGCCGATGACCATGTGGATTTCCTGAGAGGCTGACCCATGGATACGCGAAGACCGCGCCGGGAAACTGGAGCCTCTCAAATTGCAAAGGAGAACATCACAATGTCAGCCTCTCAAAAGAACACTGAAGTCAAAACGGAAACCCAGGACGCGCTCGTTTTTGTAGATGGTAAGCCCCACTACGAGCTCAATGCTGAAACACTGCGCATCCTGCTGGTCATCCCGGTCAAGGGAAAGCAGATTCCCCTGCTCTCGACCCTTCGGCCCTACCGGAATCCGGAGTTGATCGCCATGATTAAGGAGCGTGAGGGCCACATGGAGCCGGCCAAGGATGAACTGGGCGCCTTTGATCTCAAGCGGCCCCCCACTGCCATTGAGCAGCGGTTTTTCGATCGGCACAAGATCTCCGTGACGCACCTCGGGAAAGAGTTGAGCGAGTCCGCCCTCGAGCAGGCGAATCTCCGGTACGGTTACAAAGCAGGCGTCATCAACCAGGGGCTAAACGCCATCTTCTCGGAGATTGAGGAGGAAGCCGGCGACGTCGATTTGGAGGCTCTTCTGGAGAGTACGGAGGCGGAAGCCCACTACCACTACCTGGCCGACGAGCAGGGCCAAGAGCACCGCATCGATATGGGCGCTCATTTTTCTCCGGTCAACGCCCAATCGAATTTGGATTGGGAGCGGTGCCTCAAGGTGCGCAATCTGGCCAAGGGGGCGCAGAAAGTCAACTACCTTTACGAGCGGGTGGATGCCCTCTTTGACCGGGACATCCAGGCGTACGACGGATTTAGCATCGACGGGAAGCCCTGCGAGGCCCCCAACAAGGACAAATGGGCCCAGCGCGTGCCTTACTTTTTCAAGCAGTACGCGCTGATTCAGAGATTTAGAAACGTGCAGAGAAAAAACTCCTAGACCTGGACGGCTTCCAGCGAGCGGTCCAGGCTCTAATCGAGGGCCATTCCGGCGAGTGTCCGCACCAGTCCGGGTGGTCCGAAATTTACCCGCACGTGGCCAAACCGGGCGACTCGCCGGAGAAGAAGAGAGAATCGCAGGAGTTTTTAGCCTCCCGGGAGATCCAATGCGGGAAATTACGAATGCGGCCCGATGCCTGCTACGGCTGCCCGGATAACCCAATGGGGGACAAGCAGCAGCAGACCGACCAGGAAGTCACGCGCCGTTACGAACGAGAGATCTACGTGATCCAGAAAATCCATGATGCGGTGGAAATGGGGTTGATCCGGGATTTACGCGATCTGGAGCCCGAAGAGTTTGAAATGCTTCGAATCTGGAAGCGCGAACTGGATAAGGTGAAATCCAAGGCGAGGATGATCTAAAATTGCCGACTTTAGAAGTTGTTACTAAATTCAACGATCTGGGCCAGGCAGAGCAGAGGCTGGCGCTCCTGGAGCGGAAACTCGATGAGATGGGCGATACCGCTCAAAAATCGGGCAAGAAGATCGAGTCCTCGTTTCAGGCCGCGGCCCAGCATCTGCAAAGCGTCGGTCAGCGGATGACCCTCTTTGTCACGGCTCCGCTCTTGGCTGCTGGTGCGGGTGCCATTAAGGCGGCCTCGGATGCCGAGGAGATGCGCTCGAAATTTGATGCCGTCTTTAAAGGGCTCTCGACCGACGTTCGTCAGTGGGCGGCTACGCAGGCTGTTGCCTGGAACCGGTCCAGCTTGGACTTACAAGAGTATTTAGCCAGGCTACAGGATACATTCGTGCCGCTGGGATTCGCCCGAGAGGAGTCGGCCAAGCTCTCCAAGACACTGACCCAGCTCGGAGTGGATTTGGCCTCCTTCAACAACGAGGCCGAGCCGGAGGTGATCAATGCCCTGACCTCCGCCATTGTGGGTAATCACGAGGCGGTGAGGCGATTCGGAATCGTCATAACTGAAGGGACTCTGAAGCAGGAGCTCTTCAACATGGGGATCGCCGGCGGAATCAAGGAGGCCACCGAGCAGGAGAAGGTGCTCGCCCGCATGAACATCATCATGCGATCGACCACAGACGCCCAGGGAGATGCCGCCAGAACGGCGGGCAGCTTCGCCAATGAGATGAAGGGGTTGTGGGCGGCAACTAAAGACGTGGCCGTGGCTTTTGGAGACCGATTGATTCCCCAGGCGAAAGAGTGGGTCAGGACAGCGAGGGAGACCCTCCGCCAAATCGAGGACCTGAATGATGGAACTAAAGATCTGGCCATCCTGGCGGGTGGGGTAACGGCGGCACTGGGCCCCGGCGCAGTGGCGCTCGGCACTTTCGGTCTCTGGATGGATAAGCTCCTGAAGTCCACTAACCCAGTCATTCGAGCACTTGGAAGGACCGGTCTGATCGGCACGATTGCGGCGTTGTCGGGCGCCGCCATCGGTTTTTCTCTCAATCGGCTGATCAACGATCTTGGCCACACCAGCCTGCAAGCCAACGGTCTCTCGGCCGCCTTCCACCGCACAGAATCCGTATCCGGCAACCTGGCTACGGCACTGCTGGGCCCTGTCGGGGCACTAATCCGATTAAGCGAGCAATTCGTATTAGCTGCGAGACTCTCGCATGCTTGGGCCACGGGCGGACTGGATGCCGTGCTTGAAAGGCTGGAGCCGATGCCGTCCGATCTTGAGGCCGTTAATCGGGATATGGAGAAATTTGCCGACATCTCGTCTGCGTTAAGTCCGATTCACCAGCGTGCGCAACAAGAGTTGGCTCGCCTGGCCGAGGAGCGCCAAAAAGACGCCGATGCCACGAACCGGCAGAGCGAAGAACAGCAAGGTCTCATTGAAAAGTTTCGATCCTCCATTAATCCCTCCAGGGAACTGGCGGACAACGTCCGAACGCTCATGACGGAGTTTGACAAGGACACTGTCGTCAAGGCGATGGCCGATGAAATCCGTGATGCGGCACAAAGGCATCGCGAACTGGGGACCGCCATCGATCCGGTGATCGAACAGCTACATGCGGAAATGCTGGCCATGGAACTGGCCGGTATTGCCGCTAGCGATCTCAACCGATCCACCAACGATCTCCTAATCACGCGCAGGGTTCAAATAGACAATCTGCCCGATTTGAAGAAAGTCGAAGAAGAGTTTCTGGCGACGGTCCGCGACAATAACGATGCGATCAGAAAAAACGTGGACATCACGAACAATGAGTGGCTCCCGGCGTGGGCCAAGATCCCCAGTGGTGGGCAGTTGGCGAGGGAGGAATTCGAACGATTTAGAGAGGCGGTTGAGCGCAACGCGGAAGCGGGAAAGGATTGGGGCGCAGTCTGGCGCAACCAGGTCTCCACCGTAGTGACCGATCTCTCTCGTGGGATCGCCGACGCCATCGTGGCCTGGAAAGGCTTCGGAAGCGCGCTGATCGAGACCGCCAAACAATTTCTGTCCGCTATCCTGCGCCTGTTCATGGAACAGCTCTTCGCGCCCGTCCTGAGTGGCATCATGGGCCTGTTTTCCGGCAAGGGATTCGGAGCCGGTTTTTCCGGAGCAGGGGGATTCGGCAATTTGGCCGGCATGTTCGGGGGCGCCAAGAATCTCTTTGCGGGCGGAGCGGGCATCGCGGGTGCTTTGGGCCTCGGCGGTGTAGCCATGGGTGCCCCGCTTGCCGGAACGGGAGCCGCCGGAACATTGGCCGCGATGGGAAGCCCGGCGCTTCCATTGATTCCAGGCACCGGGGGCGCCGGATTATTGGGCAGTCTCGGGGGATTATTTACTAACCCTTGGACCATGGGCATTGGCGCAGCTCTGGCCGGCGGATTTGCCCTCTCGAAGTTGCTGACCACGAACCCATTCCAGGAAGGCTCAGGCGAGATCTCCCGGGACTTCGGCGGCATCCAGATCGGCACCAACTCGGTTGAACAGTTCATTAAGGGCCTCGGCGTAGACGAGGATGTCTTTGAGGGTTCCCGAAAGCTGTTCCTGGGTAGCCCGAAGGCTTTTCAGGACATCCTCCTGCCCGCCGCCATGCGGCAGGGTAAGGGCGAGGAGCTGCTCGCCAGCTTCGCCCAATTCGAATCCGGCTTCGCGCCGGCTGTTGATTTCACCGAAGCGATACGCGAGGCGATCGAGACCGGCAATTTCGAACAGTTCAACCAGCAGTTCCTCGAGCTGGCCGCACAATCGGATCGCATCGGACGCATGCTGCCCGGATTAAGCGACAAGTTTACTGCGGTAAGCACGTCGGTGGCCGATACTGCCGGCAACACGGAGGACCTGAATGCGGCCGCCGGGCCGCTGCGCCAGGAGATCGAATCTATTGCTCCGCCTATGGGTCGGCTGGCCTTAGCCACGGATGCCTTAGCCAGAAGCCTGGGCTTTGCGGGAGATGCTGCCATGGATGCGTTCAATCAGGGATTCACGAGCCTGGCGGCTTCCTTAGGGAACCTGCAAACCGATACCGCTACCCTGTCCGGTACGCTGATGGGCTTCTGGGAGATCATGCAGGAGCGGGGGATCCCGGCCGCCCAGGCCCAGCAAAGAGCCTGGCAGATGTGGGGCAACGAGATCCTTGCCAACTTCAACGAGTTGCAGATGTTCGGGGCTGAGATTCCGCCGTTTTTGCAGTTCATCGTCGATTGGGCTCAAGCTCAAGGCTTGCTGACGCTCTCGATTGACTCCACCACTGGCGCGGTTGTGGCCCAAACGGGTGCCGTAAAGCAGGCCAGGGATGCCGTGGCTGAACTGGCCGGCGCCGAGCGGGCCTTAGCCGCCGGCAATCAGGCTGCCAAGCAGGCCAAGACAATCCAGGGGGCTCTTGCTGGTGTTGACCGAGGCTTCAACTTCGAGGGGTTCGGGTCCAATCCGCGGGGACTCTCTTCTACGGCCGAGCGCCTGGGCATCACGCGCATTCAGTTCCACGACCTGCTCCGGCAGTCGGTGGCCGATTTCGGGGCCAAGCAGACCGCCCTGGCCAATTTTATTCTCTCGCAGGGGTTCGGGTCCAGCTTGAGCGACGCGCTGAACCTGGTGCAGCCTTTTGTGGGCTCCTTCGAGCGCGGGACCGATTCCGTCCCACGCACGGGTATGGCCCTCGTTCACCGGGGCGAGCGGATCGTGCCGGCTGAGAAGAACCGCGCCGGCGATCGTCCGATCCAGGTGACCGTTGAAAGTGGCGCCATCAGCTTCACGGTCTCCGGAAGCGGGGGCCGGGAAGAGATCGCCCGCCAAGTGCTGGATGCCATGGAAGTGAATGTCGCCGGACTGGGCGAGAAGATCGCCGAGCAAATCAACCGGAGGATTCGACTGGTTTCATAAATGGGATTCTTTGCCTACCTCACTCACAATGACAACGATCTGGCGGCAGGGACCATTACGGCCAGTTCCGAGGATGCGAGCTATCCGAAAGTGAACCTGACAGCGCTGCCCATCAGTAAGCCGTTCCGGTTCACGGGAGACACGTCCGAAAACCTACAGATCGATCTGGGTGCAGCAAAGAATATAGACCTGGTTGCCCTGATCAATCACAACCTGACCTCGGCGGCGACGATCACGGTCAACGGAGGAAGCGCGGCCAACCCGGGCGGGACGGAGTTTCAAACGACGATTTCATACCGTGAATTTGACGCCTTCAAGCTGCTGGCCGCTGCCCAGACCTGGCGCT
>JBOGJG010000446.1:0-16574 GCA_050747825.1 Acidobacteriota bacterium | reverse complement strand
GCGCGGCACCCGAGAAGGTCTATCGGGCGTTTCTCGACGCGGGCGCGATGGCCAAATGGCTTCCGCCAAACGGATTCACGGGTAAGGTGTACCATGTTGAATATCGTGCAAGAAGGGCTCCCGGATGTCATTTCACCCGAGGCTTGCTGTCTCGGTTGGCAAGAATCGCTGACCCTTTTGGCGAAACTCGTCGAGGCTGAGATTCCAGATTAACTATGGCAGCGCGAGTAGCCGCCGAACCCAACGCTCCACCGGACCGGGGCCGCGATTCGGGTTTTCCGTGGCTTCAAGCTCTTGCCGGCGGCCCGGGCGGGTGAGCTTTAGCGTTAGCCAGAAGCTTGAGCAGCGGGGTAGAATACTGGGTTGTGAACACGGGAGTAGAGGCTGAACAAACGGGCTTGGCCGGAGTGGTGGGAGTGGGAGCTGGAACTCAGCCCTCACTTGTTGAAGCGGATGGAGGATCGCGGCTTCAACGATGTGGACCTGAGGACTATGTTTGATCGGGCTTCGAACTACCGGCGGGATGTCGTCGAGGGACGCTGGGTCATCGAGACCCGTCACGCGGGTAGACGCTGGGAGGTGATCGTCGAACCGGATGGCGAGTTGCGACTCCTGGTGGTGGTAACAGCCTTCCCAGTTTGGGAGAATTGAGATGAGGGAATCGTATCTTGAGGTGACTTTCCGCCACGGGCGGCCACTCGCCGCCTATCTCTATCTTCCGCGGGAGCCCGGAGAGAAGTCGTTTCGGACCTCCAAGGCGGACCTGGGCATGATCGTGGATTTCAGCCGACGCGGCCAGCCGATCGGTATCGAGTTAACGGCGCCCGGCAAGGTGACGCTCACAGCCCTGAATCAGCTGTTGAGTGGTCTCGGCTTGCCGCTATTAAGTGCCGCCGACCTGGAACCTCTACGTGCAGCGTAGGGTTGACTCTAACGGCATGCACCTGACGGGACCGGCTTTCGTGATAAACCGACGCTCCTGCGCAGCCCCGCCGACGGATACCGGACTTTGCGGCCGTGCGCCCGCTCATCCCCGGGGTCTGCGCCTTACGGCGCTTCACTTGCGTTCGATTCATCACACTGTCTGCCTTGGCGGGGAAAGGATATTGTGGTATTCAATAAAGCAGAAAACGTGGTTCCATGAGCGTCCGCCACGTCTACTGGAAGGAAGATGACATGTGGCTGGGTTACCTCGAGGAGTTCCCAGACTCCAGAGCAAGGGCTAACCAGCGGCTCCCGCGGATTGCCTGCGGCCGCCGCTGATCCGCCAACCGTTAGGCGACTCGGTCAACACCCTCTCTTCTGAGGCTCCGTGAAAGACAAAGAAGTCCCGCTTCGCCTGACCGTCGTCAATCCTCCGACCGATGTAGTCTTCGCGCTTCAACGGGGTCGCTCCCAGCTCTATCAGCCGACCCGCTCATCGGGCACGTCGCTCTCCTTCGACTTCACGGTTCGCGTTTGCTCCACCGGCACATCTCTCACTCTTCTTGGCCCGTTCGCCCAGGGCACGCCTGCGTCTCGATTCGTCTACGTCAATTCCGGCACCTACGCTGGCGATGCGGCATCATGCTGGAGCCGCCGCGCCAAAGTCCCGCTCACCGGCATCACCCCGCAACTCATCCGCCGGCTCGAACAGGCACCTGGGTCCCTTCTTGAAGGCTGCATCGCAGGCACCGCCAAAGACGGCGGTCCAGCCTGCGCCTCCGTTTCCCTCCTCGGTCAAGGCTGGTGTGTCAATCGGTGACACGCACCGATCTGATCTGTAAGTACTTGTGACAAAATGATAAAAAATTTGTCTGGCCCGTGAGCCGCCCAGAAGTTTCTACCTGAATGACCCGGCCCACAGCCGGGGGCGGGGCTGACCTGAAGCAGGAAGCGACTTCCCTCAGTTCGGTGCCATGGACTGACTCGATCCGCCAGTCATGTCATCCTTGGCATTCTTGGCGGTTCGAGTTTGACACTAACCCGCATTTGTCACACTCTGACTACAGCGGTGGCGGATCGGGTCGTGTCTACTGCGTTGCGCTCGGTCGGGCCTCCTCGACGTACCATACAGTAGGCCTGCGGTGTCCTCGGTCGCGCGCCTTGTGTCCACGGCCATCTCCACCGCCTCGCGACGACAGAGTGTGAGAAATGCGGGCTGGAATGATGAACGGATGAAAGGGAAAAGCAGAACGGTACACATTTCGAGCCTTTTAATGTTGGGCTTTGCGCAGCCGGAGACTTCCCGATTCCCTCTCGACCCGGAGCACCAAGTTCGGCTGGAAGCCGGAGACCTGGACGTCATTATCGCGGATAACGAGGCGTTCGGCGATCATCGGGCCGGATACAACGGAGTCGCCGTGCTGCGTCACCGCCTGGAACCGCGGAGCCTGTTCGTCCCGCGGGTCGCGGGTTTGAATCTCGAACACATCTTTGACGGCGAGCGAAGACCAACGGCGCCCGAGGAGTTCTTTGAGCCCCGTTACGCGCCCATGCTTCTCTCTCGGATCTCCGACTTGAGCATTGCCTTGCACCAGCCGCCCACTCCGTACCATCAATTGGAAAGCCGGACCACATTCACCCTGACGCCGCCCCACTTCATTGACCTGACGTTCGAGTGCATACCCCGGGCCGACACGTATCCGCGCGGGTATATTGGTCTTTTTTGGGCGAGCTACATCAATGCACCGGAGAACCTGGCCATCTATACCATCGGTCGAGGCAAAAGCGAGAACCGCCTGCGGTGGATCCAACACGCCAGCGGCCAGCACGATGACCGCAGCACGCTGCCACCGCTCTCCGAGGCCCGCCAGCCCACTTTCGGCGATGGGCATGAGCCGACGCTGTACACCAGCCTTGCCGATCAGTATTACGCTTATCCCTTTTATTACGCTCATTTCGGCGAGCTGGTCTATCTCCTGATGTTCGAGCGCACGGAGGGTCTGCGATTTGCCATGTCCCCCACCGGCGGAGGCCGAAACGAGGACGGGACCACCAATCCCGCCTGGGACTGGCAATGGATTATCTTCGATCCAGTGATCGGCCGAACTTACGGATACAAGGCCCGCGCTGTCTACAAGCCCTGGGCGGGGCGGGATGACGTGGTTGCCGAATACGAGCGCTGGTCGGGAGAGACGGTAACGATGGCCGCGCAGTGACGAGGCGTCTTGAAACAGCGCACTTTCGGCCGTCCCTCCGGGCCGCCGGCGATTGGCGGATCTGCAACCCCTCGCTCGAACGCCTGGGCACATTGCTCGACCGCAGTAAGTCGGCGTGACGGCAGACCCTTATGATTCTTGCCCGAGATCCAAAACGCCTGAGTGCCAACCAGGCTCTGCCCTTTTCTTCGCACTCCGGATACAATCCTTTTCGTTAGCTGGACTCGAAGAGCCGAGATACACCAAGTTCCGCTTTGGGTAAAATCATGGCACACCGGCCTGCGAAGATAGCGATGCGTGAAAGGATCCGAAAAAACTCCAAACGATTGGCTCAGTGAGTTTGGTGAAGACGGAAAGCGATATGCTTACCCGCCGCGGCTGATGCCTGGACCGTTAGTCGCGTGACTTGAGTGTCTTTCATAATAGAGGGAAGTGGAGATCGATATGCCAGACTTTACCCAAGTCCTCAGAAGTGCCCTAAGGTTAGACGTCCGCGATCGCGCGGCTCTGGCGGAAAGGCTTCTGGCTAGCCTGGAGGAGCTGAGCGAGGAAGAGGCTGAACGCCTTTGGGCCGAGGAAGCGCAAAGGCGCCTGGAGAAATACCGCGCAGGCCGGGCCAAGGCGGTTCAGGCGGAAACGGTACACGAGAACGTGAAAAGACTCTTGCGGTGAGGCCGGTCCGGTACCACGAGGCGGCCGAGGCCGAACTGCTGAATGAGATTGGCTACCTGGAACCTTAAGCCAAGGGCCTTGGGAGACGCTTGTGGGCCGAGGTCCAGAGGGCCGAAACCCTCATCGCCCAGTTCCCGGAATCGGCTGAGGAGATTCGACCAGGGATACGGAAGCAGACATTGCGGAAGTTCCGGTACTCCCTGATCTACTCATTGGAGGAGCACCACGTCTACTGCGTTGCGCTCGGTCGGGCATCCTCGAAGTACTATACAGTACGTCTGCGGTGCCCTTGGTCGCGCGCCTTGTATCCACGGTCATCGCCGCCGCCTCGCGACGACAAAGTGTGAGAAATGCGGGTTAAAATCGCAGGCCGCTTCCTGGCTGCGCTGAGGTCGGTGAATGGAAACGAGACCAGGACGATGTCACTCCGCCTATAGCTTGTCGTAGATGGCATCGTCCTTATTGTCCCAGAACTCAAAGCTCCGTTCTGAGGCCTTGAGCCATGCAAGCAAGAAGATTTCGGTGTTCCGCCCTCCGGGATTTGCCAACGAAATCTTTGGAATTCTTCAGGCGTATCCTATTGCGTCCCCATACAGACTGTGACAAGCTATGGCCATCCAATAGAGGTGGCGATGGGTGGCAAAACGGACGTCTGGCAGGGCACCCTGGCGCTGATGGTGCTCAAGACCCTCGAAGTCATGGGACCCATGCATGGGTTCGGAATCGCCCGGCGCATCGAGCAGACCAGCAACCAGTTGCTCTCTGTCAACTACGGCACCCTGTATCCCGCCCTGATCAAGCTGGAGCAGGAGGGCTGCATCGTGTCTGAATGGGGCGTGTCCGAGAACAATCGCAGGGCCAAATATTACCGTCTGACACGCGCCGGCCGGAAGTATCTGCAGCGGGCGGTCGGGGAATGGGATCAGACGACCGCGATTCTGGCGCGATTCCTCAATCCGGAGAAGTCCTCCCCATGAGAGAATTCTATTCCGCCCGAAGCGCGCGCATGGGATCGATGGAGGCGGCTCGGCGCGCGGGGAAACAGGCGGCAACGATTCCGGCAAGAATGATCACGCAACCGTCCAGGGCCAGCAGCAGCGGATTGTACGGTTCCACGCCATACAGCAAAGTGTCGAGGAACTGAGATCCGGCAAACGCCGCTATGAGTCCGATCGCCAGTCCCCTGGAGTTCTTCCAGCGTCCCCAGCTGGTGGACGGCCTCCTGTTTATCGATCGATGCGACTTCTGATCGGACGATTGAGGCGACCGTCACTGGGGGGACCGCCGTACGAAGGACCACCGCATCGATGAACCAGGGAACCTGCCGGCAGGGCAAGTAGTAGATCGGCGTTGCCGCGGGGCTGGCGGCGAACTGTTTCGCGTTACCGACAATTCCAACAATCTGGCGAATCAACGGCCCTCCTTCAGCTGAGCCGACACCCGGTTGAATGCTCTGACCGATCGGATCCTGGCTCGCAAAGAATCGATCCGCAAACGCCTGATTGACGACGACAACGGGAGGCGACGCGGCGGCGTCGCGTTGCGTGAAGTCGCGACCCTGGATGACTGGAATGCCGAGCGTTCGGAAATAGCCGGGTGTGACGATCGCGACATTCGCGCGGGGCCGGTCGGCCGGCGAGGTGGGCCGGCCGGGCACGTTGAAGGCGATCGCCATCTGGTTGCCGGTCAGGGGCAGTGGACCTCCGCCCGCGGCCGACTGTACACCCGGGGTGTTGGACAGGCGCTCGAACAGCTGCTCGTAAAACGCAATGCTCCGGGATTCATCGTACTGAGCGCCGGGAAGGCTGACCCGAAACTTCAGCACGTTTTCTGGCCTGAATTCCGGGTCGTCTTGCAACGAATTGATCAGGCTGGCGACGAGCAATGCGGCGCCGCTGACGAGTGTAAGGCTCAAAGCGAACTGGCCAACGACCAGTCCGCCACGCAGGCGATCCCGTCCCCTGGCAGTACTGCGGGTGCCTTCCTTCAGTGGTCCGACGAGTTCGACTTTCGCCAACTGCCATACGGGGCTCAGGCTGAACAAAACGCACGTAGAGAGGACAACGGAAGCGGCAAAGAGCAGTACGTTGCGGTCAATTGAGACCTGTTGAATCCGGTGACCGCCGGGATAGAAGCGGTGTCAAGCCTTGCCGCGTTCCGCACCTTGCATGACCAGTGCGGCTCGCAAGGGACATCGCGCGCAATCTCGATTTGGAGGGCGTATTACGCAGAGCGCAAGGCAGCATCGAATTGACGGACTGGCGGTTTTTTACTAGGCTTTGACATGACTTCCTGAGGGAAAATCCAATTTCAAGGAGAGCCTTTGCGAGAGTACCAATACACAGTCTTCTTCGAGCCAGAGGGAAGCGGCTTTAACGTGATCGTGCCAGCCATCCCGGAAATCTGCACTTTTGGCGAGACCCTGGAAAAAGCCCGAGAAATGGCCAGGGATGCGATTCGCTGCTACATCGAAAGTGCCCTGAAGCACGGTGAACCAATCCCCGCCGATGTAGAGCCAACCAGGGAACAGTTGGCCATCACTTTGTAACACTCACCTTCATGACTCCGGCTCTTCCTGTCATCAAGCCCAAAGATTGCCTGCGGGCTCTTGAGAGAGCTGGTTTTTACATTGACCATCGGACCGGCAGCCACGCCCGGCTCTTCCACCGGACCGATCCCAAACGCAAAGTCACCCTGCCCCGATAGGGGCAAAGAGCACTCGTTTCGGAAGGCCAATTTGTTCAGTACAGACTTATGGGTAAAGGGCAGGCCTAGGTAGCCTAGGTAGCGCCGATTACCGAAAGCTTCTGGAAATCAGAAACCAGATGTACGCCACGCTGGCCCGGGAATTTCCTGAGATCAACGTGTGGCTGGTGGGCAATGAGCCCAATCTTGAATTCTTCGACTGCAGCCGCCGCAGATTGACCCTTTTGGAACAAGCCGTATTTATCGCCGACAGCCTGCAGGGGATTAAGAGTGCCATACAGAGCGAAAATCCAGAGGCCATAGTCGTCGCCCATTTTCTGGGCTGGCCGGACACTCCCATTCGAGTCGAGGAAGGGATTGTCCAGCCCCGCCAGATGATGGCAGCCGTGCTGGATGAGATTGGGACACGTGAGCTTTCCTCCAGCCAGTTTTTCGATAAGCTGGTCACCGAGTTCGATCCTCAACTAGCGAGTGATCGAGATCTCCATCCTAATGAACCGGCGCTGACTTTCGGTTCATCGCTATTGTTGACGACGGGCTGGAACACCAAATATTTAGAGGAATTCACGACCAACACGTCCGATTTGGTAGCCAATTACGCTGATTGGGAGGACATCAGGACCGAAGGGAGTATAGCGGCAACTGAGGTGAGTGGTGGCAAGGCGATAATGGAGATGTCTCTAACTACTGATATTGCTGGAGCAGTGACTCACCCAAATGTGGATGTGGTCCCGGATGCCGAATTCGACTGCAACGCCGCCAACGATGCCTGTGATAAATGGGTAGCTGTAATGGACTTCTATGGTGTTGATGCCGTGGACCCGGAAAGTGTTCATATCCCGGTTTTCCTTAGAGTTAATGATCGAACCTGGGAGGACGGGCCTCCGCCTTTACAGGGAGGTGCCAACCAAACTCGAATCGGCTCATTTGTGTATGGAGACGAGGTCGACCCGGACGTTGGGCAGCATTGCGACAATGCAACGGGAGCCCCTAGGGATGCTGGAGCGCTTCAAATTACCGGTGACGACATAACCAACCCTAGCAACGGTGAGCAGGTAGTACTCTGCTTTTCGATCCCAGAAAATCCTTGGGATAACACCACGACTCTTTACCGGGTAGCGATCCACGAGGAACGTGTGTGGAGCCTCTTGACGGGATGGCGAACCCGCTGGATGGCCGAGTTTGTGGATGTAGATGCTGTGGAATCTTTGGCTGACTCTGGTTGGGTGTACGAAGCCACTATAGAGAATACTTACGGAATTGACATCCCCGCTCAGACCAATTCGAAATTGATGTTCGGCTTTGGCCCAGGTGATGCAGGTCGTGCTGATGCAGAGCGCACGGGCACTTCGTATTTCGTCTATGATTAGATTTTCGCAAAAGAATCAGTCTGGGTGGATTAGGTGATAAGGGTTTAGCCATGGTGCTCCAAAGAATATTTATTTGCTTCGTTCTGTTTCTTTTCGGTTTCGGCAGTGCCGTGGCGCAAATCGAGCGCCTGGACGGCCCGGAAGATTTTTCGGAAGAGGCAATCGTGCTGAAGTTCAATGAAATCACGCTGGGCTTGAATAGAGTCTTGCCCAATGCTGAAGATTTCTATTCGACTTTCGGGATCCACTTTGAGGGCGAAGGTCAAAGCCGGCCCGTGATACAACACCTAGTTGTGCAAGCTACAATAGTACCAGCAACGACTTACACGCTGATCAATCAGGCGCAAGATTCATCGGCGAATGAAGCCCTGATCATGCGCTTCAAGTATCCCCTGAAACGTGTCGGGTTCAGACTCGGGGTGGGCCTTAGAGAGGAAAACGGTGACCTTGTGCCTGATGATACTGAGGCAACCATCCGAACTTTCACCGCCCGTGGAGAGTTCTTGGGTGAAGTGATGCAGGACGACATCAATCCGAGAGACGGAGTAAGTCAGACCAAGGAGTATCCTTTCGTAGGCCTTGAGACTTCACATCCTTCGGGTATAGCGACGGTCATCGTGGACTACGGTGAAGACGAGCGAGAAGAGAGAATCCACCGCTCGTTTCGGCTCGAATTTCTCCAGGGCCCCCCTATCTTCAGAACCTACATTCCTCAGGTCGGCGACGGCAGAGCCGGCGATCTGACGGTGCGAACTGTTATTAAAATCGAGGAGCTATTCAATCAAAACACCGAGGTTCGCCTCCAGCTCTTGAATGGCGACGGAGGTCCGTTGACCCTAACCTTGGACGGTGAGACAAACGACACTTTCGAATTCAGCCTTCCTCCCAAAGGCATCAAACAGTTCCAAACCAGCGGGGGCGACGCTCTTTCGGCAGGGTACGCGTGCATTGAGTCCAACCTGCCCGTCGCCGCAGATGCCATCTACCAAACCTTCGGACCGGATGGTGAACTCCTGGCTGAAGCCGGCATTCAGGGAGAGGAGGAGAAGACAGCCTTGAGAGGCGTCGTGGATCGGAACGCCGGCAACGGCCTGGATGTGGCCCTTGCCTTTGCCAATACCAGCTCCAGCGAGAATCAGATCACGTTCTTGGTTCGTGATGAGAGCGGCCTGGTGCCTGACTTTGATACTCATTTGCTTCTCTTGGTGGTAGCTCCCGGCCACCATGAGGCTTTTTACATTTCCGACCGGTTTCCAATTTTGCGGGATCAGAACTTCATGGGCAGCTTTGAAATCGTGGGCACCGAATCGCTGGTCTTAACCACGCTGCGGGCGATCAATGGCATTGCCCGATCCAGTCTTCCCGTTGCCGGCACCCAGGCCGGCAGCAAGATCAGCTTCCCCGAAGCCGCCGAAGAGTAGGTCAGGAATCCGCATTCAGTTCAGTCCGAGTTGGCTGGCCCATCTGGTGCGCGAAAATGGAGTTATAAGTTATAGGAAGGAGCCGAACGTCTTGACCTGGTTCCCTGTGTCGTGAAGCCCTGGCGTGACCGGGGACTCTTGCGGGCGCACCGCTACAACGATAAGGGACAATGCCTCTACGAACCACCAGACCCGGACCTCCCTGCGAAGGGCAAAAGGAAGAAGGCTTATCTGGCGGGGAAAGGAATTAGGGGCACATCTGCTAATGAGGTGTAATATGAAGTCTAAGCCTTCTCCCAGGGGGCTGCCGCATGGCAAACCCGCGGATAAAACCCGTACTCGCGGGCAAAGGCCAAAAAGCGGGGCTGAAAGCGGATGAGCTGACCGTCCCGCTCGGCCACCGCCGTCATCAGCTGATCGTACCAGAGCTCGCGGGCCACGCCTCCCAGGGAGCGGAAAGCGTGGATATGACAGCGCTCCCACGAGGACGAGCTGTCGGCACAACCACTGGAGACTGCAGGTATCTACGCACTGTGGGTCGGCTTATTTTCAGATGACGGGCGATCTTTCTGATCGACCAGCCTTCGCCGTGGCGCAGCCGATAAAATCGTTTCGATGGTGGCTGGGTCCATCTGACCTCCTTGTGGTCTGTAATATCCGCTGGCATTGAAGAAGGCCAGAAGGATGTTCTTTATAAGATCAGCCGGCGGCTGCCAATGGGGTGACAACCCGCTGAAAAACCACTACTTCGGAAAAAGCCAAGTTGTTCTTTACAAGATCGCCCGCCTCTCGGCCAATGAGCCAAACCTCTGCCGGTAAACGCTTTAAGTCCAAAGCTAAGTTGTTCTTTACAAGACGATCCACACGGCCGTTTCTGGTCGCGCCGACGCTGCCTCTCTCGGTTTTGCTCCACATAGTGCGGGTGGGTCTTACGGTATCGGCTTTGATAATCGGGATTTTGCGCCTGCCATTTCTGCCGGCTGTCTCGGCAGGCCTGGCGGTACTCGGGGTCGGCTATGACCTTTTGCTGGTGGTATTCACGTTTGCGCCGGCGTTGGCATTGCGGCCGGCTGCAGATTCGCTGGCCAGGGCGAAAGCAGGAGGGGACAAACCACGTCCGACAATAGGGGCAGTGGCGCTTGGCTGTGTTCATGTGGTTTCCGATTCCGCCTACTTTCCACTACAAGCGTGTGGATCGGAAGCCAAAACGAACTCTGTCCAGCTTCTATATATAGATTCTTTTCTATAGAGTGCCCTACAGCCTCCTGGCCGATTGACTTGCCCACGTGATCGGCAAAGCAGCGTCCCACGACATTCGTCGGCCACAGCCGGGCGGTTTACAGCCTGGGGTGGCAAAATCTGTTGGTGGTACGCTGGCGGATGCGCCACACGTATCGCTGGATCCGAAGTTTTTCCTGTCTCATTCGGAAACTGGAGGGAAAGTCCGAAATGTGCTCCAGTAGATATCGTCCACTCGAATTACGGTTGCAGCAATGGGCAAGTTACTTGAGATCTTTGCTGAACCGCAGAAGGAGCCCAAGCCCGTAAACAGTTCTTCTTCATCGAAGAATTGGGCAATTTTGTGCCGAGGCGCCAGGACAATTGTGCGCTCATCTCGAAAGGTCCCATCCGGATTGAACAAACGCACTTTGACTTCCACGCTTTCGGTCTCCGAGGGATTGAGCAGCGCAATTCCGGTGGATGTTTTCGGTCCGGTGCCTCCCTCCCGACAGTCATTGAACGTAAACGTGGAGAACTTCTGCGTCAGGGGTTCGGGAATGACACTGGCAGAGGTGACTACTTCAGCGTTCACGCTAACTCTGTAAGTCACTGTCGCCAGTATTCCGATGTCGCCTGTAGATTCGATTCGGGCCCAGCCCGTATTTGAGATGTGTCTGGCTCCGGCCAGTGTTTTGAGTGCTATAAAGCCGTTCGGAGGGAGGCTGAACCTTTCTCTAAACGTGCCAATACCACCCGGTAGTCCCGGATTCAGTCGGCGTAGCACTGGAAAATGGCCGCCCTTGTCGTCACTCAGATCTATTACAACATCTGCTATAGAGGTCGTGGACAGATTGAGGAAGGAAAAGGTTGTGGCGAAAATCCGTTCTTCATTGTGGGGATCGGTACCGTCAACAACCTGAGGTATGTAGTAGACAAACTGAGCATGAGTTTGGCCACAGATAAAACCCAAGGCAATCAAGCTCAAAATCAAGTACTTGGCCATCATTGTTCTCCCAACTTTAATCCTATGCATTGTCCTGAAGCATTTTTATTTTCGCAGTTGGGCTCATAAACGAAATTCGGGTCATCAGCGATAAGAGAAGTCCGGACGTAAATTTTTCCTGAAGTGCCAGTATTCGGATTTACATAGGCACCCGCAACATCGTTGACGACCCAGCCGATCTGAGGATGCTGATCCAAGAACTCCATGCGGGAGTTCAGATTCGTATATTCAAAGCAGGTGTGCTTTCCGGTGTCGGAATAGCACTGGGCCGAAGCGACTTGGCAAAAGCAGAGAGAAATTAAAATGAAGGTTAATGATCTCATAACTTAGCCTCACAGTTTTGGTGGCTTTGTTGGTTTCGGGTGCACCAGTGAGAGTCGAACTGTCATTTCGTCACCGTAAAAATGACATCACGCATGAGGTCTCTTTTTACTTTGCTGACTAAAACTATTTGATTGTGGTTGTTCATGGCAAAACTCCTGATATCGGATATGGTAGCCCCAATCGAATGTATATAAACTCCTTCCACTGCCAGCGGAATCGTTTGGCCAAGCGTCGTGAAAAAGAGCGCATCTAATCGCTCTCCCGGATCGGCATCCTTGGCTAAATTGGCCAAAAAGAGAACACTGTCAAGGTCATTTAGGATAAGAGAAAAGAAGTGTGAGGTCCTGCCAAAGGCGCTGAATGAGGCACCCTGGGAGGCCAGCATCTCCGTGCGGCCTTGGCTTCTAAGCAGTACGAGTGCTTCTGGAAACGAAGCCTCCGCAGTCCTGGCAAGAAAGGCGATAGCGCCATTGTTGTTGATAGAGGGAGACCCCGGCAGACCGTCCTGGGAGATTCGCTTCGGAACCTGGCTCATGAGTACGTTGGGTTTTGGCTGGCCTTGAGGCTGTTTTAACTCCGGCGATCCAGCCCATCATTGATCTACAAAGCCCCAATGATCGCGTCTGTAAACTCGGTGGTGGTGGTCGTGCCGCCCAAATCCCGGGTGCGGCCTTCGCCGGCGGTGGTGATTTTCTCAACCGCCGCGGCGATTCGATCGGCAATTTCGTTCATGTCCAGGTAGCGCAGCATGAGCAGGCTGCTGAAGAATATTTGGCGACCGATGATCGCGGGAATCAAGTTCTTCAGAGAAACCGACTATGCGTATTCCGGTGAAAACGGCCACCTGTTCGGGCGGAAACCGGCCACTATCGGAGCGTAGCGACGCTGAACGTTGTTATCATGGTTGAAGTGGCCGGTTTGAGTCAATCCGGAATCGATGTTGAGAGTGATTCCACATCGTCTCGTTTCCTTTCTTTTTGATTTGCCTGCGCACACTTTGCGCAGGCAACCAGAGCTCTGAGTTTCGTGGTCTTCAGTTTTTCAAGCCTACTGAGATCCTTCCCAGACCGTCGATCGTTGAATGTAGGGCCTCCTGGCGGAAAAATTTTTTGGCCCACGAGTCTTTTTTGGTAAAGAGCCCGATTTTAACCGAATGGGTCTTCATTTACTCAGTCACCGCAGCTTCTCTTTCAAGCCACTGATCATGGTAGTCCCGCAGGCGCACCTGCAGATGATCCCAGTAGGATTCTGAGACCCCAGTTTGTCGAACTTCCTCAATCAAAGGCAGGAAGTAGCGCTTATTCCGATATCGGAATAAGGCAGAGCATTTTTAGCCCGGCGTCGCGGCAGAAGAGCTGCGATTTGAGGCGAGATTTGTGGTTGCTGCCTGTTGCAGCCATATTCCCCTTCTGTAAGAGAAAGGAGCTTCCATGACATCGCTACGACAACGAATGATCGAAGACATGCAGGTCCGCAATCTCTCGCCGCATACCCAGACCTCGTACGTGCGGCAGGTCTCTCTCTTTGCACGGCATTTCCGCAAGTCCCCGGAAGTACTGGGTCCGGAAGAGATACGCGCCTATCAGGTGTACTTGACCAATGAGAAGAAGCTGGCCACCGGTTCCATCCTCATTGCCGTCGCCGCGCTCCGATTCCTCTATCGGACCACACTGCACAAGGATTGGAGTTTTGAGGACGTCATTCCGGCGCCCAAAAAACCTCAGAAACTGCCCATCATTCTCAGCCCCGAGGAGGTCCTCGAGTTCCTGGGCTGCGTCCGGAACGCCAAACATCGCGCCATGCTCACCAGCTGCTACGCGGCTGGTCTGCGCATTTCCGAGGTCGTGCGTCTAAAAGTCACGGACATCGACAGCCAGCGCATGGTGGTTCGCGTCGAGCAGGGCAAGGGCCAGAAAGACCGCTTGGACTAAACCGCTGCGCGGTATGGGTAGGACGCAAAATTCAGCAATTCAGTCCAGCGATAGAAACCGGTTCGCCCCTTCTTCTTTCCGCCTAAGCCCTTTTGCATGATCATGCACTGGCTGCATGGTGCAGCCCATGACATTTGCAAAGGAGCTTTCCATGACGACTCTACGACAACGCATGATCGAAGACATGCAGGTGCGCAATCTCTCCCCATATACCCAAACCTCGTACGTGCAACAGGTCTCCCTCTTTGCTGGCTCTCTGGCAGACTCGCTGCACCGAGCGAGTAGTCAGGGGTAAGCTGGGGTCCTTTCCGGAAAACAGCCAGTGTGCAGGTCGATACTGCCTCCAATACACTCGCAGTTGCTCGAGCAGCGCGTCTCGCCCAGTGGGACGTATCGATCCTTGTGGCCTTTGCCTGGACGCACTCGCACCACCATTCTCTGGCTGTCAATGTCTCTGATGCACAGACCGAGCCCTTCACAAAGGCGCAACCCGCTCCCATACAGCGTCATCAAAAGAGTCCGATGTTTGAGGTTTTCCACCGCCGCCAATAAGCTGCTCACTTCGCCCCTGCTCAAGACGACCGGCAGCTTCTTTTCCTGCCTGGGGAAGGGGATGTGCTCGATGTCCCAGTTCTGGTTCAGACTCTTCGGGGCCCAGCAGATGGGGGGACTTTCCAAAGTGACGAGCCAATTCTGCCACCTTACATCCACCGGTCTGCGGCTGGGGCTCAATTTCGGCGCACCGTCTCTGCAGTGGAAACGAATTATCCTGTAATTTAGCGAAATCTGCCACGGATTTCACGGATTGCACGGATTAACCCTATTACTTACCCATGTGAAATTTGAGTCCTTGGTTCAGCGCTTCCGGGACCGCCCCTCTTCCAGCTTTGGCAAAGTCTCTGCCATCAGCAGCAACCGGTCGAGTACTTCAATTTTCTCCGTAAAACTCATACGCGCACGGCGATGGTGCCATTTCTCTTTTTCCAGGAACAAACGGTCAGCGGAGGGTTTGAAGTCTGCGGGCAAGCGTTGTTTCGTCATCGTCGAACTTCTCCAATAATATGTGAAGTTTACTGGTGTCAGCGACGGATAACAATTCCTGAATCCGAAATCGATCCTTTAGGCGAAAGTTTCCAGGTACAGGAGGATCAGATGCTCGGACGACGGTATTTTCACCCGCTGATATCCTATTCTTGCCAAATGCGCCTTATCCAAGGTGTCCCGATATAGCGGCTTCAGAGTTGTTGGGAACATCTGGACGGGTACACCACTCAGGATATGGTGCAGGCCGTCAAGCCCTTCCGCAAATTCAGCCACCTGTCGGAAGGTCTGTGCATACTCCTCGTCGTTATCTACAAGGATAATGACGTCTAAGTCTTCCGTAAATATCGGCTCCATATAGGCTGTAGCCGCAACCGCCCCAATAAGCACATAGTCTCTGATAATCTTCCGGCGTTTGAGTAGATTGAGAATGCCGATGGCATCGGTGAAGGACATAGGCAGCCTGTTAAGCCACGGATTACACGGATAAAGGCTCGTTATTCATCCACCCGGCATTTTGGCACGTATTTAAATCCCGCGTCCACCGTAACGCGGATTGAATTCGTGGCCATCGGTGCAATCCGTGGCCTGCTGGACTACTCACAAATCTTGCGGACCGCCTCCACCACCCACTTCGCTCCCTCAAGCGCCTTTTGGGCGTCCGCTTGATCGTAAAACTCAGAAGGCGTCAAATCTTCGCTGCCGTAAAAAGCCAGCTCCCGGTCCCGGCCCGTCACCTCCAAGAACCATCAACCTCCGTTCCCCCTCATCTACCAGATCACGTGTTATTTCCGTGGCGTGTCCAGGATACTGTGTCTCGATGATTTCACACCTTACATCCGAAGAGTTCAGTAGGGCATGAAGATCTCGTAATGCTTTCACCCCACCACCGTGGCCGGCGTTGGGGTTTGCGATAATCCTCATTCGAAGGATGGAGTATAGCGAGCCGGCATGTGTGCATCGTACTGAGGGGTTGACAGCCCCCATGTCCACGAACGGGTAGTCACTGCCGCGTGCCAGCGCAGTAGATGGGTTCACAAGAACGGCGGCACTGAACGGCATCTCTTTCCACTCACTCGCCATACCCAAGCTCATTCAGGTTGGCGGCGATGGCTGCATCGAGCTTCGCGGCCTCGGCCTGCTGCTCGCGCAGCGTCGCGGTGAGGCGCTTCATCTTCTCCGCGAACGGCTCGCCGTCGTCTTCCTGCGCCTCGGCGCCAACGTAGCGGCCGGGCGTGAGCACGTGGCCGTGCTTGCGCACCTCGTCTAGCGGCGCGCTCTTGCAGTAGCCGGCGATGTCCGCGTACTCGCCGGCCTCCTTCTCGCCGCGCCAGGCGTGGTAGGTGGCGGCGATGCGGGCGACGTCCTCGTCGGTCAGCTCGCGGTGGGTGCGGTCCACCATGCGGCCGAGCCTGCGGGCGTCGATGAAGAGCACGTGGCCGCGGCGGTCGCGGAACTTGCCAATCTTGCGGTCGCGCGCGAGGAACCACAGGCAGGCGGGGATCTGCGTCGAGTAGAAGAGCTGGCCCGGCAGCGCGACCATGCAGTCCACGAGGTCGGCCTCGATCAGTTTCTTGCGGATCTCGCCCTCGCCGGACTGGTTCGACGACATCGAGCCGTTGGCGAGCACGAAGCCAGCCACGCCCGCGGGCGCCAGGTGATGGACGATGTGCTGCACCCAGGCGAAGTTGGCGTTGCCGACCGGCGGCGCGCCGTACTGCCAGCGCTTGTCGTCGCGCAGGCGC
>JBOGJG010000445.1:0-3858 GCA_050747825.1 Acidobacteriota bacterium | reverse complement strand
CCCACCCGGCCATGGGCGGGACCGGACAGACCGTCGATCTGGTCGGCCACAACCTAGCCGTGAACTACAACGCCACTCTCAACACCACCAGCCACAACGAATTTCGCTTCGGCTGGAGTTGGTTTCCGACTCGATTCGATATTCCGTTTACCGAAAACCTGAACTCGCAGTTCGGAATCAAAGGCGCTCCCGGAGACAGTTTCGGCGACGGGCTGGATCACGGCTACACGCTTTTTATCCCCGGCGGTTTCGCCCAGATCGGCTCACGCGGCTTTTGGCCCAATGAGAACAACCTGAAAGGCTTTCGCCTGGCGGACAACGTGCTGTTTCAAAGGGGCGATCACAGCCTCAAATTCGGCGGGGAGTTTCGCCGCACGCAGGTACATCGCCTCGCTCATCGGCACCGCCGCGGCCGCTTTAATTTCGGCGGTGTGTACACGGCTGAGCAGCCCAATGTGGGCGCCAGCCGCGCCAATACCGGCAACGGCTTGGCGGACATGATGCTGGGTTGGGCCAGCAACATCACCATCGGCACTCCTCAGGGTGAGACTCCCGTGCTGTCCCACTACTACGGCCTGTTCGTTCAGGACGATTGGCGCGTCAACCGGAAGCTGACTGTTAACGTGGGATTTCGCTGGGAAATGTTTGCCGCCCCCACCTATCCCGGCGCCCCGGAGACCAACCCCTGGGTGAGCCGTTTTACCTTCTCAGGCATCTGGCCCGACATCAGTAATTTCAATTTCCTCCTGCCCCAGGGCGGCAGCGACTGCGCCTGTGAGAACGATTTGAAGAACTTCGGGCCTCGCATCGGCATCGCCTACCGCCTGGGTGAAGAAACTGTGATCCGGGCCGGCGGAGGGCTTTACTATGGGGAGGCCGACTATATTTCGCAGGAAGTCGGACGCTTTGCCGTCGGGCCGCCCAACACTGTGGAATTTTCCGACCCCCAGCCCAGGGAGACGACAAACCATATCGTGCAGAATGGTTTTCCCGCCCTTCCGCCGCCGCCTCCGACTGACCAGCTTCCAAACCCGGGACGGACGACCGTGACCGTGGTTCCTGAGTTTCTGCCGACTTTGCAGGCAGGGCAGTGGTTTTTGGACGTTCAGCATACTTTGCCGGGCGACACGTTGATCAGCGTGGGTTACAACGGCAGCGCGGCGTCGCACCTGGCCACCAGCAACAATCTCAATCATCCGCTGGAGCCTCATCCCACCACCCGTGCTTTCGACCGCCGGCGAAACAAGCTCTTTAATGCCTTTAACATGCGCGAGAACTCGCTCAACTCCAACTACAACTCGCTGACCGTCAAGGCCGAAAAGCGCTACACGCAGGGCCTGACCTTTCTAAGCTCTTTCACCTGGGCCCACAACATTGATTATGGAAATGAAGCCCTGAATCAGGATCTGGGCGGCGGCAGTGCCGATCCGTACAACATCGGTCTCAATCGGGGCCACTCCTCTCTGGACCGCCGGTTCGCCTACACCCTGAGTTTTCTCTATGAACTCCCCTTCGGACCGGGCCGGGGCTCGCTGCAGTCGGGACCCGCCAGTTGGATTCTGGGCGGCTGGCAGGTCGGTGGAATACTTTCACTAATCTCGGGTACGCCGGTGGACCACACCTTCAATGTGGACAATCAGAACAACGGCGGACGGGTGCGGGGAGACCTAGTTCGCGACCCCAACCTTCCGGCTTCCGAGCGCAGCATCGACCGCTGGTATGACACCGAGTTCGTGGTGGCCAGCGCGCCGGGCGTGATTGCCAACGCCGGCCGCAATCTCATTATTTCGCCGGGCCGGAACAACGTCGATTTCATCGCCTCCAAGAACTTCTACCTGCCCTGGGAAGGACACCATGTCCAGTTGCGATTCGAAGCGTTCAACCTCACCAACACGCCTCATTTCGGTACTCCCAACGCCAGCGTGGGATCCCCGGCCGCCGGCCTGATCGACGAGGCAGAAGACGGCAGGCTGATTCAGTTCGGGCTCAAGTACATCTTTTAGAGGCTGGAGGCTGGCGAGGGGGTCAGATCAGATCTGACCCCCGCTATACTCTTCGGCGTTAAGCCCTTCCTGATTCTCGACGACCTGGTGCATTTCGTTATTGGCCTGCTGCTGAAGCTGGCTGGCCACTGCTGGAAAGCGAATTTCTGGGTCATGCCGAAGGCGCTTTCACGGGCGCTCACCGGGAACGTAAAGGGCTTTTCGGCCGGTCGGATCCGACCGCGAGCGGCGGGTGGACACCAGAATCATCGCTTCTACCAATCGCCAGATTGAGAATGAAGTCAGGGAAGGACGCTTCCGAGAGGACCTGTTTTATCGATTGGAAACCTTCCGCGTGCTTGTTCCTCCGCTGCGGGAGCGGGGAGACGATCTGGACCTCCTAACGGCCCACTTCCTTCACCGCTTCGGTATGCAGATGGAGAAAAAAATCCGCAGGATGAGAGTGCGTGAACGGAAATAAAAGGCGCGCGGCGGCCCTGCTCGGGATCGGCCGCCGCACTCTCTACCGCCGCCTGAAATAGAAGGCATAAGCGGTCAGCGGTGAGCGGAATACTTGCTGAACTCTTCCTTCAGCTCCTCGGCCGAAAGCTCTCCGTCATGCACCAGAAGGCGGTACTGAAACTGGGCGGACTGGCCGGGTTCCAGCGAGAAATTCAGAGGCGCTGATCCTTCCTCGAAATCCTTTTTGCCAAACGGGTTGGCGGCAAACAAGCCGTAGGCTCGGGCGTGCCAATAGTTGGGGTAGTTGGCGCTTTCAGGATGATTGAAGATGACCAGGCTGACGTCCTCGCCCTCGACTTCTCCCTGCAAAGCCACCCAGGGAGAACGCTTCCCCCAGACTCCTTCTTCCAGTTGTGCTCCCGACTCACTCAGATAGCGCCCGGTCTGGTCTTCATGCAGTGAGGAGACCACACGGATGCCAAACATCCCTTCTTTCGTATCGTTGAAGACAACCTTCTGGTCCTGTGCCGTCAAAGTGAACTTGAAGTCCACGATCCGATTGTCGGAATCGCCGCTGAAGACGGCATCGGTGGTCTCCCTGAGCAGCACCTGGCCGTCCGGGGCAATCCAATCGGCCGTGGCGACCAGGTGTCCCTTTTCGCCTCCCTCGATGGTTTGAAACCCGGTATGGCGAATCGAGCCGACGGGGGTTGGATTCTTGGCCCAGAAGTTGATTCCGTTCACGTCGCCGTAGGTGAACCACATCGACTGGTGGTGCGGGTGATCCTTGCGTTCTCCTGGAATATCCGGGATCATCGGAAATCCGCGCGTGATAGTCCTGCCGTCCGGTCCCTTCACCGGGTGGAAAATAGGCTTATCAAATTCCGGTCCGTAGTGATAAGAAGTGAAAAGCTCTCCTCCGATCAAGACATCAACGCGCTTTTCGTCGGCCTTTTGCTCCAACTGGACCTGCTGGCCCGCCGGTCCGAAAAGAAAGCTGAATAAAAACAGGTAAATCGTCCAACAAAGCAACATTAGA
This sequence comes from Acidobacteriota bacterium, assembly GCA_050747825.1. GTDB lineage: Bacteria > Acidobacteriota > UBA6911 > RPQK01 > JBOGJG01 > JBOGJG01. The sequence goes on along the minus strand of JBOGJG010000445.1, from coordinate 375 downwards.
ACCTCCTCAATTTTTGGCTAGCAATATTACCGTAAAGAATTCATTCGCGTGATTCGTTGGCCAGACTCTGAATTCTCCGCGTCACTAAGTTCCTACATATTATTATAGTAGATGAGGGATAGGGAGGATCGTAACCCCCTGAACGTTTAGCAGAGGTTAAAGTTTGATTCAAAAGCTCATCTAAAAAGACGGGGGAAAGCGACGATTTCTTTGGGAAGAGTGGGATCACGGGCCTGAAGAATCTCCCAGGGGGATGGGTGGTTTTTATAGCTGTTTTTGCGAGCGGCGTTGAACCAGAGGTTGTAAGTGGTAGATTTGGCCAGAAAGTCGGCTCGATTTTTAAAGGTCTCCACTTCGTAAAATTCATGCTCAATC
>JBOGJG010000444.1:0-30741 GCA_050747825.1 Acidobacteriota bacterium | reverse complement strand
CTACGTGGCAGGCCTATAACAAGTGGCCTGACGAATTTTCGCTCTACGACAGTGACCCGCCTGAGCAGCCCCAGAGTTCCAGGACCTGGGTCAGCTTCGATCGTCCTTATGGGAAGTACCCTCAGGTGGTGGATCATCCGCTTTCTCAGGGCTCAGGTGAATATCTCCTGTGGGAATTTCCTCTTAGTTTCTGGCTGGAAAAACTCGGCTACGACGTCACGTATTGTTCCAATGTCGATACTCACGTTGATCCTGAAGGTTTGAGCCGCGTTAAGGCCTTCATCTCGGTAGGTCATGACGAGTACTGGACACTTGATATGTTCAACAATGTCAAGAATGCAGTAAACCGGGGGCTCAATGTAGCTTTCCTCTCCGGCAACAGCATCATGTGGGCCATTGCCCTGGACCCGAGCGCCGATCTGAATCCTGAGATCATCGATCCGAGGACCGGCCTCACCGAAGGCGGCAAGCGTATTCCGGTGAAGCCCAATTCTGGTGGGAATCCCAATCGACTCATGCATCGAGTGGGGCGCTTCGGAGGAATTACGCCGGAAGAAGAGGAGACCGGAATTATGGGGCCATTCGAAGGGGACTTCCCAAACGAAAACACCCTGATTGGGGCCCGCACCGTTTATCCCTTTAACGGATCAGCCGACTGGATCGTCAGCAAGGCCGATCACTGGATTTTCGAGGGAACCGCCATGAAAGACGGAGATGCCATTCCGGGGCTGGTAGGCTGGGAATTCCATGGCGACCCCGCGCATATTCCCGGCTTGGAAATCATTGCTAAGGGCATACCCATTACCGGCGGAGGAAAAGAATCCCACTATACGGCTACTGTTTATCCGGGACCCAAGGGAAACTGGGTGTTCAACGCCTCCACCATTTTCTGGTCCATCGGGCTGTCGGATCCCCCGGGCCTGATGCCTCCTTATTCCCATCACGGCCGGCCCCACGGTCCGGACGAGCGTGTCCAGAAAATAACGGCTAATTTCTTTCAGAAATGCGGAATCAAGCCGGCTGCCGATGGGACCACATGAAATTCACTCCTCTTTTTTGCTTGTTGCTTGTTCTTTACCTCAGCGGCGAGAGAGTGAACTCACCCGGAGCAAAACTGCTCGATCATCGTATTGACGGCCGGGATATCTGGCCTCTTATGAGCGGTAGACCTGCATCCAAGTCTCCACACATTGCTTTTTATTACTACCAGGAGGATAAGCTCCAAGCCGTCCGCTCAGGTAAGTGGAAGCTTCAATTGCCTGCCAACAAGCTTTACGACCTCGTCAATGACATCGGCGAAAGGACGGATGTGGCCGGGCAGAATCCTGGGATTGTGGTTCAACTGCTGAAGCTGGCCGAATACGCCCGCGAGGAGCTGGGGGATGGAGTCCGCCCGGGCAGCGGACAACGCCCGCTCGGGCGCGTCCACAGCCCTAAACCTCAGTTGCTTTCCCCAGCGCGTTAGATATTTCGGCTAATCAAGTTCCGGAGGCACATTGCCGTACGACCAGGGTTCTTTAAAGGGTGGTGCCTGCGGCGGTGTGGGCGCCTTCCCGGGCTTCATCTGGCGGGCCAGCTCAATGCCGGCCTTTACCATCTGTGTGCCTGCCGTAGGCTCCAGGTTGCTGTAGCTGGTGAGTCGCGTCTCATAACCGCCACCCGTTTCACTCAGAGCTTCCTCAGTCGGAACATACCCGACGCAGCCGTTAGCCAGTTCAACCGGATAAGTAAAAGGAAACGGGCTTCCCGCTTTGATGTCCAGACCGAGTTGGACGAAGAATTCCGCGGGATTGGTGATAAATACCGCAGGACCGATCTGGATGGCCTGTACTTCAACTTCGGCTATCGGCTCCTTCTCCAAAAGGGCGTCCAGCAGCACGATTTCCTTGGCGAAGATCCAGCGGGTCGAACCGGCTTCCTCCGGGGCTTGCTTGACGATTTCGAAGCATTGCTTGACTCGATCGGGACTGGGGACCCGCCGTTTGATGCCCAGTATTTTTGAGCGCGCGTCCAGAGGAGTCAGGCTTCCTGGTTCCACGGTGAGTAGAACTTTCACCGCTTCTGCGCCCACTCGTCCTCCCACGAACTCGGCCCATTCCTCTCCTGAGGGATTCGCATAGGGGCTCAAGTTGTCCACCTGAGTGATGTCCCCACAGGCGCCCTGAAGGAAGACGACAGGAAGATCGGCTCCCATGGCTCCGCGGATCACTTTCTCCATGTAGTAAATCCAGTTGGCAGAAATTCCGTCCGGATTGGTGGTGGCATGGCATGCGTAATTGACGATACATCCCAGCAGCCGTCCATCCTGGTCCCAGGCCCCGATGACGCCTACCTCCGGATCAATCGGGCCGGCGTAACCAATGATGTCAGGGTTTCCCTTGCCGGGATGGCTGTAGGTGAGTCCGTTTTTCATACGCAGGCGGCGATTAAACCCCACCTTGTCTTCTGTGCCCGAGCCGACACCGCAGAGCGCCTCGACTTTGGAGGCGTCCGCCCGGCAGACCGCCTCGACAATTTGCTGGTGGACGTGCTTCAAGTAGTCGGGGTCGGCTGCCGATGATTTTTGATAGGCAAGTTCCTGCACCAGGGGTGAAGCGTGGTCATACTGCCCCGGCTGCACCATTCCAAGCGGCCCTGAGGAGTGGGAGTGAGAGGCGCCGATGAGGATTGCCTCCGGAGAAATTCCACATCTGTTCTGAATGTCCTTTCGGACCGCCTTGACCAGGTGCCGAGGGACCATCAGTGCATCCAGCCCGACCAGGGCTACACGCATGTTTCCATCATCAAAAACAGCCGCCCTCACTTTGCAGGGATCGTGAAATTCTCGGAGGTAAGCTTTCCCGTATCCCCCCGGCTTTTCCATACCCAGCTCGGGAGTGATATCTCGTTCGGCGAATCCCGCTTTCAATCCTTCTTCTTCAGCCGCATTAACCTGCCAGGTCAAAGCCTCGGGTAAAAATCCGGCAGCGGCTCCTACTGCGGCCGTGCGTTTTAGAAATTGTCTGCGATTCACGATTAGTCCCTTTCTCTTACTTGCCGTACCAACGATCATGGCTTTTCTCCAAACATGGTCAAACCAGTTCATTGAACATCTCCAGCACATGAGCGACCAGTTTAGGCGCGGCCTGAATCTCGAGAAAGCTCGAACGGGCACGCCAGGTCTCATAGCCTCCAAGCTTTGATCTCCAGCCCGGTCTCGGCGAAGACCTCGCAGGGCAGGGCCGCGATTCCGAGATCGCCGATGCGTATGGCCTGAACAACGGTCTCAAAAACAGGAGACCACCCGCTCATCAGGATGGTTTCCTGCATTCTGACGAAGGGTTCGGCAGACTCGCGTTTTTCCTGGAAGTTGATGTTATCCATCGATTTACCCCCTCAGACAGGTTGTTTTTCAAGATAAGAACAGACTGGGTTTTCCTGCTTTTCCGGATGAATTCGGACTGGAACCTTTCCGGTATACCGCTGAGATTGAAGCCGTTTCCCAAAACCAGATCCTGGTCTCCGTCGCCGTCCAGGTCGCCTGCGTCTAGAGTGAGCCATCGGCCCCAGCAGGATTCTTCCAGTGTATAGGGAGTAAATTCATAATGACCCTGATTGGCCAGAAAAACGAAGGTTTCCGGACAGTCGGCCGACCAGTCGGGAAAGTAAGAGACGGCAGCGATGTCCAGATCTCCATCCTGATCGAAATCGGCCGAGACCGCTCGTATGGCTCCAAACATGGGATAAAAGAAGCTTTCTTTAAAGTCCATCCGGCCAGTGTTCTCGTACAAGCGAACTCCGTGATAATTTCTGAGCGGCGGGTCTGGAATCTCCATATTGTTGCCGTTTACCGTGATGAGATCCATGAGGCCGTCCGAGTTGAAGTCGGCCAGGTGAAAATCGTTGAAGCCAAAGCCTGGGAATTTTTCGAAGACCTGCTTCTGTTCAAAGCGTCCTTCCCCTTTGTTGATAAACAGGAGCAGCTCATTTCGCCCTTGAGCCATCAGCACCATCAGATCCGGGAGACCGTCTCGGTTGAAATCGTGAACTGCTGACTTCAGGGCGCCTGAGCGTTCGATCAGAATATGTTCTTCGAGCCGGCCGCGTTCCTGGTTTTCAAACCACGAGAACCTTCCGTAGCGATAATCGCCAAAGGCGGAGATGATGATATCCCGGCGGCCGTCCAGGTTGATATCGTGGTGTGCGGCGTGAGCAATTCTATAGTAATGAGGAACGAGGTTTTGGAGCGAATAGTTATTGCCGCTTCGGTTGTAATAGATGACCTGTCCCTTGCCTCGATCCCGATCCAGGTCGCCGATTAGAGTCAGGTAGAAGTTCCGGCCGTCCAAAGTAAGCGAAATCGGCTGGCTTCCGACTTTATGCCGTTCTTTCAGGCCGCCGTTTTCACCGAACACCAGGAGCTGCCGATTGTCGCCGTCGCCCACGAAGAGGCGCTTATTTTGTGGATCGATCTTTACCAGAGTAATCAAAGATCCGGCGGAAAGCAGCCTGGCCGGAGAGGACTTGAAAAGCTCAAGATCGCGCCTCAACCTTGGCTTGTTCTCCTGAGGGGGCGAAGCTTCAGGAGCCGACGTTGTGTAGAAGCGCTGAATCAGTTCCAACTCATCTTTGGAAATAAGAGGCTCCGGGGGGATTTGGTCCGGCCGAATCAGGTTGGAGTACGGGCCTCGAGTATTCCCATGCCCCAAAAAATTACCCATCCAGGTGGTCACGAATTCCCACTTATCTTTGGGCAGGATATCCGGTGGAGGCTGCATATGGCAGCTCGAACAATATTGTTGCGCCAGCATCCTTGCGCGGGCGAGTTCTTCGGGACCTTCGCCGGAATAAAGAACGGCTCCAAACGTTAAGAAAAGAAAGGGACCGGCAACACTGAAATATTTCACAAGTGTGAAATTAACTTCATCTCCAAAAAAATCCATTGACTATCGCGCTACCATACCATACACTCCGTGGTGGATTTAAAGTTCTTTCCGTTCATGATTCCCGGGCTAAAGTCCTCTTGGAGGTGCAAATGACGAGTAGACGCAATTTATTTCTCATTGCTGGTGCGCTCATTCTGATGGGCAGTGGATTGGTAATGGCTCAGGCGGCTTTATCGACCATCCGCGGCACGGTTACGGATCAGAGCGGCGCCATCGTTCCCGGCGTGCAGGTAACCATCACGGAGGTTACAACCAATATCACCGCCAGAACGATTGTCACGGACGACAATGGAAACTTCGAGGCTCCGGACCTGAAGCCGGGCACGTATCGCCTGACGGCCGAGTTACCCGGATTTAAGAATTACGTGGCCGATAATATTCTCCTGGAGAGCGCTCAAATCCGGCGAATCGATCCGGTTCTGGAAATCGGAGAGGCCACCCAGGAAGTGATGGTCGAAGCGGGGGCGGCTGTTATCACCACCGAGGGAGGATCAATTACTTCCGGAATTGAGAGCGAGACCTATAAGGATGTTCCTCTGGTGGATATTTACCCGGGTCCTCTGTCCATGCTCAGCACGCTGCCCGGAGTCCAGGGTACCGGATGGGTGGTGGCCATTGGAGGCCAGTCCAACGATCAGATCACCCAGGCTAACGACGGAGTGGTCAACGATCGGTCGGGAAACCAGGGCGCCAACATGAACATGTACGAAGAGGTCAAGGTGACCGCCGTCAACAATACGGCCGATCAGTCCCGAGTAGCCAGCTACAATGCCATTTCAAAAAGCGGCAACAACTCTTTTCATGGAGAGATCTTTTACAAACATGTGAATTCAGCGCTCAATTCCCGGGAATTCTTTCAGCCGGAGAAGCCAGTGTTCTTATTCCACGAGTGGCAGGCGGAAGCCTCCGGACCTATTTTTAAAGATAGGACTTTTTTCTATGCCGGCTGGTTTTCTGAACGTTTTCCGGCCGGCTCCTTCGAGCGGGCGACTGTACCGACGTTTTTAATGCGGCAAGGAGACTTTTCGCAATTTGACGAGCCGATTATCGACCCTCTGACAAAACAGCCCTTTCCCAACAATATCATCCCGGCCAATCGCCTCAATCCGACCTCACTCAAGGTGCAGGAGTTGTATCTTCCGCAACCCAATCTGGGCGGTGCAGACGCGTTGACCAATAATCTGGGATTTGACTTTCCGTATCCGACTGACAAATTCAAGACCGACATTTTGTCCTGGCGAATCGATCATAAGCTGACGGAAAACAACTCCATCTTTTACCGCTACATATCGAACGATGTTCCCTACGTGCTGGCCCGAGATCTGCCGGCGTTTTCGTGGACAAGGATACGAAGTTACTCCAAGGGCATCATTTCAGACACTCACGTTTTTTCTCCTGCGGTCGTAAACACGTTTCGCTTCGGCTGGAACGGCAATTACATGATCGACGGCGAGACCGTGGACGGGTGGACGCCTCCTAAAGGAGATGAAGCCGTCGCAGCCATCGGACTTCAAGGAGTCAATCCAAGCGGTATCAGCGCCCAGGGTTTCCCTCGCATGGATATCAGCGGGATGTCCACTCTATTCACGACCGCTGGAGGAATTCGAGATGACCACTTTGATTTCCACTGGGAAGACTCGCTGACCTGGGCTACGGGGCGGCACGTATGGAAGTTCGGTGCCCAATTGATGCAGTTTAATGACTTTGAAGGTCTGGTCAGAGAGGGTACTTACGGTCGTTTCAGATTCGACGGCCGGTTTACCAACGTTGCTTATGCCGACTTTCTACTGGGGCTTCCATTTGAGAGCAGGCGGCTGGATCCATTAGTGCCCCGTCAGATGGACCAGTACGAACTGGGTCTGTACTTTATGGACTCATACAAGCTCACTCCCGATTTAACGATCGATTACGGCTTGCGCTGGGATTACATCGGCTCACCGACACTCCAGGATGGATTGCAATACAACTGGGATACGCAGACGGGCAATGTGATCGTGCCGGAAGGCGCTGTTGATGCCATCAGTCCGCTTTATCCCAGCAACATCAACATTGTCACCGGTGAAGCCATTCCCGATCCGGACACGGGCAATTTTCGTCCCCGCATCGGTGTTGCCTACCGGCTGGCGGATGATTTGGTGATCCGGGGAGGCTACGGCGTATTTACCGAGCGAATTGATGGCTCCTATTTTGACCGTGTTCAGGGAGGAGGCCCGTTCGAGATCACCGAGACCTACCGTAACCAGATAGTGGATGGGCAGCCGCTGTTCTCGTTTCCCAATCCATTTCCGGCCACTCTGGCTACAGCCAGGATTCCTTCCCAGAGCATCAGCGGGTATCCTTTGCAGACTGATAACGGCTCGATTCACCAGTTCAATCTGAGTATCGAAAAGGAACTGGCGGATATAGGGCTGCGGGCCTCCTATATCGGTTCACGCAGCCGCGGCCTTAATTACTCGGTCAATGTCAATAAACCGCGTCCCAGCCTGATTCCCTTCACGGATGATCGGCGGCCTTTCCCGCAGTTTGTGAATGCTTCTGAGATCCGCGAAGACGGCAGTTCGAATTACGACGCGCTGCAGTTTGAGGCCAATAAGCGCGTGGGCGCTGTCACCTTCAATGGCCACTATACCTTTGCCGGAAATCTGCACAACTTCCTCAACCGGCAGAATCCATATGACATCACCAGTCATTGGAGCCATGACGACTTTTCTCAGCGACACCGGGCGGTTATTACCACCATGATCGATCTGCCCTGGGGCAGAGGTCGTCGATTCCTATCCAGTGCGCCTGCGTTACTCGACCACATTGTGGGAGGATGGCAGCTCAGCACCATTAGCTATTTTGCGACGGGTCCGCACTTTTCGCCTGAGTTTGACGGCTCGGATCCTTCCAACACCGATACTTTCGGAGGACTTCCTGATCGGATTGCCGACGGAAATCTGTCCCGTGATGAGCGGAGCGTCGAACGCTGGTTCGACCCAAGTGCTTTCGTGGCCCCGCCGGAGGGGAGGTTTGGAAACAGCGGATTGAACGTTTTGGTGGCGCCCGGACTCAACGTCCATCACCTGAGTCTGGCGAAACTCTTCAATATTGGAGAGCGATTCCGGCTCACTTATACCATCGGCGCCTCGAATCTCTTCAATAACCCTCATTTCCGGCCGCCGCGCAGTAACATCTCCACTCCCGATACCGGAGAGCTCTTTCGAGGAATCCAGGACTTCGTGGCTGAAAAGCACGCCGCGCGCAGGTTCCAGATGAAGCTGCGTTTAGAGTGGTAGCTTGAAGAACAGAATAGGGCGCAGAGGCTTTATTAAGGCCTCTGCCGCCCTGGCCGCTTGGCCCAACCTCTCCTTGCGAGGAGATACTCCCGTCGCAGAGGAGAACAGTAAGCCCGGAACGGTCGAATGGCAGCTCCAGTTCACCCGCTTTGACGATCCCATCACGCTGGCTTCCTATCCTCTGATAAGGGAGACCCGGTCATCGTTAATAGAAGGTTACGCCTCGAAGGCCAGCGTGCGGCCGGGCGAGAGCATCGATTTCAAGGTAAGCCTGGATCCCGTCGGAACCTTTCTCATCGATATTTACCGCATGGGCTATTACGGCGCTACGGGCGGGCGGCACATGGTCCGTCTGGGGCCTTTTAAAGGGGAGCCCCAACCGATGCCCATGATGACGGTCCAGCGCCTTAGGGAGTGCCGGTGGGAATCATGCACGAGCTTTATAGTCCCAAGTGAGTGGCCGAGTGGCGTTTATTTGGCCAAACTGACGCGCGAGGATGCGCCGGGCTTTCAGAGCTACGTCATTTTCGTCGTCAAAGAGCATCGGCCCTCAGATTTGCTTTATCAGGTCAGTGACCTGACCTGGCAAGCCTACAATAAATGGCCCGGCAGGGATTCGCTCTACGACGACGGAACGCCGGAAGTCTGGTACACGGGTCCCCACGTGCGGGTCAGTTTCGATCGACCTTATGCCAAGTACTGCCAGATCGTGGATGCTCCGCTCTCGGCGGGTTCTGGAGAGTTTTTGCTCTGGGAGCACCCCATGGTCTACTGGTTGGAGCAGCAGGGATACGACCTCACTTACTGCTCCAATCTGGATCTGCATCTGGATCCGAAGATCCTCGCGTTCAGCAAGGCATTTTTATCCGTCGGGCATGACGAATACTGGTCGCGGAAGATGTTTGACGAGGCGCTCAAGGCCCGCGACGAAGGTTTGAGCTTTGCTTTCTTTTCCGGCAACTCGTTGTGCCATGAGATTCTGTTTTATGACAGTGGGGTGGATGGCGCTCCGGCCCGCGCGTTTGCCCGCGATAAGCTGTTTGAGGATGAGAAAAATCTTATGGGCCTGAGCTCCTATGGTCCCGGTTACGGCGACTGGGTGGTGACCAGGCCCGAGCACTGGATCTATGAGGGCACAGGTGTGAAAGAAGGCCACAGAGTCCCGGGCCTGGCCCGCCGCCGATAACGCCAATCAGGTCTTAACGACTTCCGCGCTTTGGCCGCGCGGGCAGCCTTAATTCTGTCAACACAGAAATCTTCAAACACAGAAATACGTTTTTGGCGAAAGGTGCGCCGGTTTACTCGTCGTGACCTGCGGCCTTAAGAGCCTGCGAAATTGTGGCGAGCGGCAGAAGCAGGGTGAGGGGACTGTCATTCAAGGGCATTGCGCCGTAGCCCGCATACCACTTGGCGACGCCTTCATTTTTCGCGTCGATCACGAGCACGACGCCGCCCACTTCGGCGGCAGCCTTGATACAGCGCCGGCCCGCGGCCAGCAGCAATTGACCGCCGAGCCCTTGTCCTTGGCAGGGCTTGGCCACGGCAAGCCGTGCAAGGCGGAAGCCCGGCACGTCATAACGGCCGAGCCCACGCTTCACGATATCGGGCGTGCGGGCATATTCAACGGAAGCGGGGCTGAGGCTGTAGAAGCCCAGTACGGTCTTGCCGTCCTTGTCATCAATAGCCAGGAAAGTCTTGGCGCCACCCGCTTCGTGGCTTTTTCGCGCATGCTGCCGCAGGAAATCATTCAGAGCGGCTTCGCCGCAATCGAAGGCCTCGCGATCGTGCTTTTTGCTGATCGGCCCCTCGTGCCAGGGCGGGAGGCTCATTTGCGCTTGGGCAGCGCTTTAGCGGCCGAGACCAGCTTCGCATTGGGCTTGGGCGGATTCTCCAGTAGATCCAGCACGCGCAGGCTGTCCCGTTGCGAGAGCGAGATATGCTCCTCCTCGCGAATGACAGCTTTGGCGGCATCGACACTGTGCTGGCGCACAAACTCCGAGAGGTCCTTATGCTTCAGCGCGGCGGCGCGTAGCAGCATCGCCTTTTCCTCGGCGGGAATGCGCAAGGACATACGGTTGTTATCTTCGACAGCGACTCGTGGCATGACAGGACCTCTTTCCCATGTACATATTCAAAGTGTACAGGATTTTAAGGGGTCAGTCAACGATGTACGCCTTCATTGCGTACAATCAGGGATTTAGAGAAATGTATTCACGGGTTTAGCCGGGCCCGCGGCCCTACAAGGCGGCTTGGCAAGTCGGTTTCTACCATCTGATCACCACTCGGCAGGAATTTGACGAGACTCGCTTTGCTGCCGATCAACGACGCTACCGCCAACGTATGGAAGCCAGACTCAAGGCAAAGGCTAAAAGCCTCGGTTTTCGTCTGGTTCCCTTGCAGGTTGTTTAATGTTCCTTAGGAGATAACCATCAGGGCCTGGTGGCGATTTCCTCGTAGTAGCGCCTTCCTTTATTAAAGAGATCGATCACCTCCTGCCGGTGGGTTTCGGAGGCAAAGCGCGGTGAGGATTTTACATCTTCGATCAGCCGGTCGATCCAGCGAACTACAATCTCCGCATCATCGGGGACGGCAACCGGCTTTCCGTCTTTATAGCAGTAGACAGGGCTGGTATGGGCAAACAGTCTCGAATCGTTCATGACCAGACGGTGTCCTTGGCCCCACACTCTGGCTGCTATCCAGGCGCTGTCGCCCAATTCCAGTGTATGAGTGAGATTCGCGATCGTTCCATCTTCAGTCGGCTCAGCTCGAGCCACGACCTCGCCATTGACGATCAGCTCGAGTGTCTGCATGGGAACCAGTGAGAGGGCTTTCGCGGAAATGTTCAGGCGAGTGGAGCCGGAAAAGCGGATCTCCTCCCCGGGCTCCTTTCCCTCCACATCCAGAAACAGTAGCGGGCCATTGGATACAAAGGTGCGGCCTGCCCTGTATCCCTCTATCCATTTCGAGTAGGTTAACGGCGGGTCCAGTTTCACGTAGACTTTGCCTCCTCCCGAAATGGAGTCACGATCGGCCACATCCATCTGGGTATCTGTGCCCGCTGAGGCGGTGCATTTGAGACCGCAGTTTAAGACCCGGTAGTACATCCAGGTAGCCGCTTCTTCGTCCTTGTTGCTCAGCAGATCGAGCGCGTTGACGACTCCCAGGGCCAGATCGATCGGAAACTCTCGAGCAACATGCAGTTCGGTGGGGATGTCGGGTTCGTCGGCAGGATGCGCATAGCTGACGACGCCCCCCATTTCCTGGACCTGTTTTGCGATCGTGTAATTGGATGGGTAATCCTCCCAGTTGGGGCGAAGTCCGGTAAAGAAGGGCTGCACCAGTTTATTGATTCCCAGAAGAGGCATATGGCCGTACATTCCGGACGTATTTCGAAATTCTTCCTGGACCACCATCATGCTTTCTTCCGTTGAGGCGGGATCCACAGCGCCATCCAGGAAATACTCCGTATCGAAGACGCGCGTCGTGCCCTGGCGATTGGAGATCAGGAGATTGGCCACTCGGATATCCTCGCCTGCGGCCAGCAGTTGTGAGTCCCCCAATGTCATGTAGAGGCCTCCCTCCCGGTGGTTTGGATGCATGTGCACATCACCCGAGTACCAGCCCAGGCCAGGCATATCGATCATGCGCTTCAGAGCGATCGTTTCAACAGTGGTCCGGTCCTGGAGCTCCAGGTAATTGAGATCGATCTCTTTATTCAAAGGGTAATACTCGAAGCCTTTGACCACTTCGATTGTGTATTTCGCCGGGGGCAGGGCGACCTGAAAATGCCCTCGAGCGTGAAAGAACTGCTCCTCCCGTCCGCGAGCCAGACTGCCTTCCGGAATGCGGTACTCTCCATCGGCTCCGCTCAAATAGATCCGCGCCGTGATCGGATCTCCCTGCTCATCCTGCAGGCGAACCCATAGGCGCGATTTAGCGTCTTGCTCGGGTGGCTGGCCGCCTCCAGGCCATATCATCAACGCCAGGACAAGACTGAATAAAATCACTGCTCGTTTCACTCTCGTTCGCGGAGGAATGCCCTGAGATCCGTTAGTAGAGCAATTATATCCATTCCGCTCCTTGGGAATTTCCAACAGGTTGCTCCTTATCAGCTAGGCTGTTAGCATTCGTGATGGCAAGCCCTAAGTAAATAAACAAATCATGAATAGAAGCTATTACACCTTTATTATTATCGTAATTTTCCTAAACCTGTTCGGTGTCGCGAGAGCAGCCGAGCGTCCGAACGTCACCCTGATCCTGACCGATAATCAGAGTCCGTGGACCCTGGGAGCTTATGGTAACGAAGAGATCCGCACTCCCAACATTGATCGGCTGGCGGCCGAAGGGATGTTATTTACGGACGCATTCTCGACCAATCCCGTCTGCTCGCCCAACCGGGCCACTTTGCTGACCGGCCTGATTCCCTCCCAGCACGGGGTTCATAGCTTCCTGGTGGGCGGCCCCGGTGTCCAGATGGGTCCCGACTCCTACAATACCATCGAGGAATTTCTCAGTCTGCCCCAAATCTTGAGCGAAGCCGGTTACGTGGCCGGCCTCAGTGGCAAGTGGCATCTGGGCGACAGTATCAAGCCGCACGAGGGATTCAGCTACTGGTATACCATTCCTTACGGAAGCAGTGTCTTTTATGATGCGGACGTCATTTGGAAGGGGGAAGTTCACACGGAACCGGCTTACCTGACCGAGGCCATTACCGACCAGGGCATCGAGTTCATCGAGCAAAATCAGGAGGGCCCGTTTTTCCTGTTCCTGTCTTATCACGGGCCGTACGGCCTGGGGAACGAGTTTCGAAAAACCCATCAAAACCGCCACACTGAATTCTACTCGGATAAAGTTCTGAATTCGTTTCCTCGCGAACCGAGCCATCCCTGGCTTTATAACAATCGGGATATGATCAATAACCCGATTACGATTCGCGGTTATGCGGCAGCGGTTAGCGGCGTGGACGATGGAGTGGGGCGGATCATGGATACACTGACCCGCCTGCAGCTCGATGAGAACACCCTGGTCATCTTTGTAGGCGATCAGGGGCTGGCGGGCGGTCACCACGGCATCTGGGGGATGGGCGACCACACGCGCCCGGTTTACACCTTTGAGGAAGGCATCCGTGTCCCGCTGATTTACCGCCACCCCGGCCGAATCCCGGCCGGAGCGGTTTGCGATCTGCTGGTGGGTAATTACGACTTGCTGCCGACGGTATTGAGCTACCTGGGACTGGCCGATGAGGTTCCGTCAAAGCCCGCCCTTCCGGGACGCGACTACAGTCGGGCGCTCGAGGGCCGGCAGATCGATTGGGAGGACGTGATCTTCTGGGAATTTGAGAACACACGGATGATTCGCACCAAGGATTGGAAGTACACCCGCCGTCATCCCGACGGACCGGACGAGCTGTACGATATGAAGAATACGCCGGGGGAACGGGTCAATTTCATCCGCAACGAAGCGTATACAGATATTCAGGAGATGCTGCGCCGGCGTTTGGATGAGTTCTTTGAGCGCTTTGCAGATCCCCAGTACGATCTGCTGAAAGGCGGCCGGTCTAAGGCGCGCATCCATCTGCGGTAAGGAGTTTTGCCCTGGTCTTTCAAGCTTTCTTGCTGGCGACTTTATCGCTGTCTTTTTCGCCTGCCCAGCCGAAAGACTGCCTGCCTTGCCATGAGTCCATCTACGAGTCTTATCTTCAGACTGCCCACTTTAAAACGTCTCAGCCGGCTAACAGGGAATCGATAAAAGGCTCTTTCGCGCAGGGCGAGAATATCCTGAGAACGGCCAACCCGGATGTTCTCTTCAAAATGGTGAAACGAGGCGACGGCTTTTATCAAAACGGCTACCAGGCAGGGAAGCTCTCCCGTAGCGAGCGCTTTGACCTGGTCGTGGGATCGGGCAGAAAGGGCCAATCTTACCTGTTCTGGGAGGACGGCCTCCTTTATCAACTGCCCGTATCCTACTTCACGCTGGCCGATGAATGGGTAAACAGTCCCGGATACGAGAATGGAAAGATCTTTTTCGGGCGCCTGATTCCTCCTCAGTGCCTGGAATGTCATGCGACCTCTTTCGAATTGGAGAGAAGGGGATCGAGAGTCGCTTACAGCAATCGCTACGAGCTTGGCATTTCCTGTCAGAAGTGCCATGGTCCGGGAGATCGCCATGTCCAGTACCATGATGAAAACCCGGAGGAGACTTCAGGCCGATACATCCTGAATCCAGCGTCCTTTTCGCGGGAAAGGCGGATCGACAACTGCGCTTTGTGCCACTCGGGCCTGCGCGAGCCGAAGATGCCCCCTTTTACGTCTGTGCCGGGACAGGCGCTCGATGACTATCTCATGCCCGCTCATGTGCCGGACGATTTAAAAATCGATGTCCATGGTAACCAGGCCGGACTACTGAGGAGCAGCCGCTGCTTTAAGGAAAGCCCGGAGATGTCCTGCTCAACCTGTCATGACATCCACGCCCAGGAGAGGGACTTGGCCAGTCTTTCTCAAAAGTGCCTGCAATGCCACAGGCCACACGACTGGACTCTGGCCGATCCGCCCCAGGCGCGAATCGACGAATTCTGTGTCTCCTGCCATATGCCGGATCAGCGAAGCGATGTCGTCACACTCGAGTCCAAAGAAGGCCTCTTCCCGCGATATCGCAACCACGCCATCGGAGTTTATCCTGAGGAATCAAAGCAGGTGCTCAGGCAATTAAGGCGTTGAAGCCGCCTCGTGATAGGGAAAGAGATCCGTCAACAGGCGAACGGCGGCCTCTACCAGCAGCTCGGCCCCACCCGGCTCAAAGCGGGCGCTGATCACTTCGTAATCTCCCTCGGGAAAGGCCTTGCGATTGGGGACGTAGCTGATGGCTCCATTAGCGGATTGCTCGCTCACAATAGTGAAGGGAAAAGGCGAATTGGTCTTGATGGAGAGTCCCAGTTCAACGAAGGCGTCTCCGGGAAACCCAACCAGTGCCACTTGATTGCCCAGCGTGATCGCCTGCACCTCGGACACCAGCGGGCCTCCGTTGAGCGAGGCCAAGTCGATAATCCTCCAGGCCCGTACCACGTCGGTAAACTTCGGGCCATTCGGTTGTCCATTGCCAGCCATGATGTCGTGGGCCCATTCGGCCTCTTGGGCCGTTACTGCGGAGATCGGTAGCTGGACCTTGTCGGCGCGCACGTGAAGAGGCGCCGGTTCAACAGGCTGAAGATGGGCATACGCTTTCAACACACTGGCCGCCAGAATGGTGCCCACCCGGGCCGCCTCGGCATGCCCCCTCAATGGATCCCCCTGGCTGAGATCTGAATAGCTGTTATTGACGTTTCCCGAGGTGCCATTGGTGAAGATGGTCAACATGTCTTCACCCTTGATCTGCTTCAAAAGGCGGGAAAGGACAGCCGGGTAGTCTGCGGAAAACTCGTCTCCGCCCACTATGGCCACGTGAAGAGAGTAATTGACCAGCGTGGCCAGGGGCTCTCCGTCCAGGGACTCGAAGTAAAGCACCGACACTTGAGGATCGACCGGTCCTACGGGCCGAATCACATCAGAATTGTTTCTTCCCGGGTTCATCTCCACCGTTCCGTCCGCCATCAAGAAGCGGCGATTGGAAATGATCGAGTCTTCGTAAACGCGACCCACAGAGGCCCGAGCCGGACTCAAGTCGGCTTCAGCCAGTTGGATGCTCTTGGCGATGAGCTTTGGAAGCTCCCGGATGTACTCGAGGCTCAGCTTTTCCGGCTCGCCTCCGACAGCTTTCAAGAATAGCGGATGCATCTGGGGGCCGGCGTGAGCATGAGTGGCGCTGATAATGACCTGATCTCCCCGTAAGTCCGTTTGCTCCTCGATCAGGCGTCGGGCTTCACTGATGATCGCGCCGCGAATGCTGATGAGGTCGCAGGCGACAAGTGCTGCTTTATTGCCGTTTGCTTCCAGCACCAGAGCTTTGGCAAATAGATCGTCGTGTATGCCTTTGGAGACCTTTATGCCGTAGGAATTTCCCATAACCGAGCCCACGGGCGGCGTGATTTTCACGGCCGCACGGCCTACTTTCAGATCTTCAGCCCATAAAGAGGGAATCGCAATTGTGATAAGAAGCGTAAGCACAGCAATTCTTTTCATTGGAGTCTCCTTAAAATACCCGCTTAAGAACCAGGCGATTTAATGTATTTACTGAACTGCCGTCGGGGTGATCGAGCCGCTCCAGCCGATTTTTCTAGAAATCTGTCTACCTGCATCCTGAACCAGAGTGATCGTTTCTTCCATCTTCCGATTGTCCAGTCTTACGGTCGGAATCGAGATACTCAGCGCCGCCACGATTTTGTTCTCGTGATTAAAAATGGGCGCTCCCATGCACTTGAGGCCTTCCGTGGACTCCTCATTATCGTAGCCGTATCCCTTTTGCCTGATCAGCTCGAGTTCACCTTTCAACTGATTAAGATCGCAAACTGTCTTGGGCGTGAGCTTTTCCAGAACGTGGTCCTGGTAAAGAGAATCGATCTCATCCTCCTTATATTCTGATAAGAGAATCTTTCCAAGAGAAGTGGCATGTGCCGGAAGTCTTTTGCCCACATAGGAGATGAGGCGCATCGATTGGCTCCCCTCCTCCTTGGCCACATAGATAATGTCAGTTCTTTCCAGGATAGCCAGATTGATAGTCTCGTTACAGATTTGGACCAGTTCCTTCATCACCGGTTTGGCTTCTTCAACCACATCGATACCCTGGAGATAGACTGAACCGATCTCCAGAACCTTCAGACCCAGCTTGAAAGTCTTATGCGAGCTGTTGCGTTCCAGGTAGCCTCTTCTTAGAAGTGTCCTGATAAGGCCATGCGTGCTGCTGACTGGGAGTTCGAGCTCTCGGCTGATGTCGCTCAGCTTAAGTCCGTGTTGAGCGTTGGTTAGAAGCTCGAGAATATCGAGCACTCGGCCCGCCGACTTGACCTGCTTTTGTTCCATAGGATTTTTCATTATAGTGAAAATTAATTCACGTGCACAAAAAAATTTATTGACAATTTAAAAAGCCGCCCCATAGACTCCGGAACCATAAACTTCGGGAAGGAAACTAGAATGGCCACTGGAAGTCAAGTCAAAACCATTATCGGCCGACGCGCTTTTCTCACCGGACTTGCGGTGGGCAGGGCGACGCTTGCCGGCGGCCGCGGGCTGCTCGGGAGAGTGGCGGATCCGCTGACGGCGGGAGCCGCGAAGGTGGACATTACACCGACGCTGGAGGGCCGGATCGGCGGCATCAATAACATCGATGTAAATGCGACAGCGAAATACCCGCCGACAACCATGGTGGTCGGCCTGGCGAACGACTATCATGGTTACATACCCACGCCTGAGGCGCATGCTTTAGGCGGATACGAGACCTGGAGGGCCACGTCCAGTTATCTGGAGGTCGAGGCGGCGCCCAGGTTGATCTCGGCCGCGCTGCAGGGCCTGCAGACGCTCGCCTCCCGCTCAGTGAGTTCTTAAATTTTCACGATGGTGAAAATTTATTCACGTGCGCAAAAAAATATTGACAAGCGAAAAGGGCATCACTTAGACTCCAGAGCATTGATTAGTTCAGGTGTTTCCCAGGCAAACGAAACCAATAAACGCATAGTGGAGGAAACTAAGATGGCCACTAGAAGTCAAACCGTCAGGAGAATGGCTCTCAGTTTTTGCTGTTTGTTATTTGTGAGCGGGACCGTGTGGGGGCAGACAGCCCTTTCCACGATTCGTGGGACTGTGAGCGATGAATCCAATTCACTGGTCCCGGGTGTCCAGATAACTCTCAGGGACGTCAATACGAATGTGGTGGCAAGGACCGTCATCTCGGATGATAGCGGTAATTATGAGATTCCGGATCTGAAGATCGGGACTTATCGTCTCGAGGCAGAGCTGCCGGGATTCAGAACGTTTGTCGCGGAGAATATCGTCCTGGAAGGCTCGCAGATCAGGCGTATTGATGTGGTGCTGCAGGTTGGGGAGCTGACCGACCAGGTAACGGTAGAGGCCGGGGCCGCCGTAATTACCACCGACAGCGCTGAAATCTCCAGCGGCTTTACGGAAGAGAGATTCGACAGCAGTCCGCTGGTTCGAACCTATTATCCGCAGTCCTTGATGATCACTCTTCCGGGCATTGACACGCAGATGGGGAGCTGGAGCCTGAGAATGGCCGGGCAGCCTCGCGAGCAGGTGGCCGAGGGAATGGACGGCGTGACCGAAGATGGTACGGTCAATTTGATCAACAACATGATGGATTTCACTGAGCTGAAGGTAGTGGCCGTCAACGCCACAGCCGATTCCGCTCGGGTGGCCAACTTCAACATGGTGTCCAAGAGAGGGAGCAATGAATTTCATGGCTCCGCCTTTTATTCGCACTTCAATTCGGCGCTTAATGCCCGCTACTTTTTCGAACCGGAGAAGACGGTCACGATCGAGCACAAGGCCCACGTAGATGTCTCCGGGCCGATTATCAAAGACCGGACCTTCTTCTATGCAGCTTATTTTCATCAGCGGCTCCCCGCCGGATCCTTTAATCGATCGACGGTTCCGACCCTTTTAATGCGCCAGGGTGATTTCTCGCAGGTTTCCAAAACCATTCTCGATCCTCTAACCGGGCAGCCATTTCCGAATAACATCATTCCCCAGAATCGTCTCAACCCGATGGCTCTAAAGGTGCAGGATTTGTATATTCCAGAACCGAATCTGGGCGGCGCCGGGGCACTGGTCAATAATCTCGGCTTTGAGCACGCCTATCCGGATGATCTGTTCCGGGCCGATTACCCGATGGTGCGGATCGATCACAACATAACCGATAACAACACCATCTATGGTCGCTATATCCGGCGTTACACGCCCTATGTTCTCAAGCGGGGATTGCCGGGTTTCGATCGGACACGAGTCCGCTGGCACCGGGGTTTTGTACTCTCGGATACACACGTCTTTTCACCGACATTGGTGAACACCGCCCGCTTCGGCTGGCTGTGGGATTTTGTTGAAGATGGGAGTGCGGTTGATGGATTTACGCCTCGGACCGGCGACGAAGTGGTCCAGGCGATCGGCCTGCAAGGGGTTAATCCGAGTAACCTGAGCGCCGCTGGTTTTCCCAGGATGGATATTACCGGGTTCACCAGCCTCGAGACTTCTCCAGGCGGAGTCGCGGAGGACAATCATCAGTTTAACTTTGCCGAATCACTCAGTTGGACGACAGGTGATCACGTCTTCAAATTCGGGGGTGAGCTCAAACGGATCAGTGATTTCGACGGGAGGATTGACGGAAATACTTACGGCCGGTTTACTTTCGACGGCAGTATGACAGGTTACTCCTATGCCGACTTCCTGCTGGGCCTGCCCTTCCGTAGCAGACGAGTTGACCCTCTGGTCGGCCGAACGCAGCGCGCTCACGAACTCGGCATCTATATCAGGGATACCTTCAAAGTAACGCCCAAGCTGACTCTGGATTACGGGCTGCGCTGGGACTACTTTCCCTCCGCCGTCTACGAGGATGGCTTGCAGTATAATGGGGATCCTGAAACCGGGAATGTCATCGTATCCCAGGACGCGCTCTCCGAAATTAGTCCGCTCTATCCTGGCAATATCAATATTGTGGCCGGGGACCCGGTTCCCGAGGCCGATCTCGGCAATTTCCGTCCGCGTCTGGGTTTGGCTTACCGGCTCACCGATCAGACCGTGCTACGGGGCGGTTACGGCGCCTTTACGGAGCAGATCGGATATTTCGAGCGAGTATTTAGTGGAGGACCCTTCGAAATAGCTGAAAATTACACGAACGACATTATTGATGGACAGCCGTTCTTTGCCTTTCCCAATCCCTTTCCGGCCGATCTGGCTTCCTCGAGGGTTCCCTCTCAGGACATCGAAGGTTACCCCACGCAGACCGACAACGGAACCATCCACCAGTTCAATGTGAGCCTGGAACATCAGATCCGGGATATCGGATTTCGTACTTCCTACATCGGTTCTCGCAGTCGCGGACTGAATTACAACTTGAACATCAATAAACCCGCACCCAGCCTGATTCCCTTCTCAGCGGACCGGCGTCCCTACCCTCAGTTCGTGGATACCGATTTCGCTCGGTCGAACGGCGCCACCAACTACGACGCTTTTCAGTTCGAAGTTCAACGCAAGGCGGGCTGGGCCACGTTTAACGCCCACTACACGCTGCAGAACAGCATGGCCAATTTCCTGAATCTGGAAAATCCATACAATGCCAATCTATGGAACCGGCAGCAATACGATGCCAGGCACAAGTTTGTCATCAATACGATGATCGACCTGCCCTGGGGGCGAGGCAGGAAGTTTCTTTCCGATCTCCATCCCGTGCTTGACCATATCATCGGCGGGTGGAGAATGACTACGGTCAGTTACTTCAAATCCGGCCAGTATTTCACGCCGGAATTTGACGGATCCGACCCGTCTAACACCGACACTTCAGGTGGTCTTCCGGACCGTATTGCCGATGGAAATCTGCCCTCCGACCAACGGACCATCGAGAGGTGGTTTGATCCGTCCGCTTTTGTGGAACCGGCTCCCGGACGCTTCGGAAACAGCGGTGTCAATATCCTCGAAGGACCGGGTGTCAATGTCCATCATTTGAATCTGACGAAGCGCTTCAGCATTCGTGAAGGGCTGAGTCTGGATTATGTGGCCGGTATTTCCAACCTTTTCAATCATCCTCATTTCCGCTTTCCACGTGAGAATATCTCGGCTTCCCGGGCAGGACAGATTACACGCGCCCGCAATGCCAATCAGGATCAGGAAAAGGTCGGACAAAGGATGATCGAGATGACCCTTCGCTTGCGCTGGTAACGCATCGGAAGCTTATATTATGCAGGCCGCTGTGGCTGTAGCCGATAGTAGCCCTCCGTCGGCTACAGCCACTCAGGAATGATGGATGAAATCGAGTCAGATTAGAAACGCCCTCTTGGTCGCACTGGTCAGTTTGAGCCTGATTCCGGTGATCGAGGCAGCCCCCCGGCAATTCCGTGCCGGAGCCGCCAAAAGCAATATTACTCCCTTTCTGGGGGGACTGATTGTCGGCGGATGGAGTCCCGATCCTGCGAAACATATTCATGATGAGCTGTGGGCCCGCTGTCTGGTGCTTGACGATGGTCAGACCCAAATCGCGATTGCCGTATCTGACAACGTAGGCATTTCGCGGGATGTCTTTGACGAAGCGAAGCGAATGGTTCATGAAAAGACCGGTCTTCCCGTTGAAAACATGCTGATGTCTTCAACTCATACGCATTCGGCAACCAGCGCGCGTGGTGATCGCTACATAGCCGGGGGCAATACTCTGGACGAATATCAGCAGTTCGTGGCCCATCGCATCGCCGACGGTATCCGCCGGGCTATGAACAATCTGGAACCGGCCCGAGTGGGCTGGGCTAATGGCCATGAGCCCGACCAGGTTTTCAATCGGCGCTACTATATGAAGCCGGGGACTCCCTTGCTCGACCCATTTGGCGGGACCGACAAAGTCAAAATGAATCCCGGCATAGCCAATCCCGATGTGGTGAAGCCGGCCGGGCCCACCGACCAGGAGATTCCGTTTATATCAGTGCACTCGGAAGATGGGCGTCCCATCGCCCTCCTGGCCAACTACTCCCTGCATTACGTGGGAGGCGTGGGAGGTGCTCATATCTCGGCCGACTACTTTGGCATGTTCGCTGACCGCATCCAGCAACTGATCGGCGCGGACCGCCTTGAACCGCCTTTTGTAGCCATGATGTCGAACGGGACCAGTGGCGACATCAATAATATCAATGTCCTGGGTAAAAGAGAGAGGCGGGAGCCCTACCAGAAAATGCGTGAGGTAGCTGAGGACGTGGCGGCCGCAGTGTACAAGGCCTATCAGACTGTCGAGTACCGCGATTGGGTTCCCCTGGGAATGGAGCAGACCGAAATCGAACTGGGCGTGCGCGTTCCCAGTGAGGACGACGTCGCTTACGCCCGTAAGCTCCTGAGCAAGCCTGAGTCGGCTCCTACCAGGAACTCCCGGGAGAGGATTTACGCCCAGCGGACATTGCAAATGGCCGAATTGCCTCCCAGCATTCCCGTTATTGTTCAGGCGCTGCGAATTGGAGATGTGGGCATTGCAGCGATTCCAAACGAGGTCTTCGTCGAGATCGGCTTGGAAATCAAGGAAAGGAGCCCGTTAAAGCCGGCCTTTACCATTTCACTGGCCAACGGCTCCTACGGATATCTCCCGACTGTGAAGCATCATGAACTGGGCGGATACGAGACCTGGAGGGGGACCAATCGTCTTGAAATCCAGGCGGCTCCCAAAATAGTTGAGGCCCTGCTACAATTGTTCGACCGGTTAAAGTAAATTGAATACTCCGGCCTGTCGCCTCCGGCCTGAATTGATCGAAAGGTAATTCGATGACTAAAGCATTTCGTTTTGTTTTCCTCGCCTGGCTGGCGATGGGTTCAATTCATCTGGCCAGTGCCAGTGATAAGAATGTCCTTACACCTAATGAAACCCTTGAGCTGTTCAATGGCAAGGATTTGTCCAATTTTTATACCTGGTTGGCGGATTACAAGTTTGAAGATCCCCATCGTGTCTTTACGGTGGTCGATCAAGTGGACGGCGCTCCTGCTATCCGCGTCAGCGGAGAGCACTGGGGTGGCTTAATCACTAACAATCCCTATGCGAATTACCATCTCATCCTCGAGTACCGTTGGGGTTCGGTGACCTGGGGAAATCGCAAGGATCGCACGCGAGACAATGGCATTCTCCTGCACTGTCAGGGTCCTGAAGGCAATGCCGCCGCCGATTTCAACAGCCCCTGGATGAAATCGATTGAGTTTCAGATTATCGAGGGAGGAACCGGAGATTTCATTCTGGTCCGTGGCTACGATAACGAAGGCAATCGCACGGCGCCCAAGATGAGGGCAAACGTAAGGCAGGATCGTGACGGCGAATATGTTTGGGATCCGGAGGGCCAGCCCCGAACTTTCGAAGGAGGGCGAATCAACTGGTACGGCCGCGATCCTGACTGGAAAGACGTTTTGGGCTTTCGCGGCAAGCAGGATGTCGAGAAGCCGGTCGGCCAATGGAATCGTCTGGATGCCTTCGTGAGGGGAGGCGAATTCACTTACCTGGTCAATGGAGTCGTCGTCAATAAAGGCTATGACGCCAACTTAACCGAAGGGAAACTGCTCTTTCAGTCGGAAGGAGCGGAGATCTTCTTCCGGAGAATCGAACTTCAACCACTACCACAACAATGAAAATTCAAGCTTCTTTAATTCTTTTTCTATTTACTGCAATGAGCCTTGCTCAAAATCAAGGTCCCACTTTGCCGAACGAGCAATGGGTCTCCCTGTTCAACGGGCGGGACCTGGCCGGCTGGGTAAAGGTGGGAAATGAGAAGTGGGAAGTTGAAGGCGGAGCCATTCACGGCCAGGGAATCACCGAGGAGTACGGCTATTTACGAACCGAGGAGAAATACAAGGACTTCCACCTGTTCCTTCGATTCAAAGCGGATGCAAATGGCAACAGCGGGGTGTTCTTCCATTCGGATTTTGAGCCAGGCACGGCCAATGTTTCACAAGGCCTCCAATTTGAGATTGATCGAACGATCGGTAATCACACGGGCGGCGTTTACGGCGACGGTCGGAGCTGGATTGTCTGGCCTGCTCCCGAATTGGAACCGTTGGTCCGGCCAAACGAGTGGAACGAATTCCTAATGAAGGTCGAGAGCAATCGCTACATCTCGTATCTCAACGGCGTTCAGATGGTGGACTTCACCGATCCGCGGCCCAGGTCCTTTGACGGATACATCTCCCTGCAACTCCACTCGGGGGGCGTGGGAAACATGTGGTTCAAGGACATTTACATCCTGGACCTCAGTAAAAGATAACGCGCCTCTTTTTCCTTACTTCCAGAATGTACTACAGCCGTATACTACATATCCGACAGCTTGACGGCTCGTCCTTCCTGGGCTGAAAGGTCGGCAGCGAAGACCACGCGATGCGTCTCAAAGGCGCTCTCGAAATCGGTGCGAGGCATCGGTTTGTTGTTGTTAATACTCTGGACGAAAGCCTGAAATTGCGGCAGATAGGGATGGTGCGCCACATCTCCCGAGTCGATCAGCGGGATTCCCAGCGTGCTCCACTGATTTTTATCCAAGCCTTCGATGGCTTTGCTGTAAAAGCGGTTATCCAGGAAGCTACCCTCGCTTCCAAACAAATGGATACGGAAATAGTAGGGTTGTAGACAGTCCACGAGGGAAGCCACTTTCCCGATCTTTCCATCTTTGAATTTCATGATGGTGACGGAGGTCGTATCGTACTCATAAGGTTCAAAGATCGGGCTTTTGCTGCGGTTGCTGTAGCTCGTGACCTCTTCCACTTCACTCTCCATACACCAGAGCAACATGTCTAAGGCGTGACAGCCTGCGGTCAAAAGACTGCTGGCCCCGATGTTCTTTTTGATATTCCAATCGAACTGCCCGTACCAGGGACCAATCCCGTGATAGTAGTCGATTTCTCCATAGTGGAGGCGGCCCAAAAGCCCTTTATCGATCGTTGATCGAACGGCGCTTCCATGTTGGCTAAAACGCACCTCGAAACACACACACGTCTGGACCCCCGCCTTACGGATGGCCTCGCGCATGGCCTTGGCGTCTGCAAAGGTGATTGAGATCGGCTTCTCGATGATCAAGTGCTTGCCGGCCTGGGCGCCGGCGATGGCCTGCTGCGGATGATAGGGGTGGGGGGTGCAGATGTCCACGACATCGATTGAGGAATTTTCGAGCATCTTCTGATAGTCGTTATACACCCTTAGAGGAATTCCGTATTGCTTCTCCAGAGCGGCTTCGTCAAGTTGACGACGGGAACAGACCGCCGTGACGTTGGCTCCTTTAACAGACTTAAAAGTTTCAATGTGAGCTCCGGCCACCCAGCCCAGTCCAACCACTCCTACATTCAAATCGCTCATACGTTTCTCCTTTCAGCACTTTCGATTAGCCAGTTTCTGGTAGAAAAGTGGGCATACTGACTCCCTTAAAGGGCTTAAACTCGCCGCGTACCTGGCAGAAGTGAAGTTCGCAATTGCGTGCGCCCCAATCGTATGCCTGACGCACCAGTCTCTCCCGCTCGACCGGGATGAGAAAAACCGGAGATCGACCCTTGTGGTGCCCCAGCTCATTGAGTATCAATGCGGCTGCCTCTCTTTCCGAGCGCGCCACGCATGGGCCCAGCATGTTCATGGCCGGGTGCGAAGATGAGATCATGAAGCCGTCGATATCCCCGCGCGAGTTTTGGTAGACCGATACGTGCCAGAAGCCCAGCTCATTTTCAATGCAGTAGCGGTAATCCTCCTCCCGGCTGATGTTACTCACATCCATTTCCAGGGCCGCCATGGCCGGGACGTCTTCCAGCTTCGCATCTCGAGCGTTTCCCAATCCTGCTACGCTCTGGTTCAGTCCGCTTTCAGGAACCTGTATGAACATGTCCTGAAAGGCACAGCGTGGGACGAAGCCTGCCTTGTTGTAGAGCGAAAAGGAATCCAGGTTCATGGCGCTCTGGGTCAGCCGGACGGCCGGGTACCCCTCACGATCCGCATAATCCGTAATGTGCTTCAGCAGTGCGCTTCCTACTCCCAGGCCGAAATAGTTCGGGTGAACGTTCATGATCCCCAGGGAGACGTGATGCTTGCGAGGATGATAGAAGCAGGATCCCATGAGTCGCCCGCTTTCCGGATTTTCCACTATTAGCGCGCAGCCCGGTTCCAGGGAGTTGTAAACATCGTAGAACACCTCAGTGACGGCGGGACCCCCTTTAAAAATCTGAGGTCCGCCGTGTTTCTGATACCAGACATTAATGGAACAGTAAATCAACTCGGCTACTTCATGCCGATCTTCAGGTTGTATGGATCGAAGGTGCATCATTCGCTCCCTTTTTCTTTACACGTAAGTCCAAGCCTCACGATAGATTAGATGTCTTGGCCCCAGGCGTCAATACCAGATCTTTCATCATAATGAAATTTACTTTATGCATGTAAAAAAATTTTGACAATTTTAATAGCCCTCCTATAGACTCTGAGTCAAAAGATGATCAGATCCCTTTTCGCATTCACTTTCTTATGGGCATTCACTGTGACGCCGGCCGCCAGCGAGGGGTCCGGGCACTTTCGCGCGGGGGCGGCAACCAGCAATATCACGCCCTGGCTCGGGATTTCCATCAACGGCAATATGCAGGATGGCACGGCCGCGCATATCCATGACCAGCTCCACGCCCGCGCTCTTGCGCTGGATGACGGAAAGACTCAACTGGCCATCGTCGTAGTGGACAGTTGCATGATCCCGCGGGAGATCTTCGATAGAGCCAAGCGGCTGGTGAACAAGCACACAGGGCTGCCGGTCGAGCACATGCTTATGTCGGCCACGCACACCCATTCCGCTCCCACGGCCGTTTCGATCTTTCAGAGCCGGACCGATGCCCAATACCTGGATTTTCTTACGGTGCGGATCGCCGATGCCGTGCGGCTGGCTCTGAACAATC
Source organism: Acidobacteriota bacterium (assembly GCA_050747825.1). Lineage (GTDB taxonomy): Bacteria > Acidobacteriota > UBA6911 > RPQK01 > JBOGJG01 > JBOGJG01. The sequence continues at coordinate 4,026 of JBOGJG010000444.1, read as the reverse complement.
TCGAGCCCGCGCAAATCGGTCGGGGCGTCGGCAAAGTCCCCCAGCACGTCTTTAATCGTCGCTGGAAAGTGAAGCCCGGGACGCTCACACCCAATCCCTTTGGGGGAAATGATGTATTGGCTGCTCTGGCGCCCGTAGACAAATCCGACCTCGCAGGTCCGGCCGGCCCCACTGACCCGGACCTTTCCATAGTTTCGGTCCGGGCGTCAGACGGCCGGCCCATTGCGCTCCTGGCTAATTACTCGCTGCACTATGTGGGGGGAGTGCGCCGGGGAGATATTTCTGCTGATTACTTTGGGATGTTTGCCGACCGTGTTCAGGAACTGCTGGAGGCGGACCGCGTCACTCCGCCGTTTGTGGGTATTATGTCCAATGGCACCAGCGGGGACATCAATAATAATGACCGCCTGCACCCGCGCGGCAAGCAGCCTCCCTATGCTCAGATGCGGCGGGTGGCCCATGATGTCGCGGATGAGGCCTTGCGCGTCTATAAATCGATCCAGCACCAGGACTGGGTTCCACTGGACGTCCGGCAGACGGAGATCCAACTGGGGGTACGCCTGCCCGGCGATGAGGATGTGCGGCGCGCCCAGCAGATGATGATGGAGGCAAAGGGTCCGGCCATGAGCTCCAAGCCCGAGATCTACGCACGCGAGACGGTGCTGTTGAGTGAATATCCGGAGAAGGTGCCCATGATCTTGCAGGCCTTGAGGATAGGCGACCTGGGTATCGCCGCCATTCCCTGCGAAGTCTTTGCCGAAATTGGGCTCGAACTGAAGGAAAAGAGCCCTTTTGAGACCACGTTTACCTTCTCGCTGGCCAACGGTTACAACGGCTATTTGCCGCCTCCCGAGCGTCACAAACTAGGAGGATACGAGACCTGGCGGGCCCGCTCCAGTTACCTGGAAGTTAAGGCTGCTCCGAAAGTAGTCAACCAATTATTAAAGTTACTTAATGAGCTTAACGGGGCAGAATAAAAGGGGCCTAAAGGCCGTCTTCTTTACTCTGGTGGCCCATACAACCCCTGTATGTTACCGTCCACGGGGACGGATTTCAAAATCCGGCCACGGTTGCCCAGCATCTCGAACTCTCGGAGCAGTACCTTCAGGAAATCAGGGAGAAATTAGAAGAGCTGCGTCCACTCTCAGGAGGTAAGTATTTTGACGGTCCGACATGTCATCTTGCCCTTTTTCTCACTCATTTTCTTTGCTGCATGTGGAACTGACGGTCCCCCTTATTCGCCTCAGGATGCGGTCGAGACTTTCAGACTGCCGGAAGGCTTTCGGATTGAACTGGCAGCAGCGGAGCCTGATGTTGCGGATCCTGTGGCGATCTCTTTTGATGCCCGGGGACGCATGTTTGTGGCTGAGTATGCGGATTATCCGATGGGATCGGAGTCCGGATGCCGGATTAAATTGCTCGAGGATACCGACGGTGACGGATACTTTGAAACAAGTACCGTTTATGCCGATAACCTTCGCTTTGCCAATTCGGTGATGGCCTGGAAAGAGGGTGTTCTGGTGGGAGCGGCCCCGGATATCTTTTATCTCGCCGACACCGATGGCGATAATCGCGCCGACGAGAAGCGAGTGGTACTGACCGGTTTCAACCCGTATAACCCGCAACTGCGGATGAACGGGTTACTTTACGCGATCGACAATTGGATTTACGGAGCCTATCCCAAGGTCGGGCCTTCCAGAAGACATCCCCAGCAGTTCGGCCAACCGGGGGAACCGATCCATTTCCCGGATCATCCGGAAGTGGCCCCGGTGGATATCTCGGAATTGGGAATGGACTTCCGCTTCAAACCCGATCAATTCAAGCTGGAGCCTGTTACCGGCAATTCCCAGTTCGGAAACACCTTCGATGCCGGAGGCAACCGTTTCATGGATTGGAACAGCAATCATATCCGGCACGCCGTCATCGATTTCCGCTATCTGACCCGCAATCCTTATCTGAATGTGAGTTCGGCCATGCAATTCCCGTCCGATCACCAGGATCAGTCTATTGTCTACCCGATCACGGAAGATCCCATTTTTATTCACGAATCCCAGGTGGGGCAGTTCACCTCGGCCTGCGGCAACTCGGTTTATACGGGCGGGAGCTTCTCGGACAAATACAACGGCGCCTATTTCGTCTGTGAGCCGGTCCATAACCTGGTCCATGCCGATATCCTGGTCCCCGACGGCCCCACTTTTATCGCCAGGCGAGCCCTCGAGGAGGCGGAATTCTTGGCTTCTACCGATCCGTGGTTCAAGCCGGTCTTTACCATGACCGGTCCGGACGGTGGACTTTATATCGCTGATTACTACAGAAAGTATGTGGAGCATCCGGATTATGTTCCGGAAGGCATGGAGGGGCAGTTTGATCTGCGGGAGGGAGATGACAAAGGGCGGATCTGGCGAGTTGTTTATGACTCCGGCTCGAAAGCTCCTAAGCCGCAACTGGAGACCGCCAGTCCGTCAGACCTGGTGAAGGCTTTATCTCACCCCAATATGTGGTGGCGGCTAACTGCCCAGCGTCTTTTGGTAGATCGCCAGGATTTCTCGGCGATTCCTGATTTGGTCGCGCTGGCTCGAAAGGCGCCTTGGGCCCAAGCCCAGATTCACGCGCTCTGGACGCTCGAGGGAATCCGGAGTCTCGAACCGGATCATGTCCTGGCAGCCTTGGGCGACGATGATCCGCTGGTTCGGGAGCATGCCATACGTTTGGCGGAAGGGGTGTTGATCGAGCCAGTTCAGGAAAGACTGTTGAAGATGGCCGGTGATCCCGATGAGAGAGTTTCCTTTCAACTGGCCTGTACGCTGGGGTTGTTGCCGGAGAAGAAGTCATTTGAGGCGCTCAACCGGATTGCCGCCCGGCATCTGGACAATTCGTGGTTCCAAATCGCCGTCCTGACCTCGGCCTCCGAAAATGCCACGCGCTGGTATCGCGAATTTCTTGGATCAGCCGAACCGACCGGCACCGAGGAATTTCTGGGACGGATTGCCGGAATTGTGGGGGCGAGGCAGAAGAGCGGAGAGATTGCCGAAGTACTGGCGTTAATAGGTCGCCAGGGTAATCCGAGTCGCGACCGTACACCCAGAGGGTACGCGGCCGCCACCCTACAGGGGCTTGCTGATGGACTCAACCAAGGGTCAGCCCGGCAGATTGATCTCCCCGCTTCGACTCAGCAGGTCTTGCTCGACCTGGTCCAATCCTCGTCTCCCCAGGTGGGTTCCTCGGCGCTGGACGTCATCAGCCACATTGATCTCAAGAATTCTGCCCAGCTTCGCGCCACGCTGAACAGAGCAAGCGAGACGGCCCGGAACAATCAGGTCCCCCTGGAAAAGCGTGTCAACGCTGTCCGACTGCTGGGGTTGGATCCCACGGATGCGCAGATTCTCCTCTTTGCGGACCTTCTGAGCCTGCAGGAACCCTCGGATCTTCGAGCCGCGGCTGCCCGGGCTCTCGTCAGAATCGGGAATCCCGAATCTATTCAGATCCTGCTGGACGGCTGGCGAAGCTACACCGTCCCGGTCCGGGAAGTTGTTTGGGAAGGCGTCTCAAGTAAGCCCGATCACCTCCGGGCGCTTCTGGATGCGGTCGAAGACGGCCGGATTCAACCCTGGAGTCTCAACCGCTCTCAGGTGGCTCGCTTGACCCGCGCCCGTGATTCGGAAATCAGCAGGCGCGCCCAATCCCTCTTCAAGGATCTCCCCGATGACCGGCAGGAAGTAATCCGTAAATACCGAGCCGCTCTCACCATGAAGGGCAGTCCCCAGCAGGGAAGGCAAGTGTTCGAGGAAACCTGCAGCGCCTGCCATAAAGTCGGCGATATGGGGGCAGAGGTTGGACCGGACTTGTTGAATCTGACCAGTCGCCGTTCCAAAGGTTTTCTGTTGATCCAGATCCTCGACCCTAATCTGGACATCACGCCTGGCTATGAGTCCTATACGATCGAAACAAAAGATGGTAGGCTGCTCAGCGGTGTTATTGCCAACGAGAGCGCCACTTCGGTCACACTGCGGCGGCGAGGGCCAGAAG
>JBOGJG010000443.1:0-1726 GCA_050747825.1 Acidobacteriota bacterium | reverse complement strand
TACTGAATGGCGGCTGCATAGATGTCGCCCTCTTTTGTCACACCCGGCTGATGTTCATCACCATGGAATACAAAGTGAAATCTTTCTCCGTGTACATCGCCATAAGTCCAAAACCAGGTATCGGAATAATCTCCGACAAAACAGCACCATAATGACTTCGTACCATTATCCGATGGATCGGATTGGAAACTGCCCCCAATCAGACCCGAGACTATTTTGTTTCCATCTTTATCAAATTTGATCCACCTAGCCTCGTACAGATTATTAGCCGGATCGGCGCTTCTGTCGTAATAACCCACGAGCAAATCACCAGTGGAACTAAAATCAATAGAGGGTTGGAATTGATCGTTGGTAAGTGGAACGTCTAATCGCACTTTTGAGAGCCACTGCGTGGATGTGTACTTCGCCGTGTAGTAAATATCCGTGGCACGTGCCTTAATCGTGTACTGGTCGTTCGTATCAAAGTCTTTATCGCAGTTCACCCCCCGAGTGCACCTATAAGAGTCAATGTCAATCGTGTCGTTGGGGTTTATTGTTGTTTCGATGGACTCTACAAAAGCAAAGCTATCATCCGTTTCATTGTAAACGTAATCGCCTGCACTTACTCCGAGAGCGGAAAAATCCTTTGTAGTGTCAACCAGATCCAGACTATTGATGCCACCGTTGTGTGTGCCCCCGAATGACCACTCAGCCTCTGCCCACGTGACAATCAACCTATTATTCACGTTATCAAACCGGGCTTGGGGTATGGTAAATCCCGTAACCTTGCCATTTACATAGCGGTTCTGATTATTTTTTAGCGGACCGCTTGCTGCGGTTTCCGGTTGGCTCCAATTAACCCCATTATCATCTGAGAAAGACATTTTAATCTGGTCGGCGTCCATATCAATGTATATACAATAGACGCGACCAGTGAAGGGGTTAACTACCACCTGAGGAGCCTGGATCCTGCCAGTCACAATCCTGACCGGCGTCGTCCAGTTTACCCCGCCATCCCCGCTGCGAGCGACGTATAATTCGTTGTTGCGTACGTCGGGATCACTCAACCTCATGTAGGAAACATAAACAAATCCTCTCGTACCGGAGTACCAAGAGACTTCTATATCAGGTTTGTCTATGAACCAAGCTGGATCATTGTTTCTGATTACCTCCACGGCGTTGCTCCAAACCTTACCACCGTCATCGGAGTGCCAAACCACTACGGCATTCGGAACCTGATCACTTCGAACCTGCGCTGCTACTCCGGCATAATACATCCTTTTTGGAGCAACACCGTCGCTGAATACGTTGACGTGGAGGACCGGATCTATAGTCCATTGATAATCGGCCGGGTGCGGCATCGCCTGTCGAGTCCAGTCCGTCTCTCCAGTCTCCACCGCATTGACATAGTTTCTCCAGAGATCGTCCTCTCTACTTTTAGGATCAGGGCCATAGATGAGCTTCATATTTCCAATGGCTGTACGATCTGTGGTCCCAATGAGAACGGTTGCCATCGAGTTCTCAGCATCTAACTCCTGGTCATTAACCGTCACCCTGTTAGTGTAAGGCGTATTGGCAGAACTAACCTCCAACGTGCTCAATCCCGAGTCAAACGCTAGTGCTAGTGTAGTGTCCACGAAATAAATGGACAGTCATTTCTTCCGTTTTCTTGACCGTGGACTGGTGGAGCCGGGCTGAATCCGCTCCAGGGTTTGTCGGCAGCGAGACAGTTTCTCGATGATGGATT
>JBOGJG010000442.1:0-47795 GCA_050747825.1 Acidobacteriota bacterium | reverse complement strand
AGCATCGCCTTCCTCCTCTCGCCTTGCCGGACGACTCCACTTCCCTGGCGCACGGCCCCTCAGGACTTTTACCACAGGCTGCTAACCCACGAACCTGTACACCGCCACCGTCTTCTCATCTATCCCCCTGAACACGCACAAACAATAAACTAAAAAGAGCACCGCCGTTAACACCGGTATCCCCACCCCTCCCTGCAAAAACCGCCGCCTGAACATCACAAACGCCTGATAGATCAAATAACACTCCAGGGCAAACGGCGGAAACCCAAAGAACCCCAGCAGCGGCATCTCGAAAATATTCAGGAAATCCAGATGCGGGACCGTGTACACCCACTTGGAGCCCGCCCAGAAGTTCCAGAACTCCCACAGCAGACCGCAGATCATCCCGGCCACCAGAAGGAGCGCCGCCCGCGAGTAGTCCCCCCCTTCCGCCTGCCCGCTGTACGACAACGTGCGATCGCCCCACCGGTAAACGATCGGGTCGAGCAGGAAAATCAATCCAAGCCATACCAGCGGAAAGAAGAAGTCGGGCCGGATCAGCGGGGCGGCCATCATCAGGATGCCGATGACGATAAACCGGACGTGCAGGGCCCGGCTCACCTTCAGCGAGCGCCCTCGCAGGCGCCTGAAGAGCCCCGTATTTTCAAGGAAAGTCGCCGTTTCGAAAAGCCCCGGCAGCACGGTGCCGAAAGCAACGAAGTATCCGGGCCAGCGGATATGGGTCTCCAGAGGCACCCCGACGTAGAACCAGTTGTTGAGCCGGAAATTGTAAGCTTCAAACAAGAGCCAAACCGGCGTGGACAGCAGGAACACCCACACGAACTCCCGCGGCCTGTCGAAGAGTAGCGAGTTCCGCCCCAGCCGGTGATTCACTCCTGCCAGAAAGACAATGTAGGTCCACCAGGCAAAGTCGTAAAAGAAGTGATAAAACGGATCGACCCGATAGAGCATGAGGACGAAGGAGGCAAGGTGAACGAGGGCGGCAACTGAAATCGCAAGTCCAGCTATGTTCATGTGGCGTCGAGTTCCACGTTCCAAGTTCCAAGTTTCAAGTTTCAAGTTCCAAGTCTTCTGCTGGGGAGGGGCAGCCTACGGGTTGGCTTGGAACTGGAACTCTAAATACTCGCCAACTTCCGGCAAACTGGCCAGCACCACATTGCCCACGATCTCGATATTACGGGGCGAGAGCTTGTCGGGCGTATCCTCAGCCGTGTGCCAGTGCGGGTAATTGAGATCGATGATATCCACGACCGGAATGCCTTCTTGGGAGAAAGGAATATGGTCGTCCACCGCCGCCGTCGAGCCGCGGGCTTTGAAGATATCGCTGACTTCCTGGCCCTTTCGCCAGATGATCTCCTTGAGCCAGGCGGTGGAGAAGGCGTCCTTTAACAGGCTGAGATTCTCTCCGCCAATCAGGTCCAGCAAAATCATGGCACGGACGTCGCCGAGCTGGTTGCGGCGTTTGAGCATCCGGACGAACTCACGGCTGCCGTAAAGGCTGTCCAATTCCGTCCACTCCTGGAAAGCCTCCTCGCCGTCAAAGAAAACCAGCCACAGCGTGTAATCGGTCGGGTTTTCCTCGGACAGGATGCGCGCCAGTTCCAGCAGAAGTCCCGAGCTGGACCCGCTGTCGTTGGCGCCGACAAATTCGAAGCCCTCGAAGTACTTGCTGTCGTAATGGCTCGCCAGCAGGATGACTTCCTCTTTTTTCCCCTCGATGACGCCCCAGATGTTGCGCATTTTGACTCGTCCCTGGGGAGTGGCGGGCTCGAATCCATAGGTGTGAACGTCTAGGCCATAGGAGCGCAGCGTCTGCAGGATATAGTCGCCCACTTTGGCCTGAGCCTGGCTCCCCGGCGGATGAGGTCCGTGGCTCACCATCTGCTCCACATGCCCCATCACCTTCTCCCCACTCACCGGTCCGCCGTCCGCCGAAGACCCCTGGCAAGCACTACCTATAATGAGGAACAAAATCAAAAAATAATTGGGCACTTGAAACTGGAAACCTGGAACTTGGAACTTTGAACTTGGAACTGCTCTGATCCCTATGTTACATTTCACCAACTCGACAATATAACCCAGAAAGGAGCCTCTAATGAAGGTTTTTGGCAGCGAGAAGATCCGCAACATTGCCCTAGTCGGCCATGGCGATGCGGGAAAAACTTCGCTGGTGAGCGCGCTTCTGCATTCATCCGGGGCGGTCAATCGATTAGGGAAAGTGGATGCCGGGAATACCGTCACGGATTACGATGAAGAAGAGATCGAGCGCAAGATTACCATCCATACTGCAGTTGCCCATTGTGAATGGAATGATACCAAGATTAATTTGCTCGACACGCCCGGCTATCGGGCCTTTGTGCTGGATGCCAAGGCCTGCATGATTGCCGCCGAGAGCGCCCTGGTGGTGGTCGATGCCGTGGCCGGCGTGGAAGTCCAGACCGAAAAGACCTGGTCCTTCGCCGAGGAATTTGGGATTCCCCGCATTCTGGTCGTGAACAAGCTGGATCGCGACCGCGCCGGTTTCAAGCGGTCTCTGGAATCGGTGCAGGAGGTCTTCGGAAGGACCGTCGTTCCAGTCCAGATCCCAATGGGCGAGGAGAAAGAGTTTAAAGGCATCATTGATCTCGTCCGCAACAAGGCCTTCCTTTACGAACTGGACGGCAGCGGCAATTTCAAAGAGCAGGAGGTCCCGGAAGAGTACCGGTCGGAAACCGATAGCCTGCGCGAGCAGCTCATCGAGATGATCGCCGAAAGCGACGACAGCTTGATGGAGAAGTTTTTCGAGAACGGCGGACTGACGGATGAAGAACTGGTGTCAGGCCTGCGCAGGTCGATTCAGGAGAAGGCCCTGTTCCCGGTCTATTGCATGTCCGCCACCTGCAACGCTGGAGGCAAACCGCTTCTGGATGCTATCGTGCGCCTGCTTCCCAATCCCTTGCAGCGGCAGCCTTTTCCTGCAGTGGGCCTGCGCACTAAAGAGCTCAAGACAATTGAGACCAGCCAGGACGGTCCGACGGCAGCCTTCGTCTTCAAAACGCTGGCTGACCCCTTTGCCGGGCGCATCAGTCTGATCAAAGTCGTTTCGGGCAGTCTGAAAGCGGACTCTTCCATACGGAACCTGAATCAGGACCATGACGAGCGCCTCGGACATCTGCAGGTTCTTCAGGGCAAGGCCCACGAGAGCATTCCTGAAGCGGCGGCAGGGGACATCTGCGCGGTCCTGAAACTAAAAGAGACCACGACCGGAGATACGCTGGCCGACCGTTCGTTTGGCGCGCTCATCAAGAAGGTCGAATTCCCCGAGCCTGCCATCAGCTTTGCCATTGAACCCAAGTCGCGAGGGGACGAGGAAAAGATCGGAAGCGCCATTGCGCGGCTGATTGAAGAAGACCCTTCCGTGAGCTTCAGGCGCGATCCGGAGACCAATGAGTTCCTGCTCTCCGGTTCGGGACAGCTTCACATTGAAGTCGTCGTGAACAAGCTGAAGAGGAAGTTTGACGTCGAGGTCATTCTGAAGCCCCCCAAGGTGCCTTATCGCGAGACTATTCTGGGAAAGGCGGACGTCCAGGGTAAGCACAAGAAGCAGACGGGCGGGCACGGGCAGTACGGCGATTGCTGGATCAGGCTGGAGCCGCTGGAGAGAGACGCCGGCTTTGAGTTTGTGAACGACATTTTCGGGGGATCCATTCCACGACAGTACATTCCGGCCGTGGAGAAGGGGATTATTGAATCTGCGGAAAAAGGTTACCTGGCCGGCTATCCAGTGGTGGACTTCAGGGTCAGCCTTTACGACGGGAGCTACCACGATGTGGACTCCTCGGAAATGGCTTTTAAGATCGCCGGCTCCATGGCTTTCAAGAAAGCCATGGAAAAGGCCAATCCCGTGCTGCTCGAGCCGATCATGAACGTCGAGGTGTACATTCCGGAGGAAAGCGCCGGCGACATTATGGGAGATCTCAACAGCCGGCGCGGACGGATTACCGGTATGGACGTCAGGGGAAACAACCAGGTCATCCGGGCGCAGGTGCCGATGGCCGAAATGTTGACCTATGCGCCTTCGCTCACCTCGATGACCGGAGGCCGGGGAAGTTTCCATATGGAGCAGTCCCACTACGACGTCGTGCCTCCTCACCTGGCCGAACGGATCGTCGCCGAAGCCCGCGCCGAGAAGCAGGAGAAGACGGCATAGAAAGTTCCAAGTTCCAAGTCAGAAAATCGGCGGACTTGGAACTTGGGACTTGGAACTTGGAACTTTCAAGGTTCTCTGGAAACTTCTCTGCCGGCACTCCATCACAGACAACTATGTATCCCGAACTCATCGACCTCGGCCCCATCACGCTCCACACCTACGGTCTGCTGCTGGCGGTCGCCTACCTGGTGGCCATTTCGCTGGCGGCTTACCTGGCCGAAAAGGACGGCATCCCCAGGGAGAAGGCCTGGGACATCGGGTTTATCGTCATCATTTCGGCCATCGTGGGAGCCAAGCTGCTGCTGGTCATTACCGATGTGGGAGGCTATCTGAACCAGCCCTCGCGCTTTCTCTCCCTGGAGTTCTGGCAGGCCGGTGGAGTGTACTACGGCGGACTGATCGGAGCAGTGGCCGGGGCTTCCTTTTACATCTGGCGAAATCCGAAGCTGCCTTACTGGAAGGTCACGGACGCGGCCGCTCCTGCGATTGCCCTCGGACAGTCGATCGGCCGCCTGGGCTGTCTGGCGGCAGGCTGCGATTACGGAAAGCCCACCGATCTTCCCTGGGCCATCACCTTCACCAGCGAGTATGCCAACCGCTATGTGGGAGTCCCGCTGAACACGCCCCTGCACCCGACTCAGCTTTACGAGTCGTTGGCCACTTTTCTCATCTTTGTGGCGCTCTTGTGGACCTACGGGCGCCGGCAGTTTCCGGGACAGATCTTCGCTCTTTATCTCGGACTGTATGGACTGGCCCGTTTTGGCCTGGAGTTCTTTCGCGGCGACATCGACCGGGGCTTTGTTTTCGGCGGAGTCCTCTCGACTTCCCAATTCATCAGCCTGTTGATTGTGCCGCTGGCGATTGCGGCCTATCTCTACGTGCGCTCCCGAACGCCTGCCGTTTCGCGCTGACGTTGGCGTGACGTTCGCGCTTTTTCGCGGCCCTATGATCTTTACTGTATCTCCAGACCACCCCCAGCAGCGCCTTGACATCTTCTTAGCCGCTTGCCTCGAAAACGTCAGCCGCAGCACCATCCAGCGCTGGATCCGCTCCGGAGCCGTACGGATTAACGGCCAAACCGAGAGAGCAAGCTACCTTGTCAAAGAACACGATGAAATCGCAGTAACGCCCCCTCCTCCCGAACCTCTCGAGCTCCTGCCCGAAGACCTCCCCCTTCAGATCGTCTATGAAGACGACTGGCTGGTGGTCGTGGACAAGCCGGCGGGCATGGTGGTTCATCCGGGGGCCGGCAACCGCGCTGGGACTTTGGCCAATGCCCTGCTCCACCATTTTCAGGAAGTGAGCCGGCGGGAGACCATTCGCCCCGGCATCGTTCATCGCCTGGACAAGGACACTTCAGGCCTGATCGTGGTGGCCAAGAACGAGCAGGTCCATGAATTTCTGGCCGGCCAGTTCAAGCGCCGCGAGGTGGATAAGCAATACCTGGCGCTGGTTTCCGGGCGGCTGCCCAGGAAGTCGGGCACGATTGACGTCCCCCTGGGACGCGATCCCCGGGCCCGCACGCGCATCTCCACGCGCAGCCGCCGGGGCCGGCCGGCCCTGACGGAGTATCAGGTCATTCGCCATTTTTCTCGATTCACTTACGTCCGCGTGATCCTTCACACCGGCCGGACGCATCAGATTAGAGTACACTTTCAGCATCTGGGACATCCCGTAGTGGGAGACAAGACTTACGGCCGGGCTAAAGCTTCAGCTTTGCTGGGGAGACAATTTGTGCATGCGACTTTTCTGGCCTTTACTCATCCCACCACAGGGAAGCGCGCGCAGTTCCAGTCTCCTCTTCCCGGCGACCTTGCGGACTTCCTGGCGCGTTTGGAATAATACTTCGGCTGCATGAATATGCTTTTTGAATTTTCCTTTTTGCGATCTCTCTTATCCACTCTGCTCATCTTCCTCCTGGCTCAAGCCTCAGGCCTCAGGCCTCAGGCCTCAGGCCTTTTCCAAGCTGGCGACCAGCCGGCGCGGCAGCAGGACCCCATCCGCGTCCAGGTCGAAGCCGTCAACGTTCTGGTCACGGTCAACGAGAAGGACACCGGGATCTTTGTCAATGAGCTGCAGGCGCATCACTTCGAGATTTACGAGGAGGGAGTCCGGCAGGCGATCGCCAATTTCTCCCGCCAGACCGACGTTCCTCTGACCATCGCCTTATGCGTGGACACCAGCGCCAGCGTCAAGCTGAAGCTGGATTTTGAAAAGGAGGCCGCGGAGAATTTCGTCTATACGCTGATGCGTCCCACCGACAAGGCACTTCTGCTCGAATTTGACACGGGCGTGACGCTGCTCCACGATTTCACTCACAATCCCAATGACCTGGCCCGCGAGATCCGCGCTTTGCGGGCCGGCGGAGGGACATCGCTCTACGATGCCGTTTATCTGATCGGGGAGCAGAAGATGCTGCAGGAGACTGGGCGAAAGACGGTGGTGATCCTGTCGGACGGCGCCGACCTGACCAGCGAGCGGACTTTCGAGGAAGCGCTCTTGATGGCTCAGAAGGCTGAGGTGACGATTTACGCCATCAGTACCACCCGCTTTGGCGCCGACATCGATCATGAAGGCGACAACGCTTTAAAGCAGCTCACCGAGAGCACGGGCGGCAGGGTCTTCTTTCCCTATTCGACCAGCCAGCTCAATTCGGCCTTTAATGAAATCAATGAGGAGCTTCGAAACCAGTACAACCTGACCTATGCTCCCACCAACAATAAGCGGGACGGCACCTTCCGTGAAATTTCCGTCAAAGTGAACCACCCCGACGTCCGCGTCCGCCATCGCAAGGGCTATTTCGCCCCGGCGAGCTAACAAATTTTCGCGCTATTCGCGTGATTTTCCCGCCTTTCGCGGCTAATAAATCTCTCGACCATCTCCTCATAGCGCCCCGCCTCCTCCACCTTCCCCCTCTTCCGGCACCCCGAGGCCAGTATGCCCGCCTTCCTCACAATCTCCGCGGACGTCCAAACCCTTTGCATCGGGCTCAACTTCCCGGACTCGTAAATCCCGATCAGCGACCGCAGCCGATACCGGTCCATTCCCCAGCGGCTCTTGGACAACTGGCCGGCATGTCCTCCGTACTTGACGACCAGCGGTTTCTCCAGGAAGAGCACCGGCCGGCGGCAGCAGATTCGCAGCCACAGGTCGTAATCCTCGCAGACCGGCAGGCTTTCATCAAACAGCCCTTCCTGCTCCAACACCTGGCGGTGAATCATGGCTGAGCTGGGGCTGATCACGCACAGGGGGAGGCAGCGGTGGTAAATCCATCCGCCATATTTCCGGTGGATTTGCTTGGGATTGACTCGCTTGCCGTGCCGCATCCAGATCTCCTCGGTATGGGCGATCCGGTAAACGGGGCGGCTTTTCAGGGCCTCCATTTGAAGCTGAAGCTTTTGAGGCATCCACCGATCGTCGCTGTCCAGAAAAGCGATCCACGGAAAGCGTGCCAGCCCGACGCCGCTATTTCTAGCTTTGCTGACTCCCTGGCGAGGCTGATAGTGGTAACGAATGCGGCCGTCGCTAAACTGTTCTAATGGCTCTGCCGTACCGTCTGTTGAACCATCATCAACAACCAGCAGCTCCCACTCCTGAAACGTCTGCCCGATAACCGACCGAACAGCCTTTAGCAGGAACTCTCGCCGGTTATAGCTGGGAATGACAATACTGATCAAATCTTGAAACTTGGAACTTGGAACCGTTCAGGCCGGATCCGCCCGCTTCTTCTCGAATGGGAGAACGGGCGCGCCTTCCTTTCTCTGCTCGCCGTGCCGTGACACCTTGTTGTGATACATGGCGCGGTCGGCTACGGACATGACCGTGTCCAGGTCCTGTCCGTCGCTGGGGAAGGTGGCGGATCCGATGCTGATTCCGACGCAGACCGTGGTGTTGTCGTCCAGATTCAGGTGATGGTTGTCAACGGCGTTTTGGATACGGGCAATGGTGTGCTCGGTCAATTGCTTGCTCACGCCCGGCAGTATTCCAACGAATTCGTCGCCGCCATATCGAATGCAGGTGTCGGACTTGCGCAACTGATTGCGCAGAACGTGGCCGATTTCGATGAGCATCCGGTCCCCGACCTTGTGTCCATACTCATCGTTGACCTGCTTGAAGAAGTCCAGGTCCATCTGCAGCAGCGTAACAGCATAATTGCTGCGCGAGGCGCGTTTCAGCTCCTGGTCGGCGAAGATCTTGAAGTAGCGCATGTTGGGGAGCCCGGTGAGAATATCGGTATAGGCGTCCTCCTGCGTATCCTCGTAGATGATGGCGTTATTGATAGCGACGGCCGCGCGGTGGGCGATGTTCTCCATGAGGCGGAGGTGGTCGCTTTGAAAGCCGTTCAGGGCCGAGGAGTAGAGCGTGATGACTCCGACCACGCTCTGGTTGATCGAGAGGGGCGCGCACAGGCAGCTTTTAAACTCGGAGCGCAGGAGCTGGACGTCCATGAAATCGGAGATGGGAGAGGCATTGAGCAGGGTCTGGTTGTTGGCGGCGGCCCAGCCCGAGACACCCTCGCCCAGCCGGATCTCGATATTGTCCAACAGTTCCGAATAGATGCCGGAAGCGTGATGGGGGACGATCACATTCTCGGTCGAATCGGTCAGATAGATGACGCAGGAGCTGTAGGGCACCAGGGTCTTGATCTTGGTCGAGAGCAGCGCCAGGGTGTCGGAGATGTTAAGGGATTTTCCGAGCGTCTGCGAGATCTCGTAGAGCGCCTGGATTTCCCGGTGGGTGGAGGCGATGTCGTGAAAGACCGTTCGGGTGATCTTCGGTTTCTCGGTTTCCTCCGGACTCAAGGAATCCCCCAGCTTATGGATGATGCTTTCCGGAATCTGGGTTTGTCCCTTTTCGATTCGTTCTTCCAGGTCGTCAATGTTTCGGATGAGCATCTCGACGATATTGGGGTCGAATGAAGTCCCCGCCTCGGAACGGATGTAATCCATGGCGGTGTTACGGCTGAGCTTCAGGCGGTAGGGCCGGTCGGAGCTCAGGGCGTCGTAGCAATCGGCCACCGAAAGGATTCGGGCGCCCAGCGGGATGGCGTCTCCCTTGAGTCCGTCCGGGTAGCCGCTGCCGTCCCATTTTTCATGATGGTAGCGCACGTAGGGCACGACCGGGTAAGGGAAGGGCACGGAGGCCAGGATCTCGGCACCGACGGCGGGGTGGGCCTTGATCTTCTGCATTTCGGACTCGGTTAGTTTCGAAGGCTTGTTCAGGATGTACTCCGGAATGGCCAGCTTGCCGATATCGTGCAGCAAGGCCGCTGCCCGCAGGCCTTCGATCTCCTTCTCCTCTGTGACCCCGCAATGCTTCGCCAATCCGAGCGCCAGCGCCTGCACCCTGTGCACATGCCCATGCGTGCACTGATCCTTCGCATCAATCGCCATCGCCAGCGCCGCGATCGTCGAGTGGTACAAGCCATTGACCTGCTCGACGTGCTTGTGGGCCTGTTTGACGCGGTCAAGGTTCATCTTGTAAGAAAAATAAATCACCACAATAATCGGAATTGAAACTGCTAACGCATAAATTTCAATCTCATCGAAATAGAAAAAGATGAAAACTGCAGCAGAAGCGCCAGCTAGCGGTGTCAGAGAAGCCCAGAGAAAATCCTGCTTCCAGAGATTCCCAAATCGCTGATTTGTAACCAATGCAACCGCGAGTGCTACGAAACCGGAGTTAAGTAAAAAGTAAAGGAGCGCACAGAAACCGAGGTCGATAAAGAGCCATGCCACACTGTCCAATTCGCTTGGCTTGAGGGGAGGAGACTGTCCTTCCAACTGATAAAATATTTGCCCTACGATGAATGAGACCAAGGCCAACTGAGACAAATTAAACAGCTGCTTGTAGAGCAATCTCACTCTTGTTCGGAGGCTCATTGATAAGCCGTCTATCACAGAGATTACGACTGCCAGTTCTGGTCCAAAGAGAAGGATAGCTGAGAAAACAAAAACATCACTGGCAGTGATGGAGAGAGATCTGTTGTTCTTAGACTTAGAAGGGATCTTAACAGGAAAGAGACTTCCAATGCCGGCAAGAGCAGCCAAATAAAGCCATCTGAGGTCTGTCTTGGTAATCGAGTCGTAGAGGCAGTAGACCAACACAGGAATACCGAGAGAAATAATACAGAATATGTAGAGCTTAGCTTTTTGAGGAAGCTGTTCTTCAAAAAAAGGCATTAGATGTGGGTAGCGACGCGAAAATCAGTGGTGCGGCTGTTTTGTCTTAGCAGCCAAAGAGAAGCATTGCGCCTTTGCTTGTCTGGGATGCCAAATTAATCCAACCAATGTATCGCGCTAAGATCTTGTGTGCAAGGGATTGAGCTTTCGTTCATCTTTTCTTCTCCAGGGATATAAGCTTACAACAGCTTTAATCGCACTCGACTACTTTGAGTAGTCTCAATAATAAAGTATCGATCATCTATCTGTTTTCAACCCAAATTATACCGTCGGTCCATATCACGCCATCAGTCCAAATTACCCCGTCACTACGGACCTTATTTTCAACCCAGATTATACCATCTACCCAAGTCACGCCCTCGTCCCAAATTAAGCCATCAGCCCAAGCTAACTCCTTGTCCCATATTATTCCGTCCAGCCAAAGTAGGCTGTGTCTTGCGGCCAGACCGCTGATCCAGTCAATGGGATCATCCCACCTGATATGATCATTCCAGATCACTCCGTCACCCCAAAAATCGGCTTTATCATGGATCAAAAGACTGTATACAATCTGATCTGCATAAGCAAAAGCTCCACCAGACCAGACTTCTTCACCCTCCAGTGTCCATGTTGGAGAGACTATGTCCGAGACTTCTGCCTTCTTGACATCGACTGCTTCCGCAAGAGCAACCGCAGTCAAGGTGTTCACCAGCCCGTTACCCTGTTCAAGAATATGCGGCGCTTGCAACTTGATTGCTGAAACTAGCAGCAGCAGCTTGGTGATGTTAGAGTTGATATCAGGATTAGCGTCCAGCATTAGCGCTACGGTCCCGCTGACATACGGAGTAGCTGTGCTGGCGCCACTTAGAGTCCAATAATGCCTGTCCAATACTAGCTCGGGATGCTCTCGCTCGAGTTTACTTCCCCTGGCTAGCAGAGAAACGATTTTATTTCCCGGCGCCGAGAGATCCGGCTTGAATAACTCGTCTATATAAGAGGGCCCTCTTGACCCGTAGGGAGTGGCAACGTCATCGAAGTGAGAAACGGTCCCCCTAGTGTTAATCGGGTACACGGCGATTGCTAACGGATGATAAGCCGGGCTGTTAACAGCCCCCCAGATCTTCGGGTATTTCTCCGTCTTCCCCAGGTTCCCGGCCGAAGTTATGGCAATAACTCCTTCCTCCACCAGCCGCTGGACTGCCTGGGCCAGAGGATCATCTTTATAGGATTGAAACGGCGGATGACCGATAGAGAAATTTGATACTCGGGCATCGTACTGATCGTTGTTTTCTATCAGCCAATCAATCGCCTTTAGCACATTACTAACCCGTCCCGACCCTGAGTCATCGATAACGGTCAGGTCAATAAAGTCAACGCCCGGAGCAACCCCCCCATGCTGCCCGTTTGACTTCTTGCCGGTTCCTCCAATTACACCTGCTACGTGTGTGCCATGCCCGTAGGAGTCGAAGTTGTCGGCCTTGACGCGGGGTTGCGGACCCGTAAAATCAACGGCAGCCCTAATGCGGTTACCGGTTAAATCAGGATGAGCGCTGATCCCCGAATCAAAGACAGCGACCGTAATGCCTTTACCGTCATAGCCGGCCGCATGAACCTGGTCGGCGCCAATCGTGGCCAGGAAGGGATTCTGCTTGAATGATCCACTCCCTTTGTTGCTATCGCTATCATCTGGATCATCAGTAGGATGAATAATCGCGTCCGGGGCGATATATTCTACCAACTCAGATTCCAAAAGGAGTCGGATCTGCCCTGCGCTTAAACGAGCAGCGTAGCTGTGTACAATTGATAAGGCGTTGACTTGTTCAACTTTCGACCTTCCAACCTGGTTGTGTGCGAAGAAATCTCGATCCACCCGAACGATGACCGGTATGGCGTAATCATAGATGGGATTGGCCGCAAGTAATTCGACCTCGTCTCTTAACAACGGTGAGATCTTCGTGGCTCGGTCACTTAGGCGCTGGCGCCAGTTGACGGCATTCAGATTTCCAAACCACAGGAATTGTAAGCAAAAGACAAAAAAAGTAACGACTATTGCACTACCTGCAGTCCACTTTTCTCCGCGCACAGCAGCCCATAATGCCATTCAGGAGCCTCTCTTCTCGTAGGCAAAAAAATAACCACCTTCGGCAGCTAAATCGACCATGTCCTTTGGGACGTCAGGTCTTAGCTTTGCGCCCTGAAACTTTCGTATCAGGTGGCCTTTTCGGTGTGGCTGATGTACGTCTTGCCGCCTACGTATTTTGGAATAATAGATTCCTAATAGAAAAGAAGTCAAGAGTTTTTTTGTTTTTTGTTAGCCGTGCAGCAATTTTCTTGATTTCTTTGCTTAAATCATTTACTAAGTATTCACACTAATTTAGAACATAGAACAAAAATCACCTATTTCGTATTTTTTAAGAGGGTAGCTTGAATCGGCGATATCGAATAGGTCATCCCTTGGAGCCAGGACCCGATATCCGGGTCTATTTAGCGGCGGATCTATGGGAGTCGGGCAGTTCTAAAGTTTTTACGCAATTCGACACGAACAGTCTTTCAGAAAGACAACTGCTCGAAATTGAACGAGTTTATCGGCTCCGGCAGTCACTTGAACACCCGTCGCTTCCTCAGCTTCTGGATATCACGTTTCGCGGAAAGACGATTGGGCTGATATCCGAATTTATTGGACATTCTCATCTTCTAGATAATCTCGAAAACCACCCATTCCAGGACCGGCAATCCTTGGGAGCACAACTGGCGGAACTGCTCTCCTACCTCCACAAAAGAAAAATTTTCTGCGGCGGCATCAAACCCTCTCAGTTATTTTTAACTCCCCCAGGACAGCTTAAGGTAAACGTCCTCTTCCCGCGAACCCATGAGCATCTAAAAGCTGATACATCGATCCAGTACCTATCTCCTGAATTCCAGGCGTCTGGAGTTGCAGACCAGAAGAATGATCTCTATTCCCTGGGGATGATCCTTTATCATCTTCTTGCGGGCCAGCCGCCTTATGCCGAGAAAGAAGCGAGTATCCTCAAAGGTAAGCAGTTAATTGCCCATCCAGTCAGCCCGCGGCGTATAAACCCGGACATCCCGGCCCTTGTCCAGGAACTCATAATGGATTTGATTAGAGAGGATACTGGCCTGCGACCTTCGGCTGATTACGCCGCCGCACTCCTGAGGGGTAATAAGCGGAGTGAGCAACAGAGGCTTCCTCGTTTTCGCTCAATTCTGGTTGGAAGAAATAGGGAGCTGGAGGCTTTCCGGCAAATATTTGCACAGTATCAGGCAGATGCGGAGCTCCGGTTTATAGCGATTGCCGGTCCTAGCGGAATGGGTAAGACACGGCTTCTCCAGGAGTTCGAAATACTAGCGAAGCTCCGAAGAGCAGCAACGCTCACAATCAGCCACCACCCCGGCGCGCCAAGCTTCGATGCCTTTCGGGAATTGATGCCAGAACTCATGCAGATGGATGAGGAAAATGACGGCCCCAGCTTTGAGCAGAAAGAGAGTAACCAGTTTCTAGAAGACTGTATTCGACTTCTTAAGAAGGCTGCTGCCGAAACTCGTTGGCTGGTTCTTTGCGTGAACGACCTGCAGTGGATGGATGAAGGATCATTTGAGATTTACAAGCGGATCATTAATCTTCAGAACAGCCCAATTTTAGTACTCGGCAACTACCGTACAGATGAATTGCCGGGGCATTGGCTGGAGCTACAGTCGTTGTTGAATCAGAGCCACTTGCTCGCGGAGTTCACGTTAAATCCGCTGGCTGCCACGGAAGTTAGAGAGCTCACATTGAACCTGCTGGGAGGGCATCCTCCCGATGATCTTGTCAATAGACTTATCATTCGTTCGGAGGGTAATCCTTTCTACGTGTACGAAACCATCAGGTTCATTCGGGAAAAAGGCAGCCTGAATTTCTCTGAAGGCCACTGGCAGCTCCACTCCCCTGACGATTTAGAGAAGGTTCCCCAAACGATGGTTAAGAGCATTCGGGAGCGCCTGCTGAGCTTGGATAAGAATCAATCCGCCGCGTTGAAATTTCTCTCAATTCTGGAGAAGCCGACTCTCATTGATCTTCTGGCGGACATGTTGAACACGGGAACAGATGAGCTGAGGGATGCAGTCTCGTTATTAGAACAGTTGGACTTAGTCAGACTCAGTGGCAGCCTCAGCGACACAAGCGTTGCCATTAGCCACGACTGGGTGGGCAGGGTGCTTAAAAGTCAGTTGAAGGCCGTTGAAAGACGGAGCATCCACAAGCGAATTGCGACCGTTCTCCAAGCCGGTATTCACGAAAAAAATGATCCATTCGTCCTCGAGGCGTTAGTTCGACATTCTATAGAGGCAAAAGATAAAGCCAATGTAGCACTTTACATCTCTGGCGTCCTAAATGGTCTTCAGAAGAGTCGGCTTTATAAAGAAGCAGCCAGCCTGTTGGATGGGTCGCTCGAATGCAAAGCTTTTCCATTAGAGATCTGGGAGAATGTCGAAACGGCCGTAAAGATTTTCTATCATTCGGGGGAGTTCGAACGGTGTATACACGTGGCTATGGACACGCTGAGGTCTCTCACCAAACTTAAGTCAAAAGATAAGGTCTTTCTCCTAGTTACGCTGGGACGGGTTTACGTCTTGAAAGGTAAGTTACTGGACGCCAAAGCTGTCCTTGAGCAGGCTCTTGGCATCCAACCGGCCCCAGACGAAAAGCTGATGGAAGGAGTTCGGGCCTCCCTTTTAACTTGTCTCACCATCCTGGGTGAATTAGGCCGAGCTGGTGAAATGGCCGCTCGGTTCAGTCAGAGTCTTTCTCCAGATAAACCTGACCCTTCACTCGATAGAAGTTATCATGCCTTGGCCTTTTATCGCGATAAGCTCGGGGACTATCAAGGCGCTATCCGGTGGGGGATGCTCGCAATAGAAGCAGCGATTAAACAAGGCGCCTTTATACTGGCCGTGGGAAGATTTCAAAATATTGCATCCTGTTACCTCGAACTAGGGAAGTTTACTCGTGGTGCAAAGTGTTTGAACTATTGTCAACAACTGGCGCAGGAAACAGGCAATAGAGAGTTATTCTTCTATACTTCTCTCACGCGATGCCTCTTAGGACGAAAGGAAGGCAGGTATAGAGTAACGCTCTCTAACCTTTGCCGGTTAGAAAGCCACAACGAAAGGACTAGCCGAAACACTTATGTCGCATGTGAATTACTGATAGAGGTTGCTAAGAACTTGAACTATTTACTGCGTCCGGAAGCTGCGCTTGTATCTTTAGAAAGGAGCAGGAAAATACTGAAGAAGGATTTGATCTATCCTTCACTGATCGATGCGACCATCACCCAGGGATGGACCTGGTGGTTATTAGGAGAGCCAGATAGAGCCCTAGAGACCTGCGAAAGATTGGAAACGGCAGCGACGCCCCGTGAACTGGGACGCTATTTTCTGCTTCTGGCTCAAATATATTTTACGAAAGGGGACCATGATAGGGCTGGGCGCGAGGCGGCGAGGGCGTGGGAATGCTTTCCAGAGTACATGATTTACCAGCGGAACAGGACGAGGCTTATGCAGGGGGAGATTTTGCTGACTCAGGGTCGGTTTGGGGAGGCAAAGGAGTATGTAGAGGGAGCGCTGAGGACCGCAAAGGAGGAATTCTATTTGCCGCAGATGGCGAAGGCCTACCTCTTGACTTGCCGCTACTGGGCGGTGGCGGGTGATTTGCGGAAGGCGCGCGTTTTTGCGTTACGGGCTTTGCAGGTGGCCAAACGGGTGGAGCGGCCGGGATTGCACGCTGAAATACACCACAGGCTGGGAAATGTTCAGGCAGAGATGGGACGGCGAGAGGAGGCTATTCAGTCTTACAACCGTGCACTGCAAATCTTGAAAGAACGGCTTCTAGATTTCTCATCGACTTATCGAGAATCCTTCTCCCGGCAGTTTATTGCCCCCATTGAGGCCGATCGAGATCGACTGCTTTCCAGCCAGGCTGAAGCGCCCCCCAGCCATTTAATTCAACTGCGGCAATTCACCAGTGAAGTCAAGGGCGCCGGAAGTTTAAGAGAACTGGGCGAGGAACTTGGCAAAATTTTGCGACAGGCGCTCCCCTCGATATCCGGCAACATCTTCTTGCGCCAGGAAAACGATCAGGAGTTTCAGTTGGCCGCTGCCTGGGGGCAGTGTCGCAGAAAGGGCCGGCATCTTCTGCCTCAGTCTGACAGTGCGGGAGAGATATTGTTACCTCCTGAGCCTCCTCGCGACTGCAACGGCGGCATCGCTAAGTCGCTCGGCATTCCGCTGCGGCGAGGCGGCGGGCTGGCGGGACTGCTTTACCTGGAAAGCAATGGGACAGGAATCTCCGAAGCCGATCTGGATTTCCTCAGCTGCATCGTGAGCGTGACAGAAATGCAACTACTGGGCGAGCTCCGAAGCAGTGGCGTAGAAATTTCGGCTAAGCACCGGCTCAAGCTCAGACAGGGGAGAGAAATGATAGGAGAGCATCCGACAATGCGCAGGCTTTTTGAGGAAATCAGTCGGATCGCTGCAAGTAACGCCACGGTTTTGATCAAGGGAGAAAGCGGTACGGGTAAGGAACTGGTCGCCCGCGCCATTCACGATTTGAGCCGGAGGCAGAACGGTCCCTTTGTGCCGGTTAATTGCTCATCGCTGCCGGCCGACCTGATCGAAAGCGAACTGTTCGGTTACGCACAGGGCAGCTTTACCGGAGCTGTTAAAGCCAAACGAGGCCTCTTTGAAGTGGCAGAAGGAGGAACTCTTTTCCTGGATGAAATTGCCACCATGCCTTTTCAGCTCCAGGCTCACTTGCTGCGAGCGCTGCAAGAGAAAGTGATCCGGCGCATAGGTGAGACCGGCGAGCGCCCCGTGAATGTCCGGATTGTAACCGCCAGCAACCAGCCTCTGGAACAATTAATCCGCTCAGGAGAATTTCGCCAGGACCTGTACCACCGCATCAATGTCTGTCTTCTGGAGATCCCGCCCCTACGGGAGCGCTCATCGGATATTCCCCTGTTGGCGCTTCACCATCTGGAAGCGATGAACGGACGGGAAAGCAAGCACCAGACGCTGGGACCGGAGGCCCTGGCACTTTTGAGTGGCTACTCCTTCCCGGGCAATGTAAGGGAGCTAGAGAATATTGTTGAAAGCGCCTATCACCTCAGCCCGGGAGACGCAATTACGGCCGAATCTATCTCTTCACGGCTCATCGGCGGAGTTTCGCCAGGAAAGCGAAGGAAAGCCTTAGAGGCGGCCCTGATTGCGGAAGATATGGTCTGTGGCCGTACGCAGTTCTGGGAAGCAGTCCGAGAGCCTTTCCTGCGCCGGGACCTATCGCGGGAAGACGTCCGGCAAATCATCTCCATCGGACTCTCGGCCTGCGGCGGCAATTATCGCCAGTTAGTCCGGCACTTCAATCTTCCAGCCGATTCCTACAAGAAATTCCTCGCCTTCCTCAGCACCCACAACTGCAAAGTCGATTTCCGCCCGTTCCGATCAAAGTAATGAAGCGGCCAACTGAAAAGTCACACGCGCATCCAGACTAATTGTCTTGCGTCCGCCTGCTCACCAGCTTGAGCAAAGTGCCTCCTGTTACGCTAAGTAATTTAGAAACAATTAGTTAATGTATTTAACGTCATTGGCTCGCTGCTTGCTATAAGCTGAATCGTCCGTGCAATGATAAGGCCTTACAGTAGGAGAAACAGGAGTCTCTCTTCCTTGTGAGGGTAATCAATCGGACGAAAACCGGGTGGGCAATAAAAAGAAAGGAGTGGGCGTTTTCGTAGGAAACGCGGAGCACTCCAACGGGGCCGCCCACCCGGACACTCGATGCAGCGGGTGTATCACTGGGGCACCGAGCCAGACTGCGCTCATGGCTCGAAGATCACGGAGGGTTCAACATGAATATTTTTAAGTCAACCATTTCAGCGCTGCTTGTACTGGCTATCCTCGCCGTATCTCTGAGTGTCGGCTTAGATGCGGGGCAGTTCGAGGAGTGCGTTCGCAAAGGCAATGAGAGGTTGAGCGAATGTCGAGCCTTAGTGCTGTCAGCCATGGCCGTAGCCTTTTTGTCAGGGCTGTACAGCACCGGGTTGCCGATTACTGGGGGGATCTACGCAGGTCTAACCGGCGCTTTTAGCGCGGTGGTTTGTGAAAAGATGTATCAGGCAACCTTGAAAGGCTGTGAACACCTGGCGAATAAGCCTTAATAACTGAACCAAAGCTCTTACAGGGCCTGAGGAGAGTTCTGAAAGGGCCAGTAAGTCCCCACTTGCTTGGCCCTCAATCGTTTACTGCGTCCGAAATACATGCGCGTGAGCCGCCCCCGATTTCTTTGGACAAAATAAGCAAGAGAGGAGAATGCTCTGTCCGAGGAGATGATGAAGAGAAAAGAAAAAGAAATTAGAGAATTCAGGGGCCCGCAAGCGCGAGGTGGGCTTGCGTCTGCTGCGGGGAGAGTCGGTAGAGGCTCTTTCGCGAGAGTTGGGGGTGTCTATGGCGTGCAACGGGTGTGCTGGGCCTGGGAAATGGCTCGATCTTCGTTTGACTGGACAGGAAAGAAAGCCCAGCGTAGTGTCCTAGGGTACCGGCCGCAAAAGCGCGGACCCGAAAACCCCCCGGACCGACGAGGCTCTGTTGGAGCTGATCCGGGCCGACCGGGCGGCCTCTCCCTTTCAAGGGGAGGGTCACCGCAAGGTATGGGCTCGATTGCGGGTGCAAAAACAGGTGAGGACCTCGCGCAAGCGTGTGCTCCGGATCATGCGGGAAAACCACCTGCTGTCTCCGTACCGGGGGCGAGTGGAGTCGATATTCGGGAGTATCCCAGCATAGGAGCGTCAGGAGATCGTTTGATGTCGGGCATCCTGAAAAAGATTTTTTCTTGTCTGACGGCTTTGAAAATGAGAAAAGGACTTTTTCAGGTAGTCCATTAACTTAAATCCGGGTCCAAGGAACCGGGTCCGGTACAGAAATACATGCGCGCCATAGAAGCCACAGATCAACTGCAAGCCTCCTTATTAGTCTTCTGGAATCCTGCCCAAGCAGTTGACCGGGTTCTAGAACACCATCCTTGGCTTCTCCAGACTATTTTACTTGCACTCCAACTACTCCTGGTGGTGTTTACATACCCCTTGGTGCTTCAGGTGAGCATGAATCAATTGCCGACTGAAGTAACGAATGAATCTGTCGAGGCGCTGAC
This sequence comes from Acidobacteriota bacterium, assembly GCA_050747825.1. Classification (GTDB taxonomy): domain Bacteria; phylum Acidobacteriota; class UBA6911; order RPQK01; family JBOGJG01; genus JBOGJG01. The sequence goes on along the minus strand of JBOGJG010000442.1, from coordinate 28,249 downwards.
CCAGAATCTGAGGATAATGCACTACTTTACGCTGGCTTTTAGCGCCGCCCTTTCATTCATATGGTGGTATTCTGTGGCAGGATTGCTGTATATCCTTAGCATTCTATTCTCAGTGAGGGAACGACCTTTCTCGCAAATGCTCAGTGTGGCGGTCCTCTCCTCAGTTTATCTTACCTTCGAGGATATATTTCTTGTTCTGAATCTATTTTTAAGAGATCCAGCCTCTTTCCAAACAGTCCAAGACCTGCAAATTCCCATCGGTCTAAACCTGGTGCTCGGAACGCCGAACTCCTTCTTGTGGAGTTTCTTCGGATATATCAACTTATTCGAACTCGGTACCACGCTCTTGATGGCATATGGGTTTGCCCGTATCACTGAAGCGCACAGGATCACTTCCTATTTGACTATGATCCTCATTTGGCTTTCATGGTCAGCCTTTAGATCGCTCGGAGCTTTGGTAAGTGGAGGAGCAACAGTATGAATAATGCGACTGTACCTTTTAGGAAGAGAGATGAGGCAGACTGTAGACAGGTGCCTGTCTCAGTCTCCTCTCTTCGTAAACGTTTCGGTCACAACCAAGTCTTAGATGGGGTAGATCTGGAGATTTGCTCGGGAGAAATCGTGGGACTCATAGGCGCCAATGGAGCCGGGAAAACCACTTTCTTGCGAATCCTCAGCAGTATCACAGAAGCTGACTCTGGAAGGATTCAGATCAACGGTCTTGATCTAGTAACTAAGCCAGACCGGGCGAGGAAGCAAGTTGGTTTTGTCCCGGATGAACCCGCATTAATGGAACATCTGACTCCGCACGAACTCCTGACATTGGCTGGTTCGTTTCATGGAATTAATGATCGGGAGCTCAAAAAAGCGATTACAGAGCTTTTAGCTCTATGGGATCTGTCCCGCTTTCAACACGATCTGATCCGCAATCTTTCTCATGGAATGAAGCAGAAGCTCTGGGTCTCACTGGCGCTTCTTCCTTGTCCGTCGATACTTTTATTGGACGAGCCTTTAAACGGCTTGGATATTTATTCTTGTGCCATTCTGAAGGAACTCTTGCGGCTTAGGTCCGCTTCAGGAACAGCCATCCTGATCTCTTCTCACGTACTCGCTCTTCTCCAAGAAATCTGTACGCGGGTTGTCATACTCGCTAACGGCCGGCTTGTCTTCAATGGAACGGTCGCCGAAGCTCTCCGCATCTCAGGAACGATGGAAGAGCTCGTTTTGGCCCAAGCTTCCGGTCTGCCCGAAGCAAAGCAAGTCGCAAAGAGACTCAACGACGCCTTCAGTGTGGCTGCCGGCCACGGAGTAGACCAGTGAAATCGACGCTCCTGCTCGTTTGGTATTTCTTCCTATCCGATCAAAGGATGGGTTACAAGTGGTCGGCTCATCACAGCTTATATCCGAAACCGGCCGTTATCCTGACTATGCTGGGAATCGCCTCAATGGGAGTCGTGTTGATCCTACTGACCGCCGTTGCCGGTGCTGAGAAGAGCCTATTTTATGATGCCCTTTTAGTGTCCGTGCTCAATACTCTCATTCTTCTATTTCCAGGAGGTCTAATCATGCCTGGAGAGCGGATGTTCTTGTGGGCGCTCCCAGCCTCTCGCCAACAACTGCGGCGATTTGAGTTTTGTCATACGCTAGCAACAGTGTTATACGTCGGTCTGGTTCTAGTTCTACCAGCCACTCTTTTTACCTGCACAACTTCTGACTTCAGAAACTCGGCCGCCCTGTTACTAACAGGACTGGTTGGCTACTGTTCACTCGTGTTTCTTTACAGCTTGCTGTTTCAACTTCGACGCGTGGAGAGGGGAGAGATCCCAACTGCGCTTGTAGCGCTTCTTATCGCCGGCAGCACGATTTGGCTATACTCAATGGTAAACCTCGGCATACAGGGGCGGTTAAGGGGCGTGGAACTCTCTTACTACGATACGCCAGGAACGGCACTCGCTTCGCTGGAAAGTTTTTTGTCAGGACAGGGAGAGGGTTCAGTTCAGACCTTCGGAATTCTCTCCCTGATGCTACTTTCGGCGGTCATTCATTGGCGATTGTCAGGTCGAGCACCTGAACCGCACCGAAACCGGCTTAAGTCCAGCCCATCCATCGTTTCTATAACTGCTTGTTCGATTTCAGCATACACTCTGAGATATCGGACATGGGCGCTCACGGCGTCAATGTTGCTACTGACCGCTTGGCGCGTGCCCAGGTTCACCTTCTTTTTGATCTGTGATGTCGCGTTCGTCTGGGTTTATGTCCGGGTGAACTCAAGCCCCCAAGACATCGTCACTACAATTGTCTTTTTTACGTTGCCTGCATCGCTTGCACTTGCTGGGATTTATGCGCTCTGTACTACCAACTACGATCCTGCAAGGTTACCTTTTATTAATCTGTTTGGAGCGTCTCCTTTATCTTGCTCCAGAAGCTGCTTACGACTGTCATGCATGGCGGTCTTTTTTCTGACCGCCCCTGCCCTGCTTTTCTTTTTGTACCGAGCGAGTCTCTACCACGAAATTCCAGCCAGCTTGCTGTGGCTCGCCCTCTATATCTATGCCGCTCATCTTCTCATGCAGCTTGTTCGTCCAGGTGCTCCGCTCTCTTTTCCCGCGGTAAGAACGGGAAGCGCGGGCCAAATCATTTCAAACTTATTGATTACTTGTCTGCTGGGTGCGGGACTTTTGCTGGTCCTCGCCGGACCGCTACCGCTTCCGAAATCCCTCTGGGTCGCGAACGTGACGTTGGCTCTTTTGATTGCGGTCCTGCAGCCTGTCGTCAGGCGTGTGGAAGCGATAAAACTCCGTTATCTCGACTGTTTCTGAAGGGAGATATGAGGGACAAGATTATAGGGGGACTCCTCGTCTTGCTACTCTTCAGTGGGCTGATTCTTTACATGCGCCTGAGTGAGTCGATCTTATCGCGGGTAAAAGTCAGCCGGATATCTCCTCTACAGTTAGGAGAGAAAGTCCCTCCTTTTGGAACTCGGGTGGTCTACCCTGAATACCAACGAGCTGAAATCGGAGGTGAGGACAAGATTCGTCTTCTATTGATCTACTCGCCGCTTTGTGGGAGTTGCCGGCAGACGTGGCCGGTCTGGAGGGAGATCGCAGAGGCAGGAAACATCAGAGATATTGAGGTTCTCGCACTTTCAACATTGCCCGAGGATATTACGCTCAAACACGCGCGAGAGCAGAACATTCCTGTCCCGGTAGGATTGTTTCCGCATGGCTCTGAAACAGAAGCGTACCGGTTGACGGTGCTGCCTGTGACTCTGTTCTTGGACGGTAACCAAGTCATCGGTTACTGGAGCGGCGTGCTTGAACCTGAGCAGCAGAAGGAGATCTATAAGGCTATGTTGAAGGTTCTGATTCGAAGGGTCCTGCAGACGAATTTTTACGAACCGGCTGGGTTCAATCAGCATGCTCGTGATAGCCACCGCCTGGATGATGCAAGTCTATCTACTAATCGCTAGTGCTTAAATTGACAGCCAGCGGGCTTGGTCGGCGGCCTGGCGGGCGAGGAGGCAGACGCGGGTGAGGTGGAGGGCGTCGTGGTTACTGATGATGTGGGTCCCCTCTCCGCGCAGCTCGGCGATGAAGTCGGCCAAGAAATCGATGGGAGCAGGCAGCTCGAGTTCGCGCCCGCCGCTCGATGACGCCTCGTTCGAAGCACCGGGCGAGGCATCCGGAGGAAGGGCTGAGGAGATGATGACGGCGCGCTCCTGACTGCCGATCACTTCCAGCACGCCTTCGGAGCCGGCCATGCGCAGGCGGTCGTCTCCGTGGGTGGAGGCGGAGGCGGGGCGCAGGTAGTCCAGGTTGCAGAGGGCGGTGCCGCCGTTGGCCAGCTTCAGCAGCACGCCGGCGTGGTCTTCGCAGCCGGGATAGGCCGGATGGGCCTTGTTGCCGTGGTGGCCCGTGACCTCAGCGTACTCCTGCCTCGAGGTCCAGCGCATGTAATCGATGGCGTGGATGCCCACCCAAGGGATGCTGCCCCCGTAGGTCCGGCGCTCCCGGTAAAACCAGGGACGCGAGCCGCCGAATTTGTACGATTTCTGGCTGGAGAGCAGGATCGGCTCACCGATGAGCCCTTCCTGGACAGCGCGTCGGGCGGCCTGAAATGCTGGCCACGTCCGCATGTTCATCATGGAGGTGAAGCGAATGCCGCTGCTCTCGATGACCTTTTCGAGCTGAGCCAGATCGGCCAGGTCAGTGGCGACGGGCTTCTCGGAGATGACGTGGATGCCCCTGCGGGCAGCTTCGGTCGAGGCCCTGGCATTCTCATAATAGGGCAGGCAAACGCCGACAACATCCAGCTCCTCTTTTTCCAACATGTCCTCGTAATGGTCGTAAATCCGGGTCTGGGCGGTGAAAGCAGGCCGGTTGCGCGTCCAGGCCGCGTCATCTTCCGGGCGGCTTTTGGCGAATGCAGCCAGGGCGGCGTTTTTGATATCCGGCAGGCTGCTCAGGATGATCCCGGTATGGCCGTCCTGCCCGATCAGGCCGACGCGGATCAGACGGTCTCCTTCGATCTTCCGGGCGGCGGAGATAGGTCCGGCGACAGCCAGCGACAATGCGGTGGCTGAGTGTAGGAATCCACGACGAGTCAATTTGAAGTTCTGCATCACACGAATAAAGAAATTGTACTTGACTCGGCTGCAAAAGGCGATACAGACTTTCAGCAATGCGAGTTCTGATGCTGATGCTGGTGCTGGCTCTGGCGGCTCCTTACGGCCAGGCAAAGCCCAACGTCTTATTTATCGCAGTCGATGATTTGAATGACTGGATCGGCGCGCTGGACGGCTACCCGGGCGTTAAGACGCCCCATATCGACCGGCTGGCGAAGCGAGGCGTGCTGTTCGCGCGCGCCTACGTAGCGGCGCCCGCCTGCAACCCGTCCCGCGTGGCCCTGCTGACCGGAGTCCGGCCTTCCACATCAGGCGTCTACCACAATCATCAGCCCTGGCGTCCGGCGCTACCGGACGTGGTGACGCTGCCCCAGCTCTTCATGGCGCACGGTTACCACGTCGTGGGTGGAGGCAAGATCTACCACGGACGCTATCCCGACGAAGCCTCATGGCACGACTATCTGGAGAGAGGAGCGGATCCAAGGCCCAGCCGGGAAGTGCTGGAGGACCCGCACAGCCGCGCAGGAGGCATCGTCTGGGGCAAGCTCGAGGCCTCCGACGGGGAGATGGATGATTACCGTGTGACGTCCTGGGCCGTGGATTACCTGCAGCGGAAGCACGATAAGCCGTTCTTCCTGGCCTGCGGGATCTTCAGGCCGCACATGCCCTGGCAGGTACCCGCGAAGTACTACGACCTGTATCCGCTGCAGCAGATCAGACTGCCTGAAGTGCCCGAAGACGACCTGGAAGACGTCCCGGCGGCGGGCGTCAGGATGGCCCGGCCCAAACATGATCATGCGACGATTCTGAAGACGGAAAACTGGCGCCATGCCGTCCAGGCCTATCTGGCCAGCATCAGCTTTGCCGATGCCCAGGTGGGGCGTCTGCTGGACGCGCTGGATGCCGGCCCGAACCGCGAGAACACGATCATCATCCTGTGGGGCGACCATGGATGGCACCTGGGCGAGAAGCACCACTGGAGGAAGTTTTCGCTGTGGGAGGAGGCGACGCGCGCTCCACTGATTTTCGTAGTGCCCGGGGTGACCGAGCCGGGCGGAGTGTGCCGGCGGGCCGTTGACTTCATGAATATCTACCCCACGCTGGCGGCCCTGTGCGGACTGCCGGTCGGCCGGCGCCTGGAAGGCGTGAGCATGCAAAGTCTCCTGAAGGACCCGGAGGCCGCCTGGGGTCATCCCGCTCTCACCACGCACGGGCGGAACAATCACGGCGTTCGCTCCGATCGCTGGCGCTACATTCGTTACGCCGACGGCTCGGAGGAGCTTTACGATCACCAGGCAGACCCGATGGAGTGGAAGAACCTGGCTGACGATCCGCGCTACGCCGGCGCGAAAAGGTCGCTGGCTGCCTGGCTGCCCAGGGTCAATGCGCCGGGTGTGCCCAGCCAGGAGTAGGGGACGCCCACACCATCAATCTGTGAAATCCGTGGCTCAATATACGTTGGTGTATTTGTGAAATCATGTACTAAGGCACAGTCGGATTCTCGTACCAGATCACTCCCAGGTTGTCTTGCTCTTCGCAGGTGAGGACGTCCAGATCGCCGTCGCCGTCCAGGTCGATTAGTTCCACCAGGTCGTATTTGGTACCCTCGGGTCCGCTGATCTCATGAGCTTCCCAGTCGGGGTCCGTGACGGAATCGCCGTAAGACATCCACATCACGCCTGATTTGTCCCGGGCATTCTCGCAGGAGAAGACGATGTCGAGCCTGCCGTCCAGGTCGATGTCGCCCACAGCGACGGCCTTGCCGGTGCCCGTGCCGGGAGGCAACTCGATGAAAATGGGCGACCACTGAGGCCTGAGGGGAGGAGAATTCTCTTGGCGAAGATAGATTAACTCATTGCGCGCGGCTGCCAGGATGTCCAGCGCTCCGTCCTGGTCGAGGTCGGCCATGGTCATGAACAGGACTTCCTTATCGGCGCCTCCGATGCGGTGCTCTTTCCAAGGCTGGAGCTGAAGCGGGCCGGCGCCGGGATTCTCCAGCCAGAGAATGCCCCGCCCGGGTCCCCGGCGGTCGGAGGCCACAATGTCGAGATCGCCGTCACTGTCCATGTCCTCGGCGAAGAGCGACATGATCCAGCCGGCGTCATAGATCGGATGCCAGCTCCAGTCATCCAGCTTTCGCCGGTCGGCCGGGGACTTGAGCCAGCCGATGGTCGCTCCCTCGTTCTTGGAGCCCACTAGGAGATCGATGCCGTTAGCCCCGTCGATCTGGAGAGGAAGAGAAAACATCCAGCGGGCCGGGGATCGCCTGACGAGGTCTGAGGCTTGAGTCCTGAGTCCTGAGGGGGGGCTCGAAACGGCGGGAAGGGCCTCTGTCTCCCAGAGGTTGGGATTCATATACTCCGTCCTATCTCGGGGGGCCCAGTGCACCCACAGGCTGCGCGTGTCCCCTTCGCTGGCGCTCACGACGTCTACAGCGCCGTCGCCGTCCAGATCGACGAACACGGCATCTTCAGGCGAGCCGACCTCCCCGACCGTGACGGCCGGCCAGGGCTGCCGGGAGGCGGAAGGACCGGGGTTCAGGTAGACCCGGATCCGCCCTCCCTGCTCCCAGGCCGTCGTGATGTCCGGCAACCCGTCGCCGTTGACGTCGGCCAGGCGGACCCCGTCCGCTCCCCGGGAAGACGCGTCGATGGTGTGGCGGCTCCAGGCTGTCGAAGATGATCTTTCATCATTCTGGAGCGCACCTGAGAGCCACTTCGTGAGGACGGGCTTATAGGATTGCCACTCAGGGCGGCCTTCCCAGTTTTCCATGCCGTGCGGCGCACCCTCCAGGCGGTGCAGGCGGTGGGGCACGCCCAATTCCTGAAGCTTCCGGGCAAGCCGCACCCCCTGCTCCCAGAGACGTTCATCGGTCCCATGGATCAGGAGCGCGGGCGGCATATCGGAACTCACCTGGTAGAGGGGCGAATATTGCCTCAGAACGCCGCGGGCGCGGTCATCCAGAGTGTGGATGTCAAAGAGCCGCGCCAGAAAGGAGCGGGGCGAAGCATCGCTGACCAGGGGCAGGAAGTCATAGACGCCGTAAAATGACACCAGCGCCTGAACGGAACAGGGCTGCCGCTCCACCGGATCGGCGGCATCCGGATTTCCAGGGCAGGGCTGCGCGGCGACCTGGACCACCATCTGGCCGCCCGCCGACTCGCCTAAAATGGCGATGCGCTGCGGGTCGATATTGAAGTCCCGGGCCTGGTGGCGGACGTAGCGGATGGCCCGCCGCAAATCCTCGAGCTGGTCAGGATTTTGATAATCCGGCGTCAGCCGGTAGTTAATGGAAAACCAGGCGAAACCCGCCTGGGCCAGCGGCCGCAGGAGCGGCGTCAGATAGGTCATCTTGTCTCCGGCTTCCCAACCGCCGCCATGGACCAGAACGACTGCCGGAAACGGGCCGCGTCCTGCTGGAACGCAGGCGTCCAATAAAAGATTCTGCTTCTGGCCCGCGGCATCCATGTAAGTTCCGTAAGGAATATTCTTTTGCAGGCGGGTGGAATAAGGCTGATGATTGGGCTCTTTTAGATCGAGCCGGCTGGCGAGCCAGGAAATGACTCTGGGCTTGTAGCTCCACTGCTCAGGCGTCCAGTTTTCGGCGGCGTGGATCCCGCCTTCCACGGGCAGCAACTCGCAGAGGCCGCCCGCCTGCCGGACCGATTTACAGTAATTCTGCGCTTCCTGGATGGGAACCTGCTTATCGGCAGTCCCATGCACGGCTAACACGGAAGGCATGCCGGCCGGCACAGCCGCGGAGAGAGGTTCCGCAAGCAACTGAAAGGATGCTCCAAAAGTCAGCAGGGCCTTTACTCCAGCCGGACGCTCCGCCGCCAGAAGGGCGGCCAGCGTTCCCCCGGTGTCCTCACCCACAAGGGCAATGCGGTCCGGGTCGATGCGAAATGTCCCTGCATGGGCGCGGATGAACTGGAGCGCCGCCCGCAAATCGTCCAAGGCTTCCTGATGCCGCTCGGCAGGCCCCAGCCGGTAGTCCACTGAAAACCAGTTGAACCCGGCAGCCGCCAGCAGCTCCAAAAACTGCGAGACATAGGTGATGCGGCTCCCGGAGGTCCAGTTGCCGCCATGAATCACAACCACCGCCGGACGTATACCGCCTTCCTTTTGCACGTAAGCGTCCATCGAAAGCTCCACGTCCCCCACGCGCCGGTAAGGGATATCTCCCCGGACGCCGGGCACGATGTAGTTGCCGTCGTCGGGTGGCAGGTGGCGGGTGGCGGGTGGCGGGTTCTGCATCATCGGGGAGTACCCCAGTGAAACTAATGAGACCATGAGTAGAAGAATAATGAGCATGCGAAAGAAGCTCCCTATGGGGCCGGCCAAACTGCCACCCGCCACCCGAGTATACCCCGTTTACTTTTGAGCCCGCAGGGGGTAACATTCCTTTAATCCGATGATTTTCCGCATTCTGTTTGTGGTGAGCTTGCCGCTCATCTTTAATGCCTGCCAGTCTTGGGCCGCGCCTCCGGAGGCAAGGCCCAATATCGTCCTGATCATGGCGGACGATATGGGATTCTCCGATATCGGCAGCTATGGGGGCGAAATCGAGACGCCCAACCTGGACCGCCTGGCTGCCGAGGGGATGCGCTTTACTCAGTTTTACAACAATGCCAAATGCACGACCACGCGGGTCTCCCTGCTGACGGGGCTTTATCCGCGGCGAGGACAACCTCTGCTCAAGACCAACATGGTGACCATCGGCGAAGTCCTGCGCCAGGCCGGATATCAGACCGCTCTCACCGGTAAATGGCACCTGGGGTCCAAGGCCCCGCAGCGCCCCATCGACCGTGGTTTTGATGAATATTACGGACTGATGGACGGCTGCTGCAATTACTTCAATCCGGTTCAGCCTGACCCGCCCTTCAAAGGCGGGCGGGTGCGCGTGTTCGGGCATAATGACCGGCTCATCACCGAATTTCCGGATGGCTACTACACGACCGACGCCTTCACCGATCATGCCATCGCGACCATTCGAAAATTTAACGAAAGCGACAAGCCCTTCTTCCTGAACCTGAACTACACGGCGCCCCATTATCCCTTGCACGCCAAGCCGGAAGACATCTCCAGGTACAAAGGGCGGTACGAAATGGGTTGGGAGGAGCTGCGCCGCCGCCGCCATCAGCGCCAGTTGAAAACGGGACTGATGGACGCGCGCTGGGCGTTACCGGATACGGATTCTCAGGCGTACCCCTGGGAGAGAGCCGATCAGGACTGGGAGCAGGCCCGGATGGAGGTTTACGCCGCCATGGTCGATTCCATGGACCAGAACATCGGCCGGGTCATGGAGACCCTGGAGCAACTGGGGATCGAGGACAACACGCTGGTCCTGTTTTTGTCTGATAACGGCGGCTGCGCCGAGGAGCCGGGAGGTCGCGACGCGACGCAGACTCCGGGGATCGCTTCGACCTATACGGCGGTGGGTCCGGCCTGGGGCTGGGCTCAGAATGCCCCTTTCCGTCGCTACAAGAGCTGGGTGCATGAAGGGGGGATATCGACGCCCCTGATCGCCCGCTGGCCGGGAGTGATCGCGGCCAACAGCATGACCAACCAGGTGGGACATATCATCGATATCCTGCCGACGGCGCTGGAATTGGCCGGCGGGGAGTACCCGCGGCGCTACAACGAAAATTCGATCCTTCCCCTGGAGGGAAAGAGTCTCATACCGGTCTTTCGAGGCGGGCAGCGCCAGGGGCACAGCGAGCTTTACTGGGAGTGGTCGGGAAACGGCGCCATCCGACAGGAGAAGTGGAAGCTGGTCCGGGACACTCTGGTCGATCGCTGGGAGCTGTACGACCTGGAAGCCGACCGGACCGAGACCCGCGACCTGGCGCAAGAATATCCGGAAAGGGTTGAGGAGCTCAGCGCGCTCTATGGAAGATGGGCAGTGAAGACGGGAGTTCGCGGAAGCACAACCGAGCCGCGGCCCTGAGGGAGCGGGCCCTTGCTTCGGACGGGCCACGATCAGGGCCCAGAGAGAAAACAAATTCGGAGGACATCAATATGAAAGACAGCAAACAGACAGTCACGCGTCGGAATTTCATGAAGACGACAAGCGGCGCAGCCGCGGCGGCGGTGGCGGCTCCGATGGTCGTCCCGAGATCGGTCTTTGGGGCAAACGAGCGCATCAACGCGGCCGTCCTGGGCGTCAACGGGCGGGGCAGAAGCCATATCGGCGGTTTCATGCAGCAGGAAAACGTCCAGGTGACGACCCTGTGCGACCCGGACTCCCAGGTCCTAGGCCAGCGCGCCGGCCAGTTCGAAGAGAGGTTCGGCCAGAAGGTCAAGCAGGTGCAGGACCTCCGCCAGGTCTTCGACGACAAGGAGATCGATGTGGTCAGCGTCGCCACTCCCAATCACTGGCACTCCCTGGCGACCATCTGGGCCTGCCAGGCCGGAAAGGACGTTTACGTCGAGAAGCCCGGCTCCCACAACGTCTGGGAAGGCCGCCAGATGGTGGAAGCGGCCAAAAAGTACAAGCGGATCGTCCAACATGGGGTCCAGCTCAGAAGCTCGACGGCCATTCAGGAGGCCGTCCAGCATTTGCGCAAGGGCACCATTGGAGAAGTCTACATGGCGCGCGGGCTGGTCTTCCGCTGGCGCCCCGACATTGGAAACAAAGGCACCGAGCCCGTTCCGGCTCATCTGAATTACGACGTCTGGCTGGGACCGGCTGCAGAGCGGCCTTTTACGCGCAACCTGGTTCACTACAACTGGCATTACAACTGGGATTTTGGAAACGGCGACGTCGGCAACCAGGGCACCCATGAGACCGACATGTGCCTGTGGGGACTGGGAGTAGGACTGCCGGAGCGGATCACCGCCATGGGCGGAAAGTTCCTCTTCGACGACTGCAAGGAAACCCCGGAAACCATCACCACGCTTTACTACTACCCCGGGCAGAACAAGTACATTCAGTTCGAGGTCCGGCCCTGGTGCACCAACCAGGAAGACGGCGTCGGCGTGGGCAATATCTTCTACGGCTCAGAGGGTTACCTGGTGATCGACGGATACGAAACCTATCGGACCTTCCTGGGCCAGAAGCGCGAGCCCGGGCCCAGCGGCAAGGCCGGCGGAGATCACTACGCGAACTTTATCGCGGCCGTGCGCAGCCGTGACGAGTCGAGCCTCAACGGGCCGGTTGAGACCGCCCACCTGGCGTCGGCCCTGGCCCACCTGGGCAACATCGCCTATCGGGTGGGACGCGTGCTGGAGTTCGACCCCGAAAAAGAGCGCTTCAAAGGCGATCAAGAAGCCGACCGGTTGCTCACTCGCGAGTATCGAGCGCCGTTCGTGGTCCCGGAGAAGATTTAGCCACGGATTGCACGGATGACGCACAATGATGGGCATCAATCTGTGAAATCATGTACTTAGCCGGCTGTGATACCATCTCTGGAGTCGAATGAAGAAAAGCATTGGCGGCGCCGCGCTGCTTCTCATAGTTGGTTACATTGCCTACGCCTGGACGAGCGACAGCTCTGCGCCGGTTGAGGTTTCCACCGAGGAGATGGTCTGGATACCGGGAGGGACCTTCTGGATGGGCTCGGAGACCGGGCAGAGCGACGAGAGGCCGGTCCATCAGGTCACGGTAGAAGGGTTTTGGATGGACCGGACCGAGGTCACCAACGCCCAGTTTGCCCGCTTTGCCGAAGAGACGGGATACGTCACGACCGCCGAGCGCAAGCCGGACCCCAAGGACTTTCCGGGCGTGCCCGCGGATAACCTGGTGGCGGGCTCGGTGGTTTTCTCTCCGCCGCCCGGGGAGGTTCCGCTTGAAAATCATTATGCCTGGTGGAGTTATGCTCCCGGCGCCCACTGGCGGCGCCCGCAGGGGCCGGATTCGTCGATCGAGGGTCTGGAAGACCATCCGGTAGTTCACGTGAGTTGGGACGACGCGATGGCCTATGCCAAGTGGGCGGGAAAGCGCCTGCCCACTGAAGCCGAGTGGGAATACGCGGCCCGCGGCGGGCTGGACCGCCAGCCCTATGCCTGGGGAGAGGAGCGGGTGCCCGACGGTGAATGGAAGGCGAACATCTGGCAGGGCCGCTTTCCCGGCCAGAATACCACCGCCGACGGCTTTCAGGGTACCGCCCCGGTGGCCTCTTTCGCTCCCAACGGCTACGGGCTTTACGATATGGCGGGCAACGTGTGGGAGTGGTGTGCCGACTGGTATCTTCCCGACTACTACGCCCAGAGTCCGGCCGGAAATCCGCCGGGTCCGGACACCAGCTTCGACCCGAATGAGCCGGGCGTCTGGAAGCGCGTGCAGCGCGGCGGGTCGTACCTGTGCAGCGACCTTTACTGCATTGGATACCGTCCCAGCGCGCGGATGAAGTGCTCGCCGGATACCGGGCTGTCGCACTCGGGTTTCAGGACTGTCTGGGCCCAACCTTAGTTGCCTGAGGGCAATGCCTGTTCGGGGTGCCAGCCGAGAACCTCGTGCGTGTGGTAGGACACTTGAACGGGAATTCCCGCATTGAGCTTGGACTTAATAACGACCTGAAAGGCCTCAGGCAGTTGCCCACTGTCTGGATCCATGTCCATTCTTTCGAACAGCTCGCGCATGGTGTCTGGACGGGTCACGAATTCGGCTGCGGCGGCCGTCCCCTGGGTCAGCGTCGAGGAGAGCACCATCAGGCGCGTGTCCGGACCGAGCCCGCGATATAAGGAGATGAGAGCGTAATCCTCGCGTACCTGCTTATCCGGGCCTTCATAGACCCGCCGGTACGCGGAAGGTTTCCCCGGGCGGGCCGAAAGTCTGGCCACCCCGTCGCTGGTGGGCGCAAAAGCAGGCGAGTAAGGCAAATCAGCAAGCTGGGGATTGAATTTCTCCGACCCGAGAAAAATGACGTCCTGATCTTTGAGCCGTCCCCAACTCACTTCATTGGAGCCCTGAAGCTCCAACTCCACGTTGCGAGTCGTAAGCAGGCGCGTCACGCGGAACAAGGCCTCGGCTTCTCCCACTCCAGTGTAGATAAAGGCCGGCTGGAGGCGGCTCGAACGCAAAGCCTCCTTCAAGCCTTCCAGAGCGGCGTACTCCCGGATTTTGCTCGAGTCGTTCAGGAAGGGGTCGCGGAAGTACACGTGGTCGAGTTGTAGAAACATCGGATTTCCGTACACGATCAAAACGTGTGCCCGTCCATCCAGAAAAGGCCCCCAGAAAGCCTGAAGCTCAGCCGTCCAGACAGGAGAATCGGGAACCACGATCTCTCCCGACTGTCCTCTGAAATGAAAGAGGGCCCATGCCGCGCCCAGCAACAAGAGCACTCCGGCCAGGTAGGCGGCCCGGCGGCCCTTCAGCGGGAAACGCCGGCCGTTCGTCTTCGAGGCCGGCACATAGATCGGATAGTATTGCCCCAGCGGAATTTCCAGCCGCAGCGGCTGGGCGGCGCCTTCCTTACGGTAAAAATCGGCCAACTTCCTGCGCAGCTTGCCGATATCGACCCGGACTACCGGATCGATGCGCGGATCATAGCCGTGCGCCTTGCCCAAAGCCTCCACGCCGATCGTGTATTCCTTCAGCGGTGCGCCGTTTTCCTGCAATGACTTTTCGCCCAGGTACAGCAGCAGGGAGTGAAGCTGTGAGGACTTTTTGACGATCCCGGCGTTCAGGACCTTCTCAAGCGCTGTTTTCTTATCTTCGAGTCGAGGATTTGAAGCCACAAGTTCTAAAAATTGAATTATTTATAGCATATTTGGCAAAGAGCCGTCAAATCAATTCGTTACCGAAAGGCAACACTGAAACCTTACCGTAATCTTACCCCTGAATACTTCCTCCTTAGGTCAGGGGGCTGATAAAAAAGCGGTAGAGGGGAAGAACGCGCTCAAAAACCCACTGGAGAGGCATGGCCGCACGAGTTGCCCAACTGTTTCTCTCCTGTGATGGCCCCGTGACCGTCTGTTGCTAACATTTTCGGCGAAGCGAGCAACTCGCATACATGAAGGAGAAAACTATGTCAGTAACGCTCAGAACTTTGATTGTCGGTTCAGCCACCTTTCTTTTGATCACCTGCATTGCTTGGGGCCAGGCCAGCAGCGCCACCCTGACCGGCACGGTAACCGATCCTGCCGGGGCGCTGATCCCGGGCGCGGAGGTCAGTGTCGAATCTGCCGCAACAGGACTGACTCGCTCCACAGTCACGGAAGATAATGGAGGATATGTCTTTAACTACCTTCCAGTGGGCAGGTATACAGTCACGGTCGAGCTGCCCGGTTTTAAGACTGCGCGGCAATCCGTGGGTCTGGAAATCGGCCAGACGCGCACGCTGGACGTCAGGCTGGAAGTGGGTGAGCTGCAGGAACTGGTAGAAGTATTCGAGACGGCCCCTGCCCTGGACCGGAGCTCCCCCGAGCTGGGGACGGCGATCAGCAGAAGCGAGCTGGATGAGCTCCCGCTCAACGGGCGGCACTGGGCGGCGCTGATGCTGCTGGCGCCCGGAGCGCACAATACGGGCAGAGGCGATCAGTCCAGCATTCGCTTTGTGGGACGGGCTAACGACGATAACAACTACACCTTCGACGGCGTGGACACCGGCGGCATCAAGGATCCCCAGCAGGAGACCTCAGTGCGCCTGATCATCAGCATGGAGAGCGTCGCCGAATTTCGAGTCAGCTCCAGCCTGTACTCGGCTGAACACGGGAACGGCATGGGGGGACAGATCCAGTTGATCTCTAAGGGAGGGACGAACGAGTTCCACGGCAGCCTTTTCGAGTATCACCGCAACGATGCCTTTGACGCCAGAGTCTTCACCGACCCGGGCGAGTTGCCTGAATTCCGCCTTAATCAGTTTGGGGGGAGTATCGGCGGGCCGATTGCACAGGATAAGACTTTCTTCTTCTTCAGCTATGAGGGACTTCGCCAGCATCAGGGGCAGACCCATATAGACTTTGTGCCCAGCGCCGAGTTTCGCGAGCGCGTCATCGCGACCTCCCCGGCCCTTGCCGATATTGTCCGGGCCTACCCCACGGGAACTCTTCCCACCGACCATCCGGACGTGGATGAACTGGTAGCGGCCAGGTTTTTGAGGGCCAGGGAAGACGCTTTCATGGTCCGCTTTGACCATCAGTTTTCCGAGAAGACCACCTTTTACGGCCGCTTCAGCATAGATGATGCTTTTACCGAGAGCCCTGAGGACGCGGGAATTGGTCTGGAGTCGGTTGATTTTCAGCCCTTCAATCTGGCGCTTCAACTGCAAAGAGTTTTCACGCCCACAGTGATCAATGAGTTCAAAGTGGGAATGAACCGCGCCCCGGTTGTCGAAATAGTGACCGGCCCGCTGGACTTCGAAGTCGGGGTCCCCGGTTTTATGGATCTGGTCGGGTCTCCACAGGATGTGGAGGCCGGAACCTCTGTGGCGCTCGTCGACAACCTGGCTGTCACCCGGGGACGCCACAACTTGAAAGTCGGTGGAGAGGTCCGCAGGATCCATGTGAACTTCGGGCAGGGCGAACCCCTTGCCATCGAGTTCGGAAGCCGCGAGGATTTGGTCAATAACAGGTTGGATGGATTTTCAATCGAAGCCATTCCCATACGGGGAGGACGTCGCTGGCACATGTTCGGCTACATTCAGGACGACTTCAAATGGCGACCCAATCTCACTCTCAACCTCGGCCTTCGCTATGAGAATTACACGGTTCCGGTGGAGGTGCTGGGGCGGGACCGCGTATTCAGGATGGAGTGCGGGGGAATCTGTGCGCCGGGTACGCCCTGGTTTTCCGCCGATAACAATAATTTCGACCCGCGCCTGGGCCTGGCCTGGGCGCCTGCGGCCTTCAATAATAAAACGGTCATCCGGGCCGGCGCCGGAATCTACCACGGGCCGGGACAGTTTGACGATGTACTGGGACCGATGGAAAGCAGCGCCCTTCGCATTGACTTGAGCTCCGCCGACGCGCCCGGCCTCAGTTTCCCCATCGAGCCCTGGCTGCCCTTGGCTGCTGCGGTTGCAGACAGCCCCAGAGCGGTAGCCGCCGATCACCGTGACATGTACACCATCAACTTCGGGCTGTCGGTTCAGCAGGAACTGCCCTCCAGTCTCGTCATGCAGGTCGGCTACATAGGCGGTGTGGGGCATAAGCTGCTGGATCGCGTCTTTGTCAACAACATCGATCCCCTCACCGGTGAGCGCCCCCTGCCTGAGTTCGGCAGGGTGGATCTGAAAGGGAGCGGCTCCAACAGCAACTTTCACGGCTTGCAGGTCTCGCTGCATCGCCAGCTCGTGGATGGATTCTCCCTGGGTACCCAGTACATCTGGTCTCACTCCATCAACGAGGGATCGACGGGGGGAGGAGAGAGTCAGCAAATCAACAATGCGAATTGCCGCTCCTGCGAACGGGGCAACAGCAATTTCGACATTCGTCACTCTCTGACCACCAACTGGATCTTCGAGCTGCCCTTCGGCCCCGGACGCCGTTTTCTCGATAGTGACAGCGTCGCCGGCAAACTCCTGGGAGGATGGGAATTGAGCGGGATTACGCAGGCGCGTACCGGCAGGCCGGTACTGATTCAGATATCGAGAAAAGCCAAAGATATGCTCGACGGCAACAACGGCGGCCCTCAGCGACCTGACCGCGTCCCGGGCGTGCCAATAATTCCGCCGGGAGGCCAGACCGCCGGGCAGTGGATCAATCCGGAGGCTTTTGCGCGACCGGCCCCGGGCACCTGGGGCAACCTGGGGCGGAACGTCATCACCGGACCGGCCATGATTCAGTTCGACGTCGGGTTGACCAGGAAGTTTGCTTTATCGGAGCACCGCAGCATCCAGGTGCGGGCCGAAGCCTTCAACATCTTCAACCGCACTCCGCTGGGACAGCCCATTGCCAACCTGGCCAACGTGAACTTCGGCCGTATCGTTGCGCCTTTCAACCGCACCTACGGCACCGGGACCAACCGCCAGATGCAGTTCATGCTGCGGTTTAACTTCTAGGGCCGCTTGCGTAATGGTGTAATCCGTGGCTAATTATGAGACACATGTCAAAACTGCTTCACAGGTTGCTTCTACTGGCCCTTATCCCAGCGCCGGTCGGCGCCGAGATCGTCAAAGGGCCCTATCTTCAGAATGTGAAGACCGACGGGATCACCATTATGTGGGAAAGCGATCGACCCACTGTGGGGATTGTTCAGTATGGACGAACGCCCGGCTACGGCGCGACGGCTGAAGAGGAGGAACCGCGGCGGATTCACGAAATCGTCCTGACCGGACTGGAGGTCGAGACGCTTTACCATTATCAGGTGCTTTCCGGGAGCGATGCGAGTCCGGATCGGACCTTCCGGACCGCGGTGCGCGCCGATTCCCCCTTTCACTTCGTCTATTACGGGGACAATAAAAACGGTCCCCACATGCACCGCACGAATGCCGCCCGCATTTCCTCCGAAGATCCTTACCTCGTCCTCCAGTGCGGGGACCTGGTGAACAGAGGGGATGTTTACAGCCAGTGGGAACGTTTGTTCTTCACTCCCGCTCGCGATTTGATCGATCACGTCCCGATTTACCCCACTCTGGGAAATCATGAACGAAACGCCGAGCACTATTTCGAGTACTTTTCGCTTCCCGGCGAAGCCTCCGGCACTGAGTCCTGGTACTCCTTCGACTACGGCAACGTCCACTTTGTGATCTTGAACTCCAATCCCAATTTTATGAAGGAGGGGAGCGAGCAGTTGGACTGGCTGGTCCAGGACTTGCAGGGTTCCCGGGCCTCCTGGAAATTCGTGTCCTTTCACCATCCCCCTTTTACCGCCGGCGGAAACTATTACACGTCGCGCCGGTTGGAATTGAAAAGATTGCTTCACCCCATCTTCGAGCGTCATGGAGTGGATATCGTTTTTAACGGACACGACCACAACTATGAGCGCAGCCGGCCCATTGCCAGCCGAGAGGGCCGCCGCCCGGTGACCTATATCGTCAATGGAAACGGCGGGACTCCCATGCGCTACATCGGAGAACGCGAATGGACCGTCATTTCCGAGCGCGTGTTCGGCTACACCCTGGTGAAGATGGACGGCTTGCGCCTCGAATTAGAGGCAAAGACAGTCGATGGCAGGGTCATCGATGATTGGGTGCTGGACAAAGGAGATCCGGAGTCGGACCGGGAGTACCTGGCCGGCGTTCTTGCCTATGAGAGCATCCACGATCCCGGGGAGGCGATCCGCCTGTTTGAAGAGGGTGAAGATCTGGTCGATCTGGCTGAGGAACTGGACGAGATGCTCGCGGGCGGCCATCACCCCCGCGAAGTCGCTTCATCTCTCGGCCTGGAGTTTGACCCGGGAGAGGTTGGGCCGCCCGGCGAGAGGGCCCTGTTTCAGGCGGCGCTGGAAAAATTTCAGAAAGCCTTCGAGTTGGACCCCACGTTCGTCGAGGCCCTGGTCGAGGCCGGCATTATGAATCTCGAACTCGGCAATGAAGAGCTGGCCATCGCTCAGTTCAGGCAAGCCATAGAAATCAAACCGGTCTATCCCGATTCCTACGATGAGTTAATCGGTGTCTACCTGGAGGGCGGCAAGCGTGAGGAAGCCATGCGCCTGGCCCGGCAGTGGGCTCAGGTCGAGCCCGACCAGGCCGATCCTATGGAAGCCGTGGCCGAAATCTACCTGGAACAGGGCAGGATGGAGGAGGCGGTCGTTGCTTATCAAAGAGCCTTGCAGCGCGTCCCCTCTGCGTGGGAGATCCACGTGGATCTGGCCGCGCTTTATGAAAATATGGGACTGGCGGAGCAGGCGGAAACGCACCTTCGCGAAGCCCAGAAGTGGATTGACGCCGAAGAGACCGAGCTTTTACAGTCGATCCGGCGGCGCCTCGAGCGCCTGCGCCCGGCGGCGCTGCGCGATCTGACCAAAGCCGAACAGGATGAACCACTGCCGGACGCTCACGCCCTTGATAGCCAGGCCCGGCTTGCCACGCAGCCCGTGGGTGTGGACGCGGACGACCCGGCTCTCTGGATTGATCCGGATGACCCGTCTCGCAGCCTGGTCCTGGGAACGGATAAAGCTGAGGCCCCTGGCGGCAGCCTGTTTGTTTTTGGGCTGGACGGGAAGATCCGCCAGAAGGTGGGGCCGCTGGACCGTCCCAACAACGTAGACGTCGAATATGGCCTGCTCCTGGATGGAAAGCTCGCCGACATCGCTGTCGTCACCGAACGGATGCGGAGCCGTCTGAGAGTTTTCCGAGTTCCTCCCGATGGCGGTGAATTGACCGACGTTTCTTCGGAAGGCGGACTGAAGGTGTTTGAGGGTCAGCCGGCGGATTGGGCGACGCCCATGGGAATCGCGCTCTACCGGCGTCCCCGCGACGGAGCCGTCTTTGCCATTGTCGGTCGTAAATACGGCCCGCGCGAGGGCCACTTGTGGCAGTATCGCCTGCAGGACGACGGCGGCGGCCGCGTCCAGGCTGTCAAGGTCCGGGAATTCGGCCGATACAGCGGCACGAAAGAGATCGAGGCCATCGCCGTGGATGATGCTCTCGGTTATGTCTACTACGCCGATGAGAGGCACGGAATCCACAAGTGGCACGCCGACCCCGACCACCCTGAGGCCGATCGCGAGTTGGCCCTTTTCGGGACCGAGGGCTTCGCCGGCGACAGGGAGGGTATCGCAATCTACTCCCTGCGCGACGGGACCGGCTACATTGTCTGTACGGATCAGCGTTCGGAGCGCAGCGAGTATCGCATCTATCGCCGGGAGGGAACGCCCGGCAATCCGCACGATCATTCAGAAGTCTTGAAAGTCGTGCGGGGCAACGCTGATTCGACCGATGGGATCGAGGTAACTTCGACTCCTCTGGGGCCGGAATTCCCCTCCGCTTGCTGGTGGCCATGAACAGCAAAGGCCGTAATTTTCTTCTCTTCGATTGGGAGGATGTCGCGAAAAACGGCAAGCCAAAGCTGGAGGTCGCGGAGGCGTACTGAATATACGCCGCACAGGCCGAGCGACCGGGAACGCAGAGATTGGCCATCCTGAACCAGGACACTACGATTTGCGGCGGAGAAAAGCCGGGACGTCCAGATCGTCGTTCTCGGGGGCCGAGAAGGGCCAGTGTGTGTCCTCCCGAGCGGGCTCCTCCTCCCGGCTCGGGGGCGGCTCGGGTTGGGGCTCCTCCCTGGGGCAGTCGAAGCCGGTGGCGATCACGGTGATTTTGATCTTATTGCCCATCTGCTCGTCCAGGACGGAGCCGAAGATGATGTTGGCTTCCTGATCGGCCGAGTCCTGGACAATGCGGCTGGCTTCAGCCACCTCGTGCAGGGTCATGTTCTGACTGCCGGTGATATTAATCAGTATCCCGCGGGCGCCCCTGATGGTCGTATCTTCAAGCAGCGGGCTGTTGATGGCCCGGCGGGCGGCGTTAGACGCGCGGTCCTCTCCCTCGGCCACGGCCGTCCCCATCAAGGCCAGTCCCATGCCGGTCATGATGGTCTTGACGTCGGCGAAGTCGAGGTTGACGACTCCGGGGACCGTGATGAGGTCGCTGATTCCCTGGACCGCCTGGCGCAACACGTCGTCGGCAAATTTAAAAGCATCGGAGAGAGAGGTTCCCGGCGAGACGGTGCTGAGCAGCCTCTCATTGGGGATGCTGATGACAGTGTCTACGGCATCCTTTAGCTCGTTGAGCCCGCGCTCGGCCTGAAGCGCCCGCTTCTTGCCTTCAAAGCCGAAAGGCCGGGTCACCACCGCCACCGTCAAAGCTCCCAGTTCGGCGGCCAGGCCGCCCATGATGGGGCCGCCTCCCGTGCCGGTGCCCCCGCCCAGGCCGCAGGTGATGAAAACCATGTCGGCGCCCTCCAAAAGATCGATGGCTTTTTCCGTGTCTTCCAGGGCCGCTTTGCGTCCAACTTCCGGGTCGGCCCCCGCTCCCAGACCTCTGGTGAGCCGGGTCCCGAGCTGGAGCTTGATCGAGGCACGGGATTGTCGCAGGGCCTGGATGTCGGTATTGGCGGCGATAAACTCAACACCCTCGATCCCCGACTCGATCATCCGGTCCACAGCGTTGCAGCCGGCGCCTCCAATGCCGATGACCTTAATGCTTGCTCCGGTCAGAGGAGCTTCGTCGAATGACAATTTGATATCGTTCTCGTCCTCAAATCTCAGTGGATTATTCATATGGCAACCTCCTATGAAATCTTCTCTAACAGCCAATTTTTCATCCTCTCCCTGGCGGGTGTCGTCCGGGCGATGGCGGCCGAAGCTCCCGCCGCCGCCGTTCCCTGGACAGTGAGCGCATAACTGAGCAGCCCCAGCCCGGTGCAGTAGGAGGGATGAAAGACTTCGTCATCGGCGGAGACGACATTAATGGGATAGCCGATGCGTACCGGCATCCCGAAACATTCCTCGGCCCGGTCGGCGAATCCGTCCAAAAGTGAACCGCCGCCGGTCAAAACCAGGCCCGTCATCAGATCGGGCGGCATCCCCAGATTGCGGATTACTTTGCAGAGCGCTTTCAATACCTCATCACAGCGGGCCTGAATGATCTGGCACAGGAGATGGCGGGATACGGTGCGCCGGCGCCCTGTGCCCACTTCGCTGATCTCGATGACCTCCTCCGGTGGGATGCTCTCCGGGTAAACACTGCCGATGTTCTTCTTGAGATTCTCCGCCTCGTTCAGGGGTGTCTTTAAACCGATGGCGATGTCCCTGGTAATCATGTTTCCGCCCAGGGGAAGCACCTCGGAATACTGGATGCCGCCCTGAGCGTAAACCGCGATATCGGTCGTGCCTCCGCCAATGTCTACCACGATGCTTCCCATCTCTTTCTCATCGGCATCCAGGATGGCTTCGGCGGAGGCCAGTTGCTGCATCACGACCCCGCTGACCACTACGCCGGCCTTGTTCACCGAACTGACGATATTCTGAACGACGGCCGAGGCGTTGGCGACCACGTGCAGGTGGACCGAAAGCTTGCGTCCGTTCATCCCCAGCGGATTGGTGATCCCTTCCTGGCCGTCCAGCGTGTAGTGCTGAGTGAGGACATGGATGATTTCATAATCTTCGTGCAGATCGAAGGACTTGGCAGCGGCGACGGCCCGGTCGATGTCTTCCGGCGTCACTTCGCCGTTCTTGCCGCGGATTTCGGTTTGCCCGCTCCTGTTGATCCCGCGGATGTAAGCTCCGCCAATGCTGACGTAGGCGGATTCGACGATCGTCTGGGACTGGGCTTCAGCTTTTTCCAGAGAGCTTTTGATGCTCTCGATCGTCTCCGAAAGGTTGACGACCATTCCCCTGCGCAGCCCATGCGAAGGACTCCAGCCCGTACCCAGGATCTCGATGCGCTCATCCTCGATCTGGGCAATCGTGGAGCAGATCTTGGTCGTCCCTATGTCAATTCCGGCCGTGAGCCACTTTTTCTTCATAGCTAAAAATTCAGCGTCTTATCCCCCTTGTGGAAAATGATCTTGTTTTCGAAACTGACGTCCACCGATTCGATCATCCCGTACCGTTCCTTGAGCTGGTCGTAGAGATCCTTCTGGGAAAGGAATGCCTGAAACCGGCGGACGAAGTGGTCGTGGCCCAGGTAAACGGGGACGGCTTCGTCGTCGGGGACGACCGCTACCTGCTCGGGGTCATGGACCACAACCTCGGAGATGGCCTGAGAAAAATCGCGGGAAGGCGTCTTGAAATCCTCAAGGACGCGCAGGTAAATCTCCATCCTGACGGCGTTCTCCTGCTGAGCGTTCTCCCGGGCGGTATTTCGCAGCCCTCGGACGATGGGACCGTCGAGCTGCTCATAGCCGGAGCCGTAGCGGTCTAGCAGGACCCCCTCCGCATCCACCACGTACAGCTCATTGTCGATGGCCGCCACTGCCGCGGGGGTTCTCTCCTCGATATGGATGAAGATCTGGTCGGGCAGGCGGCGGCGGATGGTGGCGCTTTTCACCCACGATTCAGATTCCACCAGGGCGCGCAAGCGGTCCAGATCGGCCCAAAGGAGATTTTCAGGCAGGATGCTGCGCACCAATCGATCCAGCGCCTCTCGATCGACGTTCTGCAGTCCCTCATAGTGAAGCTGCTCCAGACGGAAATAAGCGGCGCCTGCGGGGGAATGCCGCATGTAATAAAACGAGTAAAGGAGGACGAAGAGCAGAAAGGCCACTGAAAGAAGGCGGAGGGAGATCAACGCGGCCTGCTTGTATTTGCGGTTCTGATTAATTTTGCTCAAGAAAAGCCTCCCCTGTTTTCCAAACATCGCCCGCCCCCAGCGTCAGGAGCAGATCGCCCTCGCGGGTCTGCGTCTGAAGCTGCTGCAGCAGCGCCTGCCTGTCGGGCACAAAATGGACCTGCCGGTGGGCGCCGATCTTCCCGGCCAGCTTCCCGGCGGTGACTCCCGGGATAGGCTCTTCCCCGGCAGAATAGATGTCCATCAGATAAAGGAGATCGGCGTCTTCGAAACAGGCGCCGAAATCGTCCATTAAATACTGTGTGCGCGAGTATCGATGGGGCTGGAAAACGGCCACGATCCTGCGGCCGGAGCTCCGGCAGGCTTCCAAGGTCATACGGATTTCCGCCGGATGATGTCCATAGTCATCCAATACCCAGACTCCTGCCTTTTCTCCTTTCCATTCCAGGCGCCTTTCCGCTCCCCGGAAACCGGCCAGCGCCCTCTGGATGGCGTCGAAAGGGACATCCAGAGCAAGTCCCATAGCAACGGCGGCCAGCGAGTTCAGCACATTGTGCCGGCCGGGAACATTCAATTCGACCTGGCCCAGAAACACCTCCTTCCGAAAGCAGCCGTAAGCGCAACTCAGTGGACTCAACTTCACATCACGCGCTGAAATATTCGCCTGTGGACTCAGGCCGTAGGTTAGCACCCGCTGGTGAATATTTTTGATGAGCGGCCGCAGGTTGGGATCGTCAAAGCAGGCCACAATGGCGCCGTAAAAGGGGATGCTCTCCAGATGCTGCCGGAAGGCCTCCTGGATGTCAGCCAGGTCGCGGTACTCATCCATGTGATCGCAGTCGATGTTGGTGACCACTGTGTGGACGGGTGACAAGCGCAGGAAGCTGCGGTCGCTTTCATCCGCTTCGGCCACCACGAAGTCGCCGCGGCCTGGACGGGCGTTGCTTCCGAAGCCCTTGTAACGCGCTCCTACCAGCACGGTAGGGTCCATGCCGGCTTCAATCAGGACCAGGGCCACCATGGTTGTCGTGGTGGTCTTGCCGTGGGTCCCCGCGATGGCGATGCCCTTCTTGAAGCGCATCAGCTCGCCCAGGACCTCGGCGCGCCGGACGGTGGGGATTCCTTGGGCCGCGGCAGCTTCCATTTCCGGATTTTCTTTTCGGATGGCGCTGGAGAAGACCAGGACCTGCGCATCCCGGAGGTTGGAGCCGCAGTGCCCGATGAAAATGCGGGCCCCGAGAGTGCGCAACCTTTCCGGGATCGGGCCGTCCTGCACGTCCGAGCCGGAGACCTGGAAGCCCTGGTGGAGCAGAATCTCAGCGATGCCGCTCATTCCGATGCCGCCGATGCCCACAAAGTGGAAGTGTTTGAATTTGCCAAAGTGCATTATCAGTCTTAATCCCTGTAATCCGTGTAATCCGTGGCCGCTATTTCCTCCATCAATTCAATTACCTTGCCCGTACTTTCCGGCTGAGCCAACGCTCGACTAGACTGTGCCATGGCGCGCAGGCGAGTGCGGTCGTCCGCCAGTTGCAGGACGGTGGTAGCCAACTCGAGCCCAGACGTTTGCTCCTCCTCCAGGACCAGGGCGGCGTTTCTTTTGGCCAGGGCTTCGGCATTCCTGCGCTGGTGATCGTCGGCAGCGCGGGGAAAGGGGATCAGCAGGGCCGCCCGCCCTGAGGCGGCGATTTCAGCCACGCTGGAAGCTCCCGATCTGGAGATAATCAGATCACTGCGGCTGAAGCGAGCCGGCATATCTTCAATAAACTCGATCACTTCGGCCTCAAACCCTGCCTCCCGGTAGCGCTGGCGCACCCACTCCCAATCGGAAGGCCCCGTCTGATGCATGATGGACACTCGTCCGCCGGCAAGATGAGGTAGCGCGTCACACAGCAGGCGGTTGATGGCATGGCTCCCCTGGCTTCCTCCAAAGGCGAGCAGGCGCAGCGGTCCCTGGCTGGAGACGTCTTCCCGGATGGCATGAAATTCCCGCCGGATCGGGATGCCGGTGAGGCGGGCCTTGCAACCGAAGCCTCGGGCCGTTTCTTCAAAAGCCACGGCGGCCCGGTCCACCCAGGGCTTGAGCCATCGGTTGGTGAGGCCGGCGCGGACATTCGGTTCAATCAGCAGACAGGGGAATCGCATCAGCTTGCCGGCGACGATCACCGGTCCGGAAGAGTAGCCTCCCAGGCCCACGATCACCGTAGGGGCGTAGCTCCTGACCAGCTTCCAGGAGGCCACAAGGCTGGCCGGCAGCCGCAGTAGCGTGGAAGCAATCCGGGAAAGGCCGACATTCTTCAGGCCGCCGATATCGATCAGTTGCAGCTCAAATCCCAGTTGCGGCAGAATGTTCTTCTCCATCCCTCGTTTAGTGCCCACGAAACGAATCTCGGTCTGCGGGTTTCGCTCCCGCAGCTCATGGGCAATCGCCACTGCCATGTAGATGTGCCCCCCCGTGCCGCCTCCGGCGAAGAGGACCTTTGTTATGAGCATGATCTTTCCTCGCTCCCCCGGCTGTGCCGCGAAATGTTCAGGAGAACGCCGATGGCCATCAGCATGATCAGCATCGAAGATCCGCCCACCGAAATGAAGGGTAATGGGATTCCTTTGGTGGGCATGAGGCTGATCGCCACGCTCATGTTGATAAAGGCCTGCAATACGATCATGCAGACGATGCCGACCCCCAGGAACGTGCCGAATGGCGTGTCGGCCCGCAGGGAGACGCGAATGCCGCGCCAGAAGAGCAGCACGAACAGCACGACCAGCGCGGCGCAGCCGGTCAGTCCGAGCTCTTCCCCGATCACGGCAAAGATGAAGTCGGTGTGAGGCTCGGGTAGAAAAAAGAGCTTTTGCTTTCCTTCAGCAAATCCCAGGCCGTTCCAGCCGCCTGACCCAACCGCGATAAGGCTCTGCCGGATCTGATAGCCCATGCCGTACGGGTCCTGGCCGGGATCCATAAAAGCCAGGATGCGGTTGCGGCGGTAAGGTACCCTCAGGACCAGCAGGTAAAAGAGCGGGCCCGCCGTCAGCACACAGGCCAGGTAGTAGCGGTAATCCAGGCCTCCGAGATAGAGCAGGACTCCGGCGGTCAGGACGATGCAGGCCGGGGTTCCCAGGTCAAGCTCGAGCAGAATCAGGAGCACGATCGATCCCAGCACCCCCAGATAAGGCAGCAGCCCAGTCCTGAAGGTGTTCAGTTCATCTTTCTTGCGGACCAGGTAATAAGCCGTGAAACAGATGATCACCAGCTTGGCCAGCTCGGACGGCTGAAAGTTGGCGGGACCCAGGCTGACCCAGCGCCGGGCGCCATTTGTCTCGGCTGAAAGCAAGGGAAGAATCAGCAACGCGCCGGCCCCAATCAGCATGGCGTAAATAACGGTGCGCCTGGCGTACGTGTGATAGTCGATCTTCATGGCCAGGAAAAGCAGCAGCAATCCAAGCACAACCGAAATAAACTGGCGCGTGAAGATGTGGGTTTGTGAGCCGTAAATCTCTTTGGAAACCACGCTGGAAGCGCTAAAGACGATCACCAGCCCAAAGCCCAGCAGGGCCAGGACGATCAGCATCAGCCCGCGGTCGTAAGGTATTTTTCGGTTCATGTTATTTTAGCCCCCCCACAATCTCCTTGAAAACTCTCCCCCTATGCTCATAGTTGTCGAACATGTCGAAGCTGGCGCAGGCGGGCGCCAGCAAAACGATGTCTCCTGGCTGCGCATTTCGGAAGGCGGATTCGACCGCCTCCTGCATGTCGCCGGCGCGCAGCGTGGGGACGATACTTCCCAGCGCCGCCAGGATTTTTTCGGCGGCGGCGCCGATCACGATCAAAAGCCTTACACCTCTTGAAGACATCAACGGCTCCAGCGCCCGAAAGTCCCCGCCCTTGTCCTGGCCTCCCATGATCACAATCAGAGGCTGCTCAAATGCCTGCAGGGCCTGGGCCGCCGAATCCACGTTGGTCGCCTTGGAATCGTTATAAAAAGCAATGTCCCGGATTCGCCTTACGAACTCCAGCCGGTGCTCGACCCCGGCAAAGGTCTTCAGCGTCTCGGCCATTTGCGCCGGTTGCAGACCGGCCAGGAAGCCGGCGGCGGTCGCAGCCAGGACGTTTTCGAGATTATGAAGGCCTCTCAGACGGACATCGCTCACCGGTAGGACAGGATGCCAGTGGCCCTGCCAGGAAACGACGACCTGGCCGTCTTCAACAAAGACGCCCTCCTTTAAAGTCTGTTTACGGCTGAAAAGGAGCACCGGCGCTTTATGCCTGCCGGCGAGACCTGCGGTCCCCGGATTGTCGGCATTCAGGACGGCATAGTCTCGGGCAGTCTGATTGGCCAGGATCTTCTCTTTGGCGCGGGCGTACTCCTCAAAGCTCGGGTAGCGGTCCAGGTGGTCCGCCGTGATATTGAGCAGAAGAGCGATATCGCATCGAAACTGGTCGATGGTCTCGAGTTGGAAAGAGGATAGCTCCACAATGAAGGTGGGGTCAGGTCCTGCGTTTTGCGTTTTT
>JBOGJG010000441.1:0-1313 GCA_050747825.1 Acidobacteriota bacterium | reverse complement strand
CCCGTCGAGCAGGCATCGAGCTTCGTCGCCGCCCAACACGCGGATGCAGTGGACGGAGGGCCGGGCTACTTCCCGAGCAGCGTCAGGTCTTGCGTATCGGCCCTCCGCCACTGATCCTTTTCGTTAGGCGGCGCCTGAGGCTGGAGGATCTCTTTGATTATCAAAGCGCCGTCATTCAATCCCTCCTCCGGCACGACGGTCAGCCTTCGGTGCCCCGCTTGTCGGCAACTGGGCACGTTTCAGCCTCTGCCCAATATCTCGGATATTCATATTCCGCCCAGCTTTGCTCTCGGCCACCGTCTTTGCCCGAATGGCGCGTGCAGAGCACACGTCTTCTTCGTATATGGCAACAACAAATTGATCATTTCCTATCCCGCCGAGCGTATCGATTTCGATACTACCAACATTCCTCCCAACGTCGTGACAGCGTTCGAGGAGGCGCTCACGTGCCACGCGAATCAGTGCTACGTCGCGTGCGCCATCATGGTAAGAAAGACGCTTGAAGAGCTCTGTCGGGACAGGGGCTCCACTGGAAATACTCTCAAGGATCGTCTCACTGTTCTCGGAGGGAAGGTCGTCCTTCCTAAGGAACTTCTCGACGCCATGCATGACCTGCGGCTGCTTGGCAATGATGCTGCGCATATCGAATCTCAGGAGTACAATCAAGTTGGTCAGCCGGAGGTTGAGGCGGGTATCGCCGTTACAAAGGAGATTCTCAAAGCCGTTTACCAATATCAGTCCTTGGTGAGTCAGCTTCGGGCTCTCAAGAAGAATCCGTAAATGGCGCCGCCTAACACGCGGCTGAAGCTGGCGCCGCCCGTCGTCTGTGGTAGAATTCCATTTGTGATCTGTCGAGTATGGCGGCGCAGCTTAGCCGCACTCCGTTAGCCGGCCTTTTAGATCGCTCGCTGCAGCGTTGTGCCCGAAAGATGTTAGGTAAGTGGGAACAGTACAGCGAGGCCACGTCCCGCCTTGATTCTCGCAGTGCGGTGTTCTGGTGGCCGACGTTAGCGGGGTCAGCCTAGCCTATTGTACGGAGGGTTGCAGATCATGAGAGCGCTATTTACGACGCTGGTATCTGTTCTTCTCTACGCCCCTTCGTTGGCGGCACAGCAGGCACCACCGAATTTGGATGCGGCATTCTCTCGCATCGACGAGTTCGTAGCGAAAGAAATGAGTCGGTCAGGTACACCGGGCCTTGCATTGGCCCTCACATCCCGGACCGGGCCGCTCCGAGTGAGCACTTATGGCTACCGGGACGTCGAGGAGGGTACGCCAGTCACGTCTGAGACTCTATTCCAGATCGGATCGAT
>JBOGJG010000440.1:0-3782 GCA_050747825.1 Acidobacteriota bacterium | reverse complement strand
GCAACGGTCGAATCGATCGTGGAGAAGTTGAAACGCTGTCGGCAAACGTTGGAGCAGATCCAGCCCGGTTGCACGCTGCCGCGCTCAAGAAAAAGCAAAAAATAACTCCAGTCGTTTATGAGACACTACACTAGCATTAAAGACAAGAACACCTTGGTCGTTTAGAGAGAGCTGACCAAAGCCAGCAAATCTACCTCCGCCTGTGGCCGGTGCGTAATCCCCCTCTGACAACAAGGGTTTGAGAGAGAAGACACCTGAGCTTGGAAGCTGAACGCCTGAAGCACTTATAGTTAAAAAGAATAGAAGGAAGAGTTTCCAGAAGGATCCAATTCTCTTCATAAGCTTTGCCCCCCGATTTGTCTAAGTTCCTATTTTGACCTCTCAAGGCCGAATCGGGCGTGGGAGGGACGGAAAATCAATCATTATTCCGAGCGAACATTACCGGCTCGGCCAGATTTTTTGCTATTTGTTATTTTTCTACCATTCTCATGTGGCGTTGTCCAGAAAAATTCTGGAGAAAATTTAGTGAAGCCTCACAACTAGAGCTTTCGCATAGATCTGGAGACGCTTAATTCGAGAAGAAGGTAACAACAAACAAGCAAATCCGTGAAGCAAACAAGCGAATCCCGGAAGTAAAATTAGACTGCCCCGGAGGAACTGCACCTGGACGGTTCGAAAAACGTCAAGGTCGGGGAGCCATTTCCAAGTGCGAAGTACGAAGTTCAAAGTAGGAAGTGTAATTGCTAAATAATTCGTAATTCGCACTTCGACCTTCGCACTTCGCCCTGCTCGCCGGCGGAAGACTGGACGACTGAATGATGGCGGGAATTGCCAATCCTGGTGCGGTTTCTTTAATACCTCATTGATGAAAGCCAATTCACTTAAAACCAAGCTGATCTTGTTTGCCCTGCTTTCGAGTTTGTTGTGGGCTTGTCAAACCGCCTCTGACCAGGCCCTCTTGCCGGAAGAAGAAGCCGGTACGGCCGCGCCGGAGAATCTGCCCGCGCCTGATCCCGACAACGGCGGCCTCCAGTTGCCGGAAGGATTTGCGGCGCTGGTGGTTGCGGACAACCTGGGCGTGGCGCGCCATCTGGCTGTCCGTGACAACGGCGATGTCTACGTCGCGCTGCGCCGGTTGCAGGACGGGCATGGCATCGTCGCCCTGCGGGATACGAATGGGGACGGACGGGCGGATGTCATCGAGCGATTCGGCGAATTTCCGGGCACCGGGATCGGAATCCGAGACGGCTATCTTTATTTTGCCTCGGACACAGCGGTGATGCGCTACAGGCTCCGCGAAGGTGAGCTGCTGCCCGAGCAGCAGCCGGAAATGATTGTCGAAGGCTTTCTGGAGCAGTCTCCCCACGCGGTGAAGCCGTTTGCTTTCGATGACGCGGGCCACATCTACGTGGACGTCGGTGCGCCGTCCAATGCCTGTCAGGAGCAGATGCGCACTCCAGGATCTCCGGGGATGGACCCCTGTCCTCATTTGGAGCGGCAGGTCGGAGTCTGGCGCTTTGATGCCGACCGCCCCGGCCAGGACCAGGTCGAAGACGGCTATCGCTACGCCACGGGGATTCGCCATTCCGTAGCCATCGAGTGGAATTCCGACGTAGGCGAGCACCCCCACCCCAGCCCCCCTGGCGATTTTTGGTCTTGATCTTTTCCCTCGCGCATTTATGATAAAGTCATCGTAATCTTACTGTTTCTGTTCATTATTGGCGCTCCGCTGTTGGCTCAGGAATCGCAGCCGAGAAATCTCTTGAGCGGGCCGTATACCCGCGACCGGCTGGGCGAAATTCTGGTTCCACTTGAAAATTGGCATCCGTTTCCTGCGGCCGCCCAGCGCCAGGGCTGGCAGAAGCTGCCCCGGCCGGTGCGGGAGGCCCACATCCGTTTGGGAGAAGAGGCGCTCGATTATGACTGGGCGCCCCTTCCCGCCAGTTTATTTCTGGAGTATGCGCGCACCGGCAATCGCAGCAACTACGAAGGGGTTCGGCGGGAGCGCCGGGACAGGCTGGCCGATCTGGTCCTGGCCGAGTGCATGGAGGGAAAAGGGCGCTTCATTGACGTCATCGTCAACAGCATCTGGGCCACCTGCGAGGAGACTTACTGGGGCGTTCCGGCGCATCTGGGGCTGCAAAAGGCCGGAGCAGGTCTCCCGGACATCTCCGAGCCGACGGTGGATCTTTTTGCCGCCGAGACCGGCGCGCTCCTGGCCTGGACCCATTACCTGCTCGGACCTCAGCTCGAGGAAGTCTCCCCGCTGATCCCCGAGCGCATCCGCCTGGAAGTCGATCGGCGCATTCTGGCGCCCAATTGGGAGCGCGAGGACTTCTGGTGGATGGGATTTTCAGGCCGCCGGGTGAACAACTGGAATCCCTGGGTCAATTCCAACTGGCTCACGGCCGTTCTGCTTTGGAAGAAAATAATGAGCGCCACATCTCTGCCGTTCACAAGATCCTGAGGAGTCTCGATAATTTTCTCAATTACTACCCGGCCGATGGCGGATGCGACGAAGGTCCGGGCTACTGGGGCCGGGCGGGCGGCTCTCTTTTCGACTGCCTGGAGCTTCTGCACAGCGCCACCGGCGGCGCCCTGAGCATCTACACCGATCCCCTGGTTCAGAACATCGGCCGATACATTTACCGGGTCCAGATCGATGAGGATTATTTCATCAATTTTGCCGACGCTTCGGCCCGGGTAAACGTGGCGGCCGATCTCGTTTTTCGCTACGGGCAAAGAATCGGCGACCGGCAGATGATGGCTTTTGGCGCCTTCGCGGCGGCCCGGCAGGGCGTTGGCAAAAGCGCGGTTTCCGGGGGCGGGAGCATTGGACGCCAACTCCACGCGCTGTTCAATCTTTCCGAGCTGCTCAGCGCCGAAGCGGCTGAACCCCTGCTGCGTGACGTGTGGCTTCCCGAAATTCAGGTCATGGTCGCCCACTCCGAGGGCGGGTCTTCTGAAGGGCTTTACCTGGCCGCCAAGGGCGGGCACAATGCCGAAAGCCACAATCACAATGACGTCGGCAACTTTATCGTGTATGTCGATGGCCGGCCCGCCATCATCGATGCCGGTGTGGGGACCTACACCGCTCAGACCTTCAGCTCAAGGCGCTACGAGATCTGGACCATGCAGTCCGGCTATCACAATCTGCCCACGATCGGCGGGGTCATGCAGGAGAACGGGCGAGAATTCGCGGCTCGAGACGTTTCCTATCAGGCGGATGACAGCCGCGCGCAGTTTTCCCTCGATATTGCCAGCGCATATCCTTCTGAGGCGGGCGTACGCGAGTGGAGGCGCACCCTCCGGCTGGAGCGGGGGAAGCAGATCGAGCTGGTGGACAGCTACCGCCTGAGCGATCCCGCCTCAGAGCTGACCCTCACCCTGATGACGCCCTGTGAGGTCGCTCTGGTGGAACCCGGAAAACTGACCTTGAGAACGACCCCTTCCCAATCCGGCGAACAGTCCAGCCTCGCCATTGAGTACGATTCGCAAAAGCTCTCAGTCACAACCGAAGAGATCCCGCTGGAGGACAGGAGGCTGGAACGTGTCTGGGGCTCTCACCTGACCCGCATCCTCCTGACGGCACAAAGCCCACCTACTGAAGACTCATGGGTTTTTCGTGTCATCCCGATCGATTAAGCCACGGATGCCACCAGGGTGGATCCGTCGCGTGCGTTCTCATGCGTAAGAGCTGGTTTGAAATCACTGAAGAACATTTGATTAGTATTAGTCGGGATCGGCTTCCGCTTTCTCTCCAGTTTTGGCCATCTCAGACT
>JBOGJG010000439.1:0-1556 GCA_050747825.1 Acidobacteriota bacterium | reverse complement strand
AACTTCTACGACGCGGCCGCTCGGGGCGACATGGACCGCTGTTTCGCTCTTTTGGCCGATGACGTCACGTGGATAAACATCGGAATGTAGTGGTCAAGTGTTTCCGGACACTTTGTTAAGAGTTTTTTCGTACTCCATCGGTGTCGTGTAGCCGAGGGTCGAATGCAGACGCCTCGAGTTGTAATACACGGCCACGTATTCACGCACGTCAGCGATGGCTTCTTCGCGAGTCCGGTACAAGCGATCGCCGGTCCATTCCCGTTTCAGGCTGCTGAAGAAGCGCTCCACCGGCGCGTTGTCCCAGCAATTTCCTTTGCGGCTCATGCTGCCGATCATGTCGTGCTGCTTCAGTAAAGCCTGGTAAGCATGGCTGGCATACTGGCTGCCGCGGTCGGAGTGATGGATCAGACCCGGCGGGGGCTTTCTCAGGTTGATCGCCATCATCAGGGCACGGATCACCAATGCTTTCTTCATGCGCCGGTCGATCGACCAGCCAATGACACGGCGCGAGTACAGATCGATCACCACGGCCAGGTAAATCCAGCCCTGTTGCGTCCACAAAAAGGTGATATCGGTTCCCCAGACCTGATTCGGTGCCGAGGGCTGGAAGTCGCGGTCCAAGACATTCTCCGCCACCGGCAGCCGGTGCTTGCTGTCCGTCGTAACTTGGTACTTGCGCTTGTGTTTCACCTTAAGATTCAATTGCTTCATCAGGCGACGCGTCTTCTCACGGCCGATCTCAAAACCCTCCTGGCGCAGGTTGTTCATCATCGTGCGGCTACCCAAGCTGCCTCGAGAGGCCGCAAACAGTTCCTTCATGCGCCGCCTCAGGGTCAGCTCCTCAGCCACAACAACCTTGCCGGGGCGGTCTCGCCAGTCGTACCAGGCGCTGCGCTGAACGTTGAGCATCTCGCACAGCAGCTTCACCGGATAATGATCCGCCTGGTCACGAATAAAGCCGTACTTCACTTCATTTCCTTCGCAAAGTACTGGCTGGCTTTTTTTAAAATCTCCTTCTCCATCCGCAGCTGGCGGACCTCTTTGCGAAGCCGCTTCAACTCTTCTCGCTCATCACCGCTCAGCCGCGTGCCCGCCGCTTCATCGGCAAACATCCGCTTCCAGCGCTGCAGCTGGTTGCTGTTGATCC
This sequence comes from Acidobacteriota bacterium, assembly GCA_050747825.1. GTDB lineage: Bacteria > Acidobacteriota > UBA6911 > RPQK01 > JBOGJG01 > JBOGJG01. The sequence continues at coordinate 409 of JBOGJG010000439.1, read as the reverse complement.
CCAGGCTCCGCGCCGCTTCCGAAATCTTGTAACCTTGCTCGGTCACCAGCGCCACAGCATCTCGCTTAAACTCTTCCGTGTAACTGCGTCTGTTTCTCGTTTCTGTTGGCATGCTTCACCTCGTTATGGCATTTTACAGCCTTAACTCGGTGTCCAGATTCAGTAGACCACATCACACCAACGACAATTGCGCATTGGATCAGAGATCCGAGCCACCCCCACAGTGTGCGTAATATGCCGCATAGATCGGATAATCTGTTGCGTAGCAACTCACTGCTATAGCGCGAGGATAAAAACTGGATCAGCTTCGGAACAAGCTCCTCGTTATCTAGCTCCTCAACTGCAACACCGAGCTCTATCGACGCATCCTCCAGCGCGCGCCTTTGGATTCTCTGACCGTCCCATATAC
>JBOGJG010000438.1:0-42141 GCA_050747825.1 Acidobacteriota bacterium | reverse complement strand
GGACCTGACCCCCCATTAATCCCGCCCCATGCTGTCGGGCATTCCTTTGTAGTACCGGAAGCTCTCGACGACCTTGCCCTCACGCCTATTCAGCCGGCGGCGGATTCTTTCTTCCATGTCCTTTGCTTCCTGCTCGGAAAGATTCGGGCCTTTGTAGTCTTCCCAGCCGGGGCCCCACTGGCTGACATACTTCATGCCAGACCTGACTTTCTTCTGGGCGAAGTCGGTGATATCCACCCAGGTGTTGACCGCTTCTTCCGGACTGTCGTAGAACATGAATTCAGGGATCTGGTATGCCTTTAGGCCCTCTTGAATAATCTGTCCTTCAAACAAGAGACGCCACATGGCGGCTCGTGTCGCGTCTGCGGCCAGGTAAGCGGCTGCCCGATGGTCTGTCTTATGCCACCTCTGGTAGTTTGGGCCGGGATCAAACGCAAAGAGGACGTCGGGGCGAATCCGGCGGATCTCGCGGACCAGCTTTCCGACGACTTCCAGTCGATCGGCGAACTCGAGGAGTCCATCATCATAGCCCAGGTTGATATAGTGGTCTGCCGGAATTCCCAGCTCGGCCAGGGCCGCAATTTCTTCATTGCGCCGGATCTGGGCTAACTCAAATCGAGAGAGATCTGGGTCCTGAGTACCGACGTTTCCAGTTGTCAGCGTCACAATGTAAATTTCGTTTCCGTTGGCCTGAAGCATGGCCAGCGTGCCATGAGATCTGAAATCGTCGTCCGAGTGGGCGCCAATCAACATGATGGTTTTGTCCCGCCACTGGTTCACCGGGACTTCCGGCTGCGCAGAAGCAATGGAATGCAGCAGGCTAACAATGACCACGAACTCAAGGTATTTCATGTAACCTCCTTTGGTTGAAATCTTGCCCTATTATTCACTGTCGGCAATGTCGCATCAACCGGGTCAGGACCATCCCGAAAACACGCTGAGTTAGAATGAATCGGTGAAAATCTCGGATTTCGACTACGACCTCCCGGCTGAGTTGATCGCCCAGTGTCCGTCCTTCAGGCGAGATGAGTCCAGGCTAATGGTGGTTGAAAAAAAGACGGCCAGGATTGAGCATTACCGATTCGCTGACCTGCCCTCTCTCATCCTTCCGCAGGATTTACTGGTACTAAACGACACCCGCGTCTTTCCGGCTCGCCTGCAAGCTGTGAAAGAGAGTACGGGAGCCCGCCTTGAAGTGCTGCTGCTGCGCCGCCGTGAGGGCGATCTGTGGGAAGCCCTGGTGAAACCGGGAAGAAGAGTCAGAAGCGGCACCCGCCTGATTTTCGAAAGCGGAAAACTGGAGGCGGAGCTGATGGATGAGGCAGCCTCTGCCAAGCGGCTCCTGAGATTTGAATACACCGGTGACTTCTGGAGCTGGATTGAAAGGCTGGGGGAGGTGCCTTTACCCCCTTACATCGAGCGCCGGCCAGGCCAGGGCTTACCAGAGGATCGCGATCGATACCAGACCGTCTTTGCGCATGCTCGCGGCTCTGTGGCGGCTCCCACGGCAGGTCTGCACTTCACTCCCAACCTCCTGACCCGGCTCAGGTATTGCAGGCTCACGCTGCATGTCGGCTACGGCACGTTCAAACCGATTGCTTCAGAAAAAGTAGAACAGCATCAGATGGAGGCGGAAGAGTATGAAATCTCAGAGGAGACGGCGGCCCGGATCCGGGAGCAGATGGAGACCGGAGGTAGAGTCATTGCAGTGGGTACGACCAGCACTCGAGTCCTTGAACACCTGATGTTAAAAAAAGGCCGGATCGTTCCCGGCAACGGTTGGACCGATCTTTTTATTTATCCCGGCTTTCATTTCAAAGCGGTGCAGGGACTGATCACGAACTTCCATTTGCCGAGATCGACGCTGCTTTTGCTGATCTCTGCCTTCGCGGGGCGGGAACTGATTGAGAAGTGCTATCGTGAGGCGATACGGCATCGCTACCGGTTTTATAGCTACGGGGATGCTATGCTGGTGCTGTAAGTATGAACTGACCACTGACCCCTTCGAAGATGGTCAGCGGTCAGCAGGTCAGCGGTCAATATCTAGTGCTTCGTAACATAAATAAGTGTGCTATCGTCGCGAGCCGGGTACCCTATGGGTGCGGTCTGATGGCGAGGCGCGAGGAAGGCGCCTATCGGGAATAGGCAACTGACGAGCAACGCTGAAGACGGGTCAAATCGCCTCCAGCGATTGCGCACTTATTTATGTTACGAAGCACTAGCGCGTCTTGGCGCGGTAATTGTCTTTCGCGCACACCCAGTACATTCCACCGGGTTGGCTGGCGCTTCGAATCACCTTCGTGGCCACCAGAGCGGTACCACACTGCGGACAAAGACGGGCCGTACCGGCGTTACCCTTCTGATTCATGCTTGCGCGCGCTGTTTTGCTGATCTTTTCTGCCATCGCGATCCTCCTTTACGTCAAAAAACGGTAATCATACGCCCCTATTTCCTGGAGTCAAGAAAAAAATACAGTCTCAATGTAAGTATTCAGTGACCTCAATTCAGGTTCTGGCCAGAAGATGAACTCTGCGGGCCAATCCTTCAGACGCAGCTTGATAGCAGAAGTTGCAGGCTTCAGCCGATGAGGTTGAATTCGACGTCCGTAACCTTCCTCAGGGCCTCCTGCATGTAGGATTTTATTTTTTGAACCAGGGCCTTTTCGCTGAGCCGGATGGCTTCTCGCGTGACTCCGAATCGGCCCGCGATTTCCTGCAAGGTTTTCGGATCCTCGGCAATGAGCCGCTCCTGCAGGATGACGCGCTCTCTCTCGTTGAGTGTCTCGGCGAATTCCTGAATCTTTTCGTTGAACAGGCGCTGAAGCTCTCCGCGGGCGATCTGTTCGTCAATCAACTCGCCGGTCGCCACCAGAGTGTCCAGATATCGAATCGAATCGTCGTCCGTGCCGGCTCGATCATCCAGGCTCAGATCGCTCGACTCGATGGTATGCTCGACCGCCTGCACTTCCTCCGGACTGACGTTCAGCCTCTTGGCAATGAGCTGAGGGGTCGGATCAATCCCCTGCAGGCGCAATTTCTCTTTTTCTTTGCGCAGGTTAAACAGCAACTTGCGCCGTTCGTTGGTTGTCCCCACACGGACAATCCGGAAGTTGTCCAGAATAAATTTGATGATATAGGCCTTGATCCACCAGGCCGCATAGGTAGGCAGCCGCGCCCCTTTGTCAGGATCGAATCGTTTGACGGCCTCAATCAGGCCAATATTTCCTTCCTGAATCAGGTCCATGACATTGATGTATACACGGCGATAAAGCATGGCGATCTTCACGACCAGCTTCAGATTGGAAGTGACCAGCCGATATCCGGCCGCTTGATCGCCCTCTTCGAGATAGCGGACCGCCAGCTCGCGCTCTTCCTCCGCAGAGAGCGGCTCAAACTGGCTGATCTCCAGGAGATATTTGCGAAGGGGGTCGAGCCTGACGAGTTTGGTCTGCTCTTCGGGAGGGAGTTCCTCCTCCTTGTGCTTGAACAGAGACTCGACCAGTTCCGGGCTCGGGTCCTCTCCCTCTCCAGGCTGCACGGTTTCGCCCAGCTCAGGTTCCTTTATTTTTCGTGTTCTTGAACGCATAGCACGCATATTAATAAAAATGGAGTACCGGGAAAAACCTGACGAATGTCAGTGGACCGTCTTCGTCTTTTTGGTCATGAAATCCATCAGGATGTAATTGGCTAAATTGACGGTGGTCGTAAAGTAAGCTTTGCCCCGGCAGATCTGCGAGACCTTCTTGACGAAATCGACCAGATAGTAGTCCCGCGCAAGCATGAAGGTGTTAATTAAAATACCCGCTTTGCGGCAATTCGCGACCTCCGCATAGGTTTCCTGCAGAATCATGGGGTCCAGGCCGAAGGGATTTTTATAAATCCTCCCCTCGGGCAGCGTAATGGCTGATGGTTTCCCATCCGTAATCATGATGATCTGGCGCATATCCTTTTTTTGCCCCATGAGACTGCGCCGGGCCAGGCGCAGTCCTTCGCACGTGTTGGTGTGATAAGGGCCAACTTTTACGGAAGCCAGCCTGCCCAGGGGAATCTTCTCGGCGGAATCGTGAAAGAGCACAACTTCCAGCGAATCCCCCGGAAATTGGCTGCGGATGAGGTGAGCCAGCGCCAGAGCCACCTTCTTGGCCGGCGTGAAGCGATCTTCGCCATAGAGAATCATACTGTGGCTGCAATCCAGCATCAGCACCGTGGCACAGGAACTCTGGTACTCACTCTGGTAGACCATGAGGTCGCTGTACTCCAGGTTCAAGGGCACTCCAAGACCCTCGCGGCGGACTGAATTCATTAGCGTAGCGCCGGCATCCAGGTTCAACGTATCCCCGAACTCGTAAGGGCGGCTATGAGCATCGGCTTCCACCCCCGTGGAAAGCTCGAAAGTTTGGTGACGCCCAAAGCTGCTGCGTCCTTTCGAGCTCATCAGCTCGCGCAGTGTCTTGTACCCTAGGAAGTCGATACTCTTGTCAGTCAGTTCGAACTTGACGTTGCGAGTCGGATTTCCCTCGCTCCCCTCGCCCTCCCGGGGAGGCTTTCCCAGACCTTCTTCCGAAGCCCGCAGATAGCCCTCCTGCATGAGCCGCTCGATCAATTGATTGAGAAAATCCTGGACGTCTTCGGGTAAGCGGCCATCTGGGAACTTTTCGGCATATTGTTCCAGGGCCTCGCGCCACTCCTCCGGCAGGGAATCATTCTCAGACAGGATCTCGGCCAGAGCCTGGTACAGGTCCTCCAATGTCTGATCCGAACTGCTGGAGGGATAAAAACGTGAGTAGAACCCGCTCTGCAGGAAAAAATCTTTGAGCTGATCCATCAGCGACTGCAGATCGATGCTATCCAGAGGGTTTGGAATGTACTTGGTGTAGCGAAATCTGCTCATATCTCTTCGGTCAGTTAAAAGAACTTTTTCGGTTCTGTGGAAAATCCCCAAAGAAATCCTCACCCATCTCGTCGGCTTCCTTGAAATACCCGCGCTCGTCATTACGGCTGAGCTTTTTGTGAGCATACAGCCCCTCCAGAACGAACTCCACCAAAGAAACGGCCTTTTCGGCTTCGCCTCTTCGCGAAGTCTTGAAACGGCCGACTACTTCCTCCAGGCCCTGGATAGCCTGGACTTTTCGCAGATATTCGGAGGCGGGAGTCTGATCACTCACCTTAAGCTCTCCGCCGAGGTTAAACCACTGGACAATCTGGTCGAAATCCTGGTTTTGGAAGTGCTTCTTAAAAGTCCGCAGTACGGAAGCCTGGATCAGCTCGCGGGCGATGGCATCGGCGCCCTTCAACTCTCCTTCATATTCCAGTTCGAGCTTTCCGGTGATGGAAGGGATGGAAGCGTAGATGTCGGAGATTCTCACCACCGCCCTATCTTCTCCGGCTGCGAGTGCCCGGCGCTCAGCATTGCTGGCAGCATTCTCAAGACAGGTAATCGGCAGCCGCTGGCTGACGCCTGAACGCTTATCAATTCGATTATCCTGGCGTCCGTGAAAGGCCACCCACTCCACGATTTCCTGGATGTAATCGGGAATCAGCATCTGCCGATCGTCTCCCCGCCGGAGCCAAGACTCCTGAACGGTTATCTGGATGCCGTCTTCGATCTGCTCCGGATAGTGAGTCCTGATTTCCGAACCGATTCTGTCCTTTAAAGGAGTAATGATCTTCCCCCGCGCTGTGTAGTCCTCGGGATTGGCCGAAAACACCATCATCACATCAAGGGGCAGTCGGATCGGGAAGCCTTTAATCTGCACGTCCCCTTCCTGCATGATATTGAAAAGCGCCACCTGGATCTTGGGCGCCAGGTCGGGGAGCTCATTGATAGCAAAGATGCCCCGGTGGGCCCGAGGCAGGAGTCCGAAATGAATATTCTCGTGAGCCGAAAGCTCCCTTCCGCTCTTGGCCGCTTTGATGGGATCAAGGTCTCCGATGATATCGGCCACGGTGACATCCGGAGTCGCCAGCTTTTCGACGTAGCGCTCCTCACGTGATACATAGGTGATCGGCACGTCATCTCCCTCTTCGGCAATTCGCTTTCTGGCGTATGCGCTGATGGGAAAAAAGGGGTCGTCGTTGATCTCCGATCCGGCGACACAGGGAATCTCATCGTCAAGAAATTCCGTAACAGCCCGCAGAATTCGGCTTTTCGCCTGCCCTCGCAGTCCCAGAAGGATCAGGTGATGGCGGGACAGTAGGGCGTTGACAATCGAGGGAATAACGCTCTCTTCGTATCCCACGATCCCGGGGAAAAGCCTCTCATTGCGCCTGAGCTTACAAATGAGGTTTTGGCGGACCTCATCCTTCACTGATCGGAAACAGCTGGGCACGCCTCTCTCACGTTTCAACTGGCCAAGAGTGGTCGGTCTCATTGATTCTCCGTTTCGAGTGGTTAAGATTACTGCCTTGAGGACAGGATAACATATCGTTGAGGCTGTCGGTTCCAAGATCAAGCTGAGAGCCAAGAGAGGGAATAGAGCAAGCTGCGAAGCTTGGAACTTGGAACTAGGAACTTGGAACTAGGACAGCTCCAGGAGCTCCAGGATCTGCCGCTTGTCTGCTTCGACCACAACAGGACTGTTGGAATGAGTGGAGGTGAGCTTTCCTGACTTCTCCACGAGGATGTTTTGGTAGAGGGCGTGCTCGTAAAGATTGTCCAGGTGATAGTTGACCGTGTATTCGGGATCCTTCAACTGATGCCCCGTGAGAAGAGCGACCACGTCCTCGTCGGGATCAATCGTGACGTCGTGGCCTTTGCTTCGTGAAAGCGTCATGAGCTTTTTCAGTCCGGCCACGGTGGTGGCAGAGGCGGGCTCGCAACCGATCCCATCCCGGCCCAGGACCGCCTTGGCATCAGCAATCTCCTGCTCGCTGACATTGTCGCACCAGCCGTCGCTGAAACTGAGCGCGCGCATCGCTTTTTTCCAACTGATCGGGCGGCCGATTTTGATGGCGCTGGCCAAAGTCCAGGCGTCCTGAACCGGGACCAGTTCTCTGGAACTGGTCACCAGGGTCCTGTAAAGGGCATCGGCGCCGCTGGCCTGGATGATCGTAATCCGGGGAACTTTAGCAATCAGCCCGAGCTGCTTCAGTTCCATCAGGGCCTTTCCGTAGGAGGAGCTGTTTCCGAGATTCCCACCAGGAACCATGATCCGGTCGGGAATTTTCCAGTCGAGTTGATCGAACAGATCGACCATGACCGTCTTCTGCCCTTCCAGGCGAAACGGGTTAATCGAGTTCATGAGGTACAGTTCGGCTTCATCGGAAAGCTCTCGCACCAGGGCCATGGCCGCATCGAAATCGCCCTTGATCTGCACGGTCACTGCTCCGTAGTCGAGAGTCTGCGACAACTTGCCATAGGCAATCTGTCCCTCCGGAATGAAGACAATGGCTTTCAGATCGGTTCGCGCACAGTAGGCAGCCATAGAGGCCGAGGTGTTGCCCGTGGAGGCGCAGGCTACGGCGCGCGACTGCAGCTTTCGGGCCTGGGAGATGGCCACGGTCATGCCGTAATCCTTAAAGGAACCGCTCGGGTTCCAGCCCAGGTGCTTAACCTTAAGCCCTTTGAGACCGACGTATTGGGCACTGTGCGGAGCATCCAGCACTGGATTGTTTCCTTCACCCATAGTCACGATTTGAGAAAAATCCTCTTCGGCAAAAGGGAGAAGCTCGCGGTAGCGCCAGACGCCGCTGATATCCAGCCGATCATTGGAGAGCCGTCTCTGCCGGAATACACTTTTCAACTCATCCGGGGCAAAATCGGGAAACTTAAACTCAATATCCAGGAGATCGCCACAGGCAGGGCACTGATAGAGCTTGCCTGAGATATCAAACTCTTTGCGGCACGTTTCGCTGATGCAGCGAAAAAAATAGGGCGGGTTCATTGACCCATCAACTGAACGAATCGGTTCACTACCGGATCCGAGTCCCAGTCGTGAGCTCCAATATGGTGAAGGGCCAGCCGATCCTGACTGTCAATAACAAAAGTAGTCGGTAAGGAGTAGATTTGAAACCTTTCCATGAGCGTCTGATTGGTATCGATCAGGACGGTGAAAGGATAAGGATTTCTGCTCAGGAACTCCCGGACAGTCGCCGGATCCTCATCGGTCACTGCCACCACGGAGAGCCCCTGGCCCGAAAGCTTTTCATAAAGAACGGCCATGCTGGGCATCTCCTGCCGGCAAGGGCCGCACCAGGTCGCCCAGATGTTCAAGAATAACGCCTTATCGCTAAAATTCTTCAAGGAGACTTCTGTTCCATCCAGAGTTTGCAAGGTGCCGGACAGATCAATCGGCTCCCGCTCTCCCTCTGGTATCCAGTCCATTTGGCTATCCAAGTAGGGAGACGCCGTGACAGGAACTTCAGCCACGCTGGGAAGGATGAGATAAAGTCCCAGCAACAGCACCAGCAGCGGCATGCTCACGATTAGAAACGCCACCGGAGAGAACCAGGCGCTCAGCTTGCTCCTGAAAAACAGCCAAACGAGACCAAAGACCAGCAGAAAAAGAGGCCACAACCCAAGGGCCGAACTCTGAATGGATAGCATCAAGGGCAAAACGATCGCCAGGATCACAAGCCCTGCCGCCACCAGAATGGGCGCAATCAGGCGGGCTGCCTTCTGAAAAAGAGTCATTCCTATTCCCCGCGCTCATCTTAGCACAGGGGAGAAATATCAGATACCGAACGAGATGCCGATCGCCCGCGCCGCCCGCACTCGCTCCCCTTTGGGGTCAACCAGTCTCTGATGATCGACGGCCGCCTGGATAGTGACCGATCTGATTTCGCCGCACTTCAGACTGACCATGCGGCCGAATTGTCCCTGGGCGGCCAGATCCACTGCGGCCACTCCGAAGCGAGTGGCCAGAAAACGATCGAAGGGACTGGGGCTCCCCCCTCGTTGCAGATGTCCCAGCACCAGCACCCTCGTCTCCACTTGAGCATTTCCCTGGACCATGTCTCTCACCACAGCTCCGACTCCTCCCAGTTTGGGAACGGCCTCAGCAGGAACCCGATCCTGGTAGACCTTGCCTCCCGATTCGGGCGCCGCCCCCTCCGCTACCACGATAATGCTAAAGGATTGTCCCGCATCGGCTCTGGCCTTAATAGCATCGCAGACCTTATCGATTCGGAACGGAATTTCTGGAATCAGGATCACATCGGCTCCTCCTGAAATTCCCGACTCGAGTGCAATCCACCCGGCATTGCGACCCATCACTTCAACCACCATGACCCGATCATGGCTTTCGGCGGTGCTGTGGATCTTGTCGATTGCCTCGGTGGCCGTGTGGAGGGCTGTATCAAATCCGAAGGTCACTTCGGTTGCCAATAGGTCATTGTCGATGGTTTTCGGCACGCCGATGACAGGGAGACCCGCTTCGTAAAACATCTGGCCGATGGTCAGTGTGCCGTCGCCTCCAATCAGGATGAGAGCGTCCAGCCCCATCATCTTGACCTTATCAATGACCCGCTGCGAGTAGTCTCGAAACCGAACCTCTCCCTTCTTATCCTTTTCGGGATAACGGAATGGATTTCCTCTATTGGTCGTGCCGAGCATCGTTCCCCCCAGCGGGAGGATACCTCGGACACTATCGACGGTCATAGGAATGAGCTTTCTGGGCTTGATAAATCCGTCAAAGCTGTCCTCGCTTCCCCACACTTCCCAGCCGTATTGAAAGATTGCGGTCTTGACCACCGCCCGGATCACGGCATTCAGTCCCGGACAGTCCCCGCCGCCGCAAAGGACCGCGATCTTCTTTCTTTTCCGTTTTTCCACTTTCACCCGCGCAACATTATACCCTGCACCAGTAACGTGGCTCTGCTTGCTATTTGCCGATTGATAACACCCGCTCATATCGAAATTAACTATTTGACGGATATCCGGACGGCCCCTAGCATTAGGTGACCTACAGGTATTGCAAGCTCTCGCTTCATCGCACAGAGGCGACTTCGTCTAACGGGAGATCTTTAAACGAAAAATGGTAGGAGATCTGCCCAAAAGGCTTTCCGTCCAGCTCTGCATAGGGGTAAATGAAATAGTTCAAAGGCGCGCCTTCCTGCCTGGGACGGAGGACCAGGTCACGGCCGGTCGAAAAATAGATCCTGTTTTCATCATGGGCGCCGAAGAAGTAGTCCCTCTTGCTCGGATTCTTCCAGGCTTCACTGGCGTCAATTGGCACCCAGCCGTAGCCGTCCAAGTAAAATTCCGACCAGCAGTGATAGCCCACAATCTCTCCCCCACCTCGCTCTTCCGGCAGCGGGAAGCCGATTGAAAAACGGGCCGGAATTCCGACCGCTCTGGCAAAGCCATTAAAGAGCGCATGAAAATCGGTGCAGTTGCCGCGTTTCTGATCGCACACGTAAAGCAGATCACCGTTTCCCCAGCCCTGGCCGGTTTTGTCATATTTCAGATTAGCCAAGGCATAGTCGTAAATGGCTCGTGCTTTTTCCAGATCAGTTTTCTTTCCAACCGTAACTTCTTCAGCCCATTCTCGAACCTGGTCGTTTAAAGGAACGCGGGCTGAGGGAAGCAAGAACCTGGCGACCCCCGGATCCGGCCTTTCCGCTGGGTCGTTCACTGCCCGGTCGAAGTCTTTACGCACATATTCCCGGCGAAGAACCTTGAAGCGCATTTCGATCTCGATGGGAGAGGATCGCGGGTTCTCCAGGGTAAGATGCACAATGAGATTTCCGTACTTGGGTTCCTGGAAGATAGCCAGACCCTCGGGCGCTTTGACCTCTACATCTAGAATTTCCTGCTGCTGGTTGCTTTGCGGATAAGGCACCCACACCTCGACTTTGCCGGTGCCTGCGGGCATTTTCTCGATGGCGGCTCTGTAGGTAAATTCGAACAGGCGGACCCTGGGAGCGTCATCCGGTACACCAACGACAGCCGCCAATCCGAACAGCAGACAAAGTAGTCCGATCACAAACTTAGCTTACTCAGAAATACCCGGGGAGGTCCAATACGTAATTCCAATGGCAAAGGCGAATACGATCAGAAATTTTAAGAGTGGGCGTCCAGGCGGCGAGCCGGTTCAGGCCCGCTTTGAATGAAGTCCAGAAGGCATTCGGCCACAGGAGAAAGGGTGAGTCGCCGGTTGACTACGGCAAAGAAGTGGCGCTGGATAGGACCAATTCCTGAGATCTTGATAAGCTTCAAGTCATTGTCCAGATCCTCTCTGACGGACAGCAACGAAAGGACGGAAACGCCTAGACCGGCTTTCAACCCCTGCTTTACGGCATTGGTCGAGCCCAGGGTGACTACTACATTGAATTCATCCAAACTCCGGCCCATTCTTTTTTCGAAGGCAAGACGGGTTCCCGAGCCTCGTTCCCGTGCTAAAAAAGGCCTCCTGAGCAGCTCTTCCATGGACAGGGTTTTGATGCCCTCCCACTGCTTATTGTTAGGCGCCACGAGGACCAACTCATCTGAAGCAAAGTGGCGAAAGTCGAGACTGATATTGTCGATTTTCGCTCCAACAAATCCCAGGTCGGCGGCACCTTCGGCCACCTCCTGCGATACCTTTTGAGAATCAGAAATCTTCAGATTGACGCGAATTCCCGGAGACTGCGCCTGCAACGACACCAGAATCTGAGGCAGCAGATACTCTCCAGGTATGCTGCTGGCCGACACAGACAAAGGCCCTTCCACGCGGTCCAGGAAGCCCTTCAGTTTCTGGACAGCCACCGCACGCTCATTGAGTATGGTCAGTCCATGGCTGTAAAGGATGCTGGCTGCCTTGGTGGGGATGATGCGCCGAGACAGCCGCTCAAAAAGTCGAACACCCAGAAGCTCTTCGAGATTTCTGATGTGCCCGCTGACGGTGGGCTGGGAGAGCAGTAGCTCCTCTCCGGCCTTGGAAAAGCTCTTCAGCTTGTAAACACAACAAAATACCTCGAGCAGTCTCAGGTCCAGCCGCATGATTCCTCGATCTTACAATCATTTCGCCCCACGCTCAAGCCACGGGGGTTGGAGCTGACTCAGGACAAGGGCCTGAGATGGACAACAAACCATAGACCGTACACAATAGACACGACCAATATGAAAGTCTCCTTATTTGTCACTTGCCTGGTGGATCAGCTTTTCCCTCAAGTCGGCCTGAGCACCGTCAGAGTACTCGAACGATTGGGGGTAGAAGTCGATTTTGATCCGGGCCAGACCTGCTGCGGGCAGCCGGCCTTCAACTCAGGCTTTACGGATGAAGCGGCAAAGGTGGCCCGGCACTTTCTCGAGGTCTATCGAGATGCCGACAACATTGTAGTTCCCTCCGGCTCCTGCTGCGCCATGATCAAGGTATTCCTGCCGCGATTGTTTGAAGAAGGGTCCCCGGAGCAGTCCGCCGCCCGGGAAATTGCAGAACGCACTTATGAACTGTCAGACTTCCTGGTCTCTGTTCTGGGCGTGACCCGTACCGGCTCTGCATTCCATGAATCTGTGACTTATCATGATTCCTGCCACGCGCTGCGTGAGTTGGGCGTGCGCGAGCAGCCTCGTACGCTCATCCGTGGGGTGGATGGGATAGACTTTCGAGAAATGCAAAATTCCGAACGCTGCTGCGGCTTCGGCGGAACCTTCTCAGTCAAGTTTGCCGATGTCTCCTCCGCCATTGGCCTGGACAAGATAAAATCGATTCTGGACAGCGGAGCCAGCTATGTAGTGGCCACCGATGTAAGCTGCCTCATGCACATCGGAGGGCTGCTCAAGCGCAAACAAATCCCGGTTCAGACGCTGCACCTGGCTGAATTACTGTCCAAGTCTCATGATTAGAATTACGCCCAATACCGCCTCAGCTCTAGCCAACGCCCAGTTGCAGAGGAATTTACGCAAGACTCTGGGCAAAGCGTGTCACTCCCGCGATGAGGCGACCAGCGAGGTCTCCAACTGGCAGGAATTGCGGCAATACGCCCATGACGTGAAGGCCCACACGCTGGCCCGACTGGATCATTATCTGGAGCAACTTGAGTCCCGGGTGATCGAGCAGGGGGGCCAGGTGATCTGGGCTGAAACCGCGGCCCAGGCCAGGGATTTTGTCATCGAACTGGCCCGGCAGAAGCAAATTGGTTCAGTGGTTAAAAGCAAGAGCATGCTCACCGAAGAGCTGCACCTGAACAAAGCCCTGGAACAGGCCGGCATCAGGCCGGTGGAGACAGATCTGGGAGAATACATCGTGCACTTGGCTGGGGTTCCCCCTTCCCACATTACTGGACCTGCCCTGCACATGTCGCGCCAGGAGATCGCGCAGCTCATGGTCGAGAAGGTGGGGATGCCTCCTACCGAAGATCCCGAAGAAATAACCATGACGGTCAGGCGTCTGCTGCGCAGACAATTCCTGTCCACCAGGCTGGGCATCACGGGAGTCAATTTTGCAATTGCCGAGACGGGTACGATTGTGGTTGTGGAAAATGAGGGCAATGCATGGCTGGCGGCCTCAACTCCTGAAATCCACGTGGCCATCATGGGCATTGAAAAAGTCATTCCGCGGGTAGCCGATTTGGCCGTCTTTTTGAAGCTGCTGACTCGCAGCGCAACAGGTCAGAAAATCACCAGCTACGTCAATCTGATGAATGGCGCCCGCAGGAGCGGTGAAACGGACGGTCCGGAGGAATTTTATCTGGTTCTGGTCGATAACGGCCGCAGCAAAATACTCGAGGACAGCTTTTTACGCCAGACTCTGGCCTGTATTCGCTGTGGGGCTTGCCTCAACGTGTGTCCCGTCTATCAGAGCATCGGCGGCCATGCTTACGCCTCCACCTACCAGGGGCCCATAGGTGCGATCCTCACTCCTCAATTGCTGTCTCACCGCTTGGCGCCCGAGCACCCGCATGCGTCCTCATTATGCGGCGCATGTTATGAGGTCTGCCCCGTAAAGATTGAAATACCGCATATTCTCTTGAAGCTGCGGGAGCGGGGCCACAGGGAGTCCGAACAGAAAGGATTAAACTCCAGGTTGGAAAAGTGGGGAATGAAAGTTTGGGCTTGGACGACCGCGTCCCCGGTCCGGTTCAACCGGGCGGGTCGCTGGCTTCGACTTTTCCAGAAGCCCTTTCAGAAGAACGGCAGCCTCCGGATTCCCTTCCCTCCATTCAGCGGCTGGAGCCGCGACCGGGAGCTTCCCAGCCTGCCTGAAAAGAGCTTCCGGCAGCTCTATCGAAAGGAGCGGGACCTGTGAGCCGCACGGCCGTCCTGGAGAAGATCCGCCGTGCCTGCCAGTCCTCCTCTGTCGGAGAGCTTCCTGGCGCACTGCCCGAATTTCCGGCTTTCGAGGACGCAGTGGCGAAGTTCCGGCGGGAGCTGGAAGGCGTCAGAGGAATCTACCTGGATGTCCGGCAGGGAAAAGGAGACTCGCTGGCGGCGGTCCTTCAGGTGATTTTGGAAGAAACTGAATCTACTGAAGTCTACTGGGAGAACGTTCATACTCTTCAGAAACACGCCATCCTCTTTGCCTTAGCCGAGGGGACCTCATCCATGGAAGGTCAACTGCTTTACAGTACTCATCCCGGCTCGAAAGTCTCCCCCCCCATCTCGCTGCAGACCAGGCCCTATGAGCGCGAAAATCTCAAGAGCATTTCCATCTCGGTCAGTTCGGCTTATAAAGGAATCGCGGAAACGGGCACTATCGTTCACCGCGTCGGGCCTGATACAGGGCGTCTGCTGACTGCTTTGCCCTCGACCCACGTGGTGTTACTCTCGCAGCAGGATCTCCTGATGAATCATGCTGACTTCTTCGAATCGATCTCTCCAGGCAAAGTAGGCAGCGCCTTCTCGCTGATGACCGGCCCCAGCCGAACTGCAGATATAGAGAAAACGCTGGTCCTGGGAGTGCATGGCCCCCGGCAATGGTACGTAATCCTCACCGACTGAGGGATGAACATGCTGGAAGGTAAGACAGCACTCGTCACAGGCGCCGCCAAGCGGGTTGGCCGAGCCACGGCTCTCCTCCTGGCCCAGGAAGGCGTCAACCTCGTCTTTAATTACCGCAGCAGCGCCGCCCAGGCGGCAGAGACAGCCGACCGGCTCCGTTCCGAGGGTGTACAGGTCCTATCGATGCAGGCTGACCTCACCAGTCTGGAGCAGTGCGACAGACTGTTGGAAGAAGCCCTGGACCATTTCGGGCAAATCGATATTCTGGTCAACAATGCTTCCGATTTTTCGAGGACCGAACTGGCTGAGCTAAGCCGAGACCGCCAGCAGTTCAGCGACAGCTTCGATCGTCAGGTTCAGATCCACATGCGCGCTCCGCTCTATTTGGGAATGAAGTTGGGCCTGCAGATGAAGGAGAACGGATGGGGACGTATCGTAAATTTGACTGATCGTCTCGTCGTCAAGGGGCAGTCCTATCGTAACTGGGTCCTGTACATTGTGACCAAGTACGGCCTGTATGGGATTACTCAGGTTCTGGCAGAGGAACTAAGGCCTGAGGTGACCGTGAACAGCGTGGCTCCCGGACTGGTGATGGCCCCGGAGGGCTTTAGCCCTGAGCAGGTGGAGAAGATACGCAACAATGTCCCCCTGCGGCGTGAGGCCGGACCTGATGAAATCGCTCTGGATGTGCTGCACTTGATCAAGTCGGAGTTTAAGACCGGCGCTGCCATTCTCACCGACGGCGGCTCCAGTCTCTCTGCAAAATAGGACGATGTTCACAATCGTAAAGAAGCTCCATTTCTGCTACGGGCATCGGCTCATGGATTACAGCGGGAAATGCGCTCACGCTCACGGCCACAACGGCCTTCTTGAAATTGAGCTGGCTGCCCCGGCGCTGGATAAACAGGGGATGGTGACTGATTTTGGCGAAGTGAAAGAGCGGCTTCTCGAGTTTATCGATCGCGAGCTGGACCACAGGATGCTCCTGCGCGAGGACGACCCTCTGGTCGCGGCATTACAGGGAGTTGGCGAGGAGCCGTTTATCATGAAGGACAATCCGACCGCCGAGAATATAGCCAGGTTGATTTTTTTCGAGGCTCAGGCCACCGAGCTACCTGTGGTTGCCGTCAGGCTTTGGGAAACCCACGACGCTTTTGCCGAGTACCGGCATGAATGACAAGATAGCAGTCCTTGCCAGCGGAGGCCTGGACAGCGCCGTCATGCTCTGGCACCTGACCCGGAGCTTCCAGGAAGTTCATCCCATTTACGTGCGTTGCGGACTCTATTGGGAAGAGATGGAACTTCGATTCTTAAAAAGATTCCTGGACGCAGTAGGGGAGGGGCGCATCCGAAGTCTCCAGGTTCTGGTGGCGCCCATGGAAGATATCTACAGCCACCGCTGGTATCAGGATGGGCAAGGCATCCCCGATTATCATAAGTCCGATGAGCAGTGGGAAATTCCGGGCCGAAACATCATCCTGCTTGGAAAGACTGCCGTCTGGTGCAAGTTCCATTCCGCGGGGGCTATTGCCCTCGGCTCGTTGGAAAGCAATCCGTTTCCGGACGCCAGTGCGGAATTTCTATCGCTCATGCAGCAGGCGCTCGCGCGCGGCCTGAGTCATCCGTTGACCCTCCTGCAGCCTCTTGCCGGGATGCACAAACCGGACGTTATTCGGCTGGGACAGGCTCTGCCCCTGGAATTAACCTTAACCTGCGCCCGTCCAGTCGATGAAAAACACTGCGGATCGTGTGGCAAATGCCGGGAGCGAATTGAAGGCTTTCGCGAAGCGGGATTGTGTGATCCGACGGCTTACCGAACCTCAGGATAAAGCTTTCTGGTGCATTCCTGGCAGATGCTATGAGTGAAACTGACATCGAGTTGTTCGCCCATATATGTCTCAATCTCCCACCATTGCTGATCT
The DNA here is from genome assembly GCA_050747825.1 of Acidobacteriota bacterium. Classification (GTDB taxonomy): domain Bacteria; phylum Acidobacteriota; class UBA6911; order RPQK01; family JBOGJG01; genus JBOGJG01. Next base: position 25,360 of record JBOGJG010000438.1, on the reverse strand, counting down.
GAGTCGCGGATTTTCTTACAGGAGCTGCAGATCGGTATCAATCCGGACGAGCCCTGGCGTTTCCCTGCTCTTTCCTCGAGTCGCGTAATACAGCCGGCCAAAGCTTCGCAGCGCTCTTCCAGCCTGGCGATCTCCCCTGCAGAACGGCGCACTTCCATCTGAAAAACCGCCTGCCGGCTCAGCACCCGGAGAGCCGCTATTTGCTCTGGATTCAACTCACGCGGAACGCGGTCCAGGACCGCCAAAGCTCCAAGAGCGAATCCTTCTGAAGTCAGCAGAGCAGCCCCCGCATAAAAGCGAATTCTGGGGTGTGAGACCACCATTGGACTTGAAGAAAAACGGTCGTCAGCGCAAGCGTCCCGAACCAGCAGCACGTTTCGGGGGTCTACAATGGCATGAGCACAGAATGAAATCTCACGAGGGATTTCCCTGCCGATAAGCCCCGCTTGCCCCAGGGGTCGTAACGCATCCCTGCCGATCAGGCTCAGTTGGGCCATCGGTGTTTCACAGATCTGGGCAGCCAGCCCGACCAGTTCATCAAAATCGCTCTCTGGATGGCTGTTCAGACTATTAGTATATTGATGAAGCTTCTCAATTCTTTGAGCTTCATTCTCAGGCGTCGGTACTCGCATTGATTGAAGATCGTAACGATATACTTTTTACTCGAATTTGTCACAGCTTTTCGATAAGATGGAAGTCAAAGAAATCCCCAGGCTTTCACAAAAGGAGAAGTGATCATGTCGAGCACTGTCATCTCTGTCGCTATTGCGATCCTTATCATCGCCGCCGCCATCGTGTGGTTGATAAAATCCGGCCGAGAGCAGGCGCATCATCTGGACCGGTTGCATATCAACCCGGAGGAAACTGAAAAGAAAGATTAAAGAACGATTTTCTGTTGCCGGCATCCAACGATTAGCGGTTAGAATCACACGCTGCGGATTATTATGGAAGCAGGAATCGTTGGATTGCCGAATGTCGGCAAGAGCACATTATTCAATGCCTTGACGGCTGTCGGAGCCGAGGCCAGCAATTACCCCTTTTGTACAATTGAACCCAATGTGGGAATTGTTGCGATTCCCGAGGGCCGCCTGGAAACCATCAATCAATTCATAGACAGCCGCCAGATCACGCACGCCACTTTGCGGCTGGTGGATATTGCCGGTCTGGTTCGCGGAGCCAACCAGGGTGAGGGCCTTGGCAACAAGTTTCTCTCACACATCCGGGAGGTGGACGCCATTATTCAGGTGGTCCGTTGTTTTGGACACGAGGGAATTCCTCACGTGGAAGGGGCCATAGATACCATCCGCGATATGGAAACGATTGAGACCGAGCTGTTATTGGCCGACCTCCAGTCGGTGGAAGGCACGTTGGAACGAGTGAAGCGTACGGCCAAGGGAGGCGACAAGGAGGCCCAACTGCGAGCCCTGCTGCTCGAGCAGTGTTATGCGGCTTTGTCCCAAGGCCAGCCCATATGCTCGGTCCAGTTCACCAATCCCGAGCATCTAAGGCTGATCAAGGGCATGGGACTCCTCACGCTGAAAAAGATTCTCTATGTTGCCAACGTGGATGAAAGCGACATTCACGGTCAGTCTCCTCTGGTGAATCAGGTCCGCACATATGCCCAGGAACGAGGAGGGAAGGTAGTCCCCATCTGCGCCAAGATCGAATCTGAACTGGCCGAATTGGATGAGACCGACCGTCAGGAGCTGCTGGAAGCGCTTGGAATGAGCGAACCGGCCTTGTTCACCATGACTCGAGCGATTTACCAATTGCTGGGCCTCCACAGCTTTTTTACGGCAGGACCTAAAGAGATTCGCGCCTGGCCCATTCCGGTAGGCGCGACGGCGCCGCAGGCTGCCGGCGAAGTTCACTCCGATTTTGAAAAAGGTTTCATTCGGGCCGAGGTCTTTCAAGTGGATGATCTGGTTCAGCACGGATCTGAAGCCACTATAAGATCCGCCGGGAAAATGAGGCTGGAGGGCAAATCCTATGTCGTTCAGGACGGGGACGTTTGCCATTTTTTGTTTAATGTTTAAGCCTCTATGAAGCGTCAACTAATGTGGGCAATGGCCTCGTCCTAACGGTCGCGGCTCTGATAGAGCCGTAGGGCTTGCGCCACAAACAGAGCCGCGACCGTGAGCGAGCGGCCATTGTCTCTTGCGGAGGGAACATTGAGAACACTTTTTACTCTCACAATCGCTCTCATGATCACGGTCGCCGGCACCCGAGCCGAAGATGCGGCTGAGGTTCAATGGACTATTGATGATGTGATTCTTCAGGAGTCGGCTTCCGAGTTTGACATCTCTCCCGACAACCAGTGGGTGGTCTGGGTCAAGAAGACCGCCAGCAACGAAAAGAACGAACATCAGACAGATTTGTTCCTGTCGAGCCTGAAGCAAAATACGGACGTCCAGCTCACTCGAGGCATCGAAAACGAGTCCAGTCCCAAGTGGTCGCCTGACGGAAAGCTGATTGCCTTTTTAAGCTCCCGCCCTTTACCTCCAGAAGGCACCCACCAATCCTCAGACGAAACTCTTGAGCGGGCGAGCACAGCGAGCCAGCTCTGGCTTATGAACCCTTTTGGCGGCGAGCCCTGGCACCTGACCAGGTCAAAGCGGGAGATCAAGAGCTTCGAGTGGGCCACTGAGCGACGTATCGTTTTCTCCGCGCAGGAAGCGCCCAGCCTGTACGAAGTCGGGCTGGAGAGGGAGAGGGATACGTCCATTGCAGTGGAAGATGAAGCTCACGAGCCTCCCGTCCGCCTCTTTGAAATTGACATTGAATCTAAGAGAGTGACCCGCTTGAGCTTTAACGGGGATTGGATTCAGCGCTTTTCCCTCTCTCCGGATGGGCGCAAAGCTGTGGCAGTGCACAATCGAAGCCTCAGTTATATTTACGACCAACGAGTCAAACCCGCCGTCTACCTCCATAACTTCGAGACACTTGAAAGCCGCCGCCTTTTTGAAGACGAAGAGATCGAGCCGGCGAGCATCCGCTGGGCACCTGACGGAAGCGGAATTTATCTGAGTTATCTATTCAGCAGTCATCCGATTTATCTTCAGGCTACGATCACGCGTCTGCGCCACTACGAGTTGAAGACGGACAGATCCACGCTCGTGGATTTGCAGTGGCCCAAAGGAATCGGCTTTGGATTCGACGTCATGGGCGACGGATTTATTGTGCTCCTGGCTGATGGAGCAGTTTCCAAGCTGGCCCGATACCGCCGCCAGAATGAAACCACCTGGCAGCGGGACTGGGTCACGGGCCAGCATGCCGGGAACATATTTCACGTTAAACTGGGCACTGACAGCAGAACTCTGATTTACAGTTACAGCCAGGCCGATACACTTACTCAGTGGTATCACGCCCGTCTGGTCGGCTCTCAAATCCAGGAAGCAAAGAAATTTACGGATCTGAATCCAGGTCTTCAGAAGAAAGGGGCAAGAGCCGAGGTAGTGCGCTGGACAGGCGCCCGCAATGAGCAAGTCGAGGGTATCCTGTACTACCCACAGGAATACGATGCAGGAAAGCAGTATCCGCTGGTACTGATGATCCACGGGGGGCCCGCAGGCGCTGATTTTGACGCCTGGAACCTGGATTGGGACGATCCCTACTACCTGATGACCCAGCGAAACGCTTTCGTCCTCACTCCTAACTATCATGGCAGCTCCCATTATGGTCTGGAATGGGTGGAGTCGATCGGCGGAGGCAACTACTATGACCTGGAAGTCGTGGATATTGAACGCGGGGTCGATCACCTGATCGAGCGGGGACTCGCGGATCCCGACAAGCTGGGAGTAATGGGCTGGAGCAACGGCGCGATCCTCACTATAGCTCTTACCACCAGGACCGACCGCTATAAGGCCGCATCGGCGGGAGCGGGCGACGTTCTCTGGACGGCCGATTGGGGAGTCTGCGAATTTGGAGCTGCCTTCGATAATTACTATCTGGGAGCTTCGCCTTTTGAAGATCCGGATGTGTACACTGCAAAATCTCCTTTTTTTGAACTGGACAAGGTCAAGACACCCACGATTATTTTCTTCGGGACTGAAGACACGACGGTCCCCACCGAACAGGGTTGGCTGCACTACCGCGCGCTCCAGCAGCTTGGGGAAACTGACGTTCGTTTCCTCCTCTTCCCGGACGAAGGGCACAGCCTGAAGAAATTAAGCCATCAGCGCCGCAGGCTCGAGGAGGAACTCGCCTGGTTCGACCGTTATCTCTTCGGAAAGGCAGAGACCGTCAATGAGGCTCTGAAGCCCGACTCGCCTCTGGCTGCCCTTCTGGAAGCCAGAAGAGCAAAGCAAGTCGAGCAGAGATTTGGAGTTTCATCCGGCGACGCTCTCATCCCGGAAACAGTTTCCTGTGGGGATCTCGAGATTGGGCGTTTCGAAGTCACCCGCGCCCAATTTGCGGCTTTTGACCAAAGCTATCGATTCAATCCCGGAGAGGAGAATCTTCCGGCCGCGGGCGTCACCTTCGAGCAGGCTGTGGCCTATGCGGAATGGCTAAGCCGGTTGACCGGCGAGAGTTATCGGCTGGGCAGAGAGTCTGAGTTGAAGTATCTCTTTGAAAAAGCGGAATCCCGCGGCGGCGCCAGCGAGAATACGCTCGACTACTGGGCGGGATATGCGCCCAATCCTGAGGACACCGACCGCCTGCGCCAGCAGATTTCCCAACTGGACGGGGAAGCTCCCCTTCTCAGGGCCGTCGGCAGTTTCGAGCCTCTCAGCCCGAAGATACCCATTTTCGACCTGGGCGGCAATGCGGCCGAGTGGGTGCTCTCCGAAGAGGGTGATAGCGTCGTTATGGGCGGAAGCGCCGATACGCCGGCCGATCCTGTGTCGGCAGGCCCAGATCCGTTGCCTGAGTACGTGGGGTTCCGGGTGGTGAAGGGGGGAGGGAGGGAGGGATTATGTCATCTCTGACTCAGTCGCCGGCACTAGTGCTTCGTAACATAAATAAGTGCGCTATCGCTGGAGGCGATTTGACCCGTATTCAAGGCGCGAGGAAGGCGCCTATCGGGAATAGGCAACTGACGAGCAACGCTGAAGACGGGTCAAAGCGCCCCAGCCCTTCGGGTCGCGGCGGCACTGGCGCTCGCGACGATAGCACACTTATTTATGTTACGAAGCACTAATTAGAGCCGATGCGCGAGCTCTTCAGGCAAGTGCCGGGCTGGCAGATGGTCCCGGAGATCCTGTCCGGAACGGTACCTGCCCCGGATCGGCTCAAATAGGAGGAGTTTGAGGAAGCGGCCCTTTTGCGGATTAGCGATCTGGAGACCTTTCGCTGTGACATGAACCGCTTCTACTCCGTGCTGAGCTGCTCCCGGCCGAGCGTCTGCGCGACATGGGACAAACTCCCGAGAAGGTTTGCCAGGCTCAAAGAGTCTTTGGACGAAGCTTCTCCAGGCCAGCTCTTCTACGCCCGCAATCACCTTGAGGACAACGCCGTCTTCCAGCGCCGGGAGCCCGGATAAGCTACAGGCCATGTACCAGATCCTGCAGGCCACACCGGCCGACGAGACGGAGTCCATGAAGGTTCCGGGGCGCGGGCGTTGGCGGAATGCAGGGATCTCTGGGCGACTGTTTTGGAACGAATACGACCGATCTCCGCCCGGCGTTAGGTAGAAAGATACCGTAGGGTTTTGGCCTCAAGGCAGGCAAAATAATGTCACATTTGCGAAAAATGATGGCTCGCCGATGGACGCCTCACACGAGACGAAGGGTGAGGGGAGTTGTCCGTGGCTGGCGCGTACTGCTGCCAGAATGGTCAGCATCAGGTCGATCAGCAGGAAAAGAGGAAAGGCCAGAGCTCCCAGCGGCAGGATTGGAAATCCCAGCGGACCGCCGTCCCGGCCCGAAATCATGAGCGCGAAGCCAATCAGCAGCCCAGGAAAGCGTTTATGTTTTCGAGTAGGATTTAGAGCGAATGAAGAAATGGCTGAAAGCAGAGCTGCATACCCATACAATTGATGACCCGCATGATGGGCACCGTATTATTTATCACACGGCGCCGCAACTCATTGACGCAGCCGGCCGCCACGGCTTCGATGTCTGATCCATTACCAACCATAACCTAATGCTCTTCGATGCGGAGCTGCACGAGTATGCCACCTCGAAAGGTATCCTTTTAGTTCCCGGCGTTGAGCCGATAAAGACCACAAGTGCGTAAAGTGTGATGGAGATCTGGAAGTTAAGGGCTTCACGACCCTGCTGATCGACAAAAGAAGATTGGTCGCGCTTGACCAGCCAGACCACCAGGGGGCCCAGAAGATTGCCCAAAGGCACTCCAAGCAACATAGCCAGAGCGCTCAGGTGGCACAGAATACCCCAGGTCCGGTCATCTCTCATCTCGGCACTTCTCGAAGCGTCAGCCATGCCTTTTCCCCAGGTTACGGACGATCTTGAATTCTTCGGGAGTGACGGGTTGGACTGAAAGGCGGCTGCGTTTGTTGACGACCATATTTTCCAGGCCTGGAGTGCTTCCCAGGGTCTCCAGCGGGATCACCTGGTCGAATTTTTCAACGAATTCAATATCCACCATGTACCAGCGGGGATCCTCGGCAGTGGCCTTGGGGTCGAAATGCAAATCCTCAGGGTTCTGAGCCGTGTGATCGGGGTAGCCCTCTTTGACGACCCTGGCTGTCCCGACGATGCCGGGAGGAGCGGCATTGCTGTGATAGAAGAGGACGCCGTCCCCCGCGCGCATCTGGTCGCGCATGAAATTGCGCGCCTGGTAGTTTCGGACACCATCCCAGAAAGCACGCCCGTAGCGCTTCAGGTCATCGATCGAGTAAGCCCCGGGTTCGCTTTTCACTAACCAGTACTTAGGCATAGATTTTTTAAGGCCTGAGGAAAACTCTCTTCCCCTTCGGGCCTCAAGCCTCAGGCCTAATTAAAGTTATCACTATAAACGTACGCGTCAATGAGCGCCTGCTCGCCTTCTTTGCCCGGTTTGGAGTTGCCGTGCTCCATGCCCATGATGCCGGTGAATCCTTTTTCGTGGATATGCTTAAAGACATTGCGGTAATTGATTTCGCCGGTAGTAGGCTCTTTGCGTCCCGGGTTGTCGCCGATCTGGAAGTAGGCGATTTCCTCCCAGGCCATATCGATGTTGGGGATGAGGTTTCCTTCTGTGATCTGCTGGTGATAGATATCAAACAGGATCTTGCAGGCGGGACTGTCCACGGAGCGGCAGATCATGTAAGCCTGAGGGATCTTGGTGAGGAAAAGCCCTGGATGGTTCGTCCATGGATTCAGGGGTTCCAGCACCATCACCAGCCCGTGCGGTTCGAAAATCTCTGAGGCCCGCTTGAGATTCTCAATGACATGAGCAGTCTGGTAGTCCCATTCCAGTCCAGGATCGAAGCGGCCCGGCACTACCGTCATCCATTTGCCATTGACGCGGCCCGCCACCTGGACGGAATCGCGGATATCGTCCAGATACTTCTGGCGCATCTCCTGGTTGTCGGAACCGAAGGTGATATTTTCAAAATCGCCGGTGGCTACGAACACACCCATGCGCATGCCCAGGCGCTCCAACTCGCGGCCGATTCTCTCCTGCATTTCAACGGGGCGGCGCCGCAGTCCGTTGTCCTCAAGCGCCGTGAAACCCTGGTCCGCCATGAACTTGAGCTGGTCGATCAGATCTTCGCCCGCGCTGTTTTTAAACATGCCGAAGTGGGGCGCATAATTCAGCTTGAACTGATGCCTGGCTGCGCGCACAGGCCTGGAAGCTGAAATAGAGACGGCTCCGGCCGCCAACCCGGTCGTCAAGAAATTTCTTCGATTCATCTGAGTCTCCTTCGTCAAGGGGGTCAGGTTCTGACCCCCCTTATGCTACCCTAAATCAATGCAATTGCCTGAGACCTCGCTCGAGAAAATGACAGTTTACGCAAAGTACTTCGATCCTGCCAGTCATTGGAGATGGTACGTCATCGAATGCGATGGCGAAGACACTCTTTTCGGCATCATTGTCAGCCGGCATGCGGCCGTGGTCGGACAGTTCACTCTGGCCGAACTGCAAAGCCTTGCGGGAGTTGAGAGAGACCTTCAATTCCGTCCCATCAGCGTTGCCGAACTGGCTAAACGGGAGCGCAATATTACCGAAGTCCTCCCCGGCTCCTCGGATCTCGTCCCGCTGGTGTGACTCCAATTTCGCCAATTCGTCATTGAGCTGTAACGCAATTGTGACAAAACTTGGCTAAACTGGGCTCCTATGCGAATCAACTTTCAATCTATCAAAACAATTGTCATTTCGGCTGCTTTGCTGGGTGCAGCCTTCTCTGTGAGCTGCGGGTTTGGGGAAGAAGAGAGAATAGCTGTTGATGGCTCCAGTACGGTTTTCCCCATCACCGAGGCGGTGGCTGAGGAGTTTCGCGCCGAGGCTCCTAATATCAATATAAATGTGGGCATTTCCGGGACAGGGGGAGGTTTTCAACGGTTGTGCCGGGGTGGCATCGAGATTGCCAATGCCTCGCGTCCCATTAAAGAATCAGAATCTGAAGAGTGCCGCCAGAACAATATTGAATACATCGAACTGCCGGTGGCCTATGACGGCATTTCGGTGGTCGTCAATCCGGCAAATGACTGGGCTTCCTCGATAACCGTTGCAGAATTAAAGAAGCTCTGGGAGCCGGAAGCTCAGGAGCAAATCAGGCGCTGGAATCAAGTCAATCCGGAATGGCCCGATGAAGAAATTCATTTGTTTGGGCCAGGCGTAGATTCCGGCACCTACGATTACTTGACACAGGCTATCGTGGGTGAGGAAGGGGCCAGTCGGGGGGACTTCACATCCAGTGAAGATGACAATGTATTGGTACAGGGGGTGGCTGCCGATCAGTACGCCCTGGGCTTTTTTGGTTACGCCTACTATGAAGAGAATAAAGATAAGCTCAAGGTTCTGGCGATCGATGATGGGAATCCGGAAAACGGGACTGAAGTAGTCGCTCCGACCAGGGAGAGCATCAGTGAGGGGACTTATCAGCCCTTGTCGCGTCCCATGTTTATTTATGTGCGAAGGGACGCAGCCGATCAGCCGGCCGTGAAGCGTTTCATCGACTTCTACCTGCAGTCCGCTCCGCAACTGGTCGGGGCAGTGGGATACGTGGCGCTGCCTCAGGAGAGTTACCAACTGGTCGAGGAGCGTTTCCAAAATCGAGTCACCGGATCAGTTTTTGAAGGAGGGGGCTCGCAGGTGGGAGTTTCTGTCGAAGACTTGCTGAAAGACTAGACTGTAGGCTTAAACCCTTGGTTGTGACGAGCTACCATCGAACCGCTCGGCTGATTTTATGTTTTTAGCCTACAGCCTACAGTCTAGAACCTGGTTTCTGTCTTGACCCAGCAGCGCAATGCTTCGGCCACGCTCCAAGCCTGTGCCACACAGCCGCGAGGATGAAAAGGCTCTTCGGCATCAAAGATCTCGCTGATGGACCCGACGCAGGCTTCCTTCAAATGGGGCAGGAATCCTTCCAGTAAGCGGCGAGCGCCCTGCCTGTCCTGGGGGTGAAGCTTCAGCCAGGCATCCACAAAAGGACCGATCAGCCAGCCCCACACCGTCCCCTGGTGGTAAGCCGCGTCACGGGCCCTCAGGTCTCCGAAGTAGCGGCTCTTGTAATCGGGATAACCGGGCGCCAGAGAGCGCAGCCCTACCGGCGTCAGCAGTTCCCGGCGTACGGTTTCGATGACAGGTTCCCACCTGGAGTGGTCGAGCACTGGATGGGGCAGTGAAATGGCAAAAATCTGATTGGGCCGCAAAGAGCTGTCATTTCCGGCTTCGCCGTCCACGATGTCATAGAGGTATCCGCCTTCCTCATACCAGAAGCGCCGATTGAATGACTCGTAAGCACGATCGGCATGTTCCGCCAGCGGCTCGGCCGCCTGATTGCCCTGTTCTTCTCCGATCCAGCCTTCCATCAGGCGCAGTGCGTTATACCAGAGGGCATTGATCTCAACGGCCTTTCCCCGGCGCGGGGTCACCACCCAGTCGTCCACTTGGGCATCCATCCAGGTGAGCTGATAGCCTTCTTTTCCCTGCCGCAGCAGGCCGTCCGAAGGATCGACCTGGATTCCGAAAAGAGTGCCGCGAATGTGATGATCGACGATATCAACCAGCTTGGGCAGCAGAAAGCGGAAGGTCGCGCAATCACCGGTGACTTCCAGGTATCGGTGCACGGCATGGAACAACCAGAGAGTGGCATCGGCGGTATGATAAAGCCCCTCGTTTTTTCCTTCCGGAAAGAGATTGGGAATGAGGCCGTCACGGATGTAGTAGGAAAATGTGCGCAGAATGTCGCCGGCCTCCCGGTGGCGGCCGGTGGTGAGCGTCAGCCCTTCCAGGCTGATCATGGTGTCGCGTCCCCATTCGGTAAACCAGTGGTAACCTGCAATAATGGAGCGGGCTTCAGTCCCCGAGGCCAGGGCGCGGGCGGCATCGGCGAGGCGAGTATAGGGCCAGATGATGAACTGATCGGCGGCAAAAATCAGTTCAGCGGCAGGAGGACTCTGGACCGCCGGGTGGGCCATTTTCAATAAACTCTCACGCCTTTGCAGCTCGGCTTGCAATGCCTTTTCGGGTTCCAGGGCCAGAATGATGTTCCAATCTTCGGTGGAGGCAATCAGGGTCGTATCATGGCTGCCGGAGAGGCGGGTCCGGAAGTATCCGGGACTCCACAGAACACCGCTCGAATCATACCCGCGGCGCTCTTCCAGGCGATAAAAAATATCGCGAAAGCGGCCGCCGTCCAGGACGCAGGCACTCTCTTCGCCCAGACAGGCCAGGCGCAGCGGCGGAAGGTCCCCACGGGCCTGCACTTCGTATCGATTGCCAAGATTTTTGAGCAGGTACGGTTCCCCAAAGGTCTGGCTGACAGGCGCCTCATGTGGGCGGAAATGCATCCAGGGCCGCAGCCGGATCGTGACGTTCTCAGGTCCAGAGACCAGGTGGTACGTGACCTGTACGATGTTGTGCAGGTGAGCCAGCAGAACCCGCTTCTCGATCACGGTATTGCTGAATTTGTAGGACCAGACAGGCAGTCCGCTCTCCAGGCGAAATTCGGTCAGGTAGCGGGCTGCGCTCAGATCCAGCTCCCCTTCCGAGGGTTCCTCGGCCCAAAGCTGCACAAGGCTTCCGTCGGGCAGGCGCACTTCCTCAGAAAGCTGTGCCAGCATGAGGATGCGGCCCACGGGCGCCGGCAAAGCGGCCATCAATAGTCCGTGGTAGCGACGTGTGCTGACTCCGGAAATGGTTCCTGAGGCATAACCTCCCAATCCATTGGTAACGAGCCATTCGCGAGTGAGGAGCGACTCCAGTTCATCCTCGGATGCCGGCTCGGGCTTGATTGCGTTCAAGACTTCAGCTTCCATGGCTGTCCTTTCGAGGATTTAAAACCACAGCCGCGCGGCCCGGTATCCGCCAGTTCTCCCAAACTTCGATACTGGCCGCTTTACTTCCACCATAGCGCGGATCTTCGCTGGACCAAAGTATTTCCCACCGGGCACCCGCTGGTGGGGCCAAAAGAGGCTCAGGAGCCGGCACCAGATGCAGGTCACGTCCCAGATTCACCAATAAAAGCCTGTCATCCCCCGCAGCGCCGAAATAGCGCAGGGCGAAAGCCTCGTCTCCCAGGACGGCGCCATGCAGGCGATCGGCCTGCTGGGATCGAAAGACCAGATCCTCGCGTCGCAGCCTGAGGAGATCGCGATGGAGCGCATAGATCTGCGAGTGGGATTCACGTTCGCTGAAGTCCAGCTTGGAGCGTTTGAAGGCTTCCGGATCAGATGGAGCGGGGACGTTTTGCCGTCTGTCCGGTTCGGACATGCTCAGGAACTGAGCCAGAAATTTCTCACGGCCCTCACGAACCTTCTGAGAGAGTTCGGGCCGGTGGTCGGCGAAGTAATAGAAAGGACTCGAAGCGCTGAATTCCTGTCCTTGAAAAAGCATTGGGGTTCCAGGCCCCAGGAGCATCAGCGCGGTCATGGCTCGATAGCGGCCGGGACTGGTCAGGGCGTGGCAGCGCTCGCTGCGGGGCGCGTTGGCAATCTGGTCATGATTCTGGATGTAATTAATAAAGGTCGCGGCGTTCAGCTCGTAAGCGGGAGTGCCCCGGGGCTGCTGCTGCCAGGAGTAATATTGCCCCTGATAAAGAAATCCCCATTTTATAGCCGAGATCAATTCCTGGGGCGTACCCAGGTAATCCGTGTAATAGGCTTCGTTGAAGCCCGTCAGAGCGACCATGGCGCTGTGATGAAAATCATCGTTCCATAGGGCGTCGATTCCATAGCCTCCCTGCTCCTTCGGCTGCACCAGCCTCACCTGCTGGGATTCGTTTTCGCCGATGACGAGCGTGGATCGGCTGCCTGCCGACTTCCGGACTTCCTGGGGGATCACTTCCAGAATACTCGGGCTGGAGCGGTCGAAAATCGTCTGAGTGGCGTCGAGACGGAGACCGTCCAGATGGAATTCCCGGATCCAATACGAGGCGTTAGCGATAAAGAACTCGCGCACGGGACCTGAGTTTTCGCCGTCGAAGTTAACAGCCTCGCCCCACTCATTCTGATAGCGGTCGGTAAAGTAGCCGGTAGAGAACTCCTTCAGGAAATTGTAGTCAGGTCCGAGGTGGTTGTAGACGACATCCAGTATTACAGCCAGTCCCAAGGCGTGAGCACTGTCCACGAAGCTGCGAAATTCGTCGGGAGTGCCGTAAAGCCTGGTGGGAGCGAAGAGGTTCACGCCGTCATAGCCCCAGCCAAATCGTCCTGGGAAATCCGCGACGGGCATGAGTTCCAGCGTAGTGACTCCCAGTGAGGCCAGCTCAGCCAATTGCCTTTCAGCCGCCGTCCAAGTCCCCTCAGGGGTGAAGGTTCCGATATGCATCTCATAAATGACTTGCCCTTCCAGTCGAGATCCAGGCCAGGCGTCGTCCGTCCAGGAAAAAGCATGTGGATCGATCACTTGGGAAGGTCCTGCCGGTCCTTCCGGTTGAAAACGGGAGACGGGATCGGGAAACAGCGAGATCCCGCCGTCCAGCCGAAACCGGTAAAGCGTTCCCGGGCCGGCGCCGGCAATGTGACCCGAAAAGTAACCCCCATGCCGTTCAGGTTCTAATGTGATGGATGAAGCTTCCTTCTCCAGGACGATCTCGACCCTGCTCCGGCGGGGAGCCCAAACTCTGAAATCCACTCCTCCCTGGGGAGTTGGTTCCGCTCCCACAGGCAACAATCTTTGTTGCAGACTCGACTCCATCTAGGATTCATCGTAGCACCAAAAGAGGCTTTAGACTGTTGGCTGTAGGCTTAAGACTCAGGAAATTATTACCGTGCTCGTGTAATTTTTTCCCGACTGATACGGCCCATTCCTCGCAATTCCGAGCGCCAAACAAGCCTCCAGCCAGCCTCCAGCCTACAGCCTCATTTTGGCCCTTCAATTGCTTAGTGGAGAACCGACCACCGCGTTGCCGGCATTAAAAACGAAGTTCGCCCCAACCCCCTTCGTAGGAGGCCGGCAACGCGGGGCCACTGATTGCAGTCAGTGGAGTCAGAAAGGAGAGCCTATGCTTTGGACTATCTTTGTGATCCTGTTGATCTTGTGGCTGCTGGGCGTTGTCAGTTCTTATACGCTGGGCGGATTTATTCACCTGCTGCTCGTGATTGCCCTGATCGTTATTCTCTTCAGGTTAATCGCAGGCCGGCCAGTTTAGACCTTCACCCATTTTTTACTTTTGGCGGAGCGCTCCATGGCGTCAAGGACTTTTTGATTCCTTAATCCGTCCTCGAAATTGGGGGAGGGTATCTTCTTATCAGCAATCGCTTCCATGAGATCGTAGACGGCGTGGGTGAAGGTGTGTTCGTATCCGATGATGTGACCGGGCGGCCACCAGGCACCCACGTACGGATGAACGCTCTCTGTGACCATTATGGTCCTGAAGCCCTGAAGGTTGGCAGGGTCATCGCTGAAGTAGATTTCCAACTCATTCAACCTCTCCAGGTTGAATGCAATGCTGCCCTTGCTCCCATTGATTTCGAAGCGATTGTAGTTCTTGCGTCCGGTGGCAAACCGTGTGGCTTCGATGGTGCCCAGAGCGCCGTTGCCGAAGCGGACTATCGCGGCCGCGGCGTCGTCCACGGTGACTTTTCCCTTCTTCTTGCGGTTGCCGGGTAGCGGACGTTCTTGGATGAAGGTCTGTAAGGCGCCGGATACTTCCGTGATCTCACCCACCAGGTAGCGCGCCAGGTCCAGAGAATGGGAGGCGATGTCCCCAAGGGCGCCGGAGCCGGCCTTTTTCTTGTCCAGCCGCCAGACCAGGGGGAATTTGGGATCGACAATCCAGTCCTGGAGATAAGTGCCGCGGAAATGATAAATGGTCCCCAGCCGCCCCTCTTCTATCAGTTGCCTGGCCAGCGCAACGGCCGGGGCTTTGCGGTAGTTGTGGCAGATCATGTGAATGACCCTGGCTTTCCGGACCGCTTCGTACATCTCCTCGGCCTCGCCGACCTTGTTGGCCAGCGGCTTTTCACAGAAGACGACTTTTCCGGCTCGGGCTGCGGCGATGGCGATGGGGTGATGTGAATCGCCCGGCGTGCAAATGTCGATGACGTCAATGTCGTCCCGCTCGATCACCTTGCGCCAGTCCGTCGCGGTCTCCTGCCACCCATACTGATCGGCAGCTTTCTGGACGTTCTGTTTGGAACGGCCGCAGATCACTTTCATCTCCGGCTTCACGCGGGTGTCGAAGAAGGCCCTGACCTGGCGGTAGGCGTTGCTGTGGGCCTTGCCCATGAAGGCGTATCCGATTAGAGCGACATTGACAGTTCTGCTCATTTCTTCCTCATTCTGATCTGTCAAAAGTCAGAACATACTTGCTGACCGCCGTAATTTCTTCCTTGGAGAGCTTCTTGTCAAAAGGCATCATGGCTGTTCCGGGGACGCCCTTGGCTATGACTTTCTCGATCTCGTCCAACTTCTTGCCATGCGTCCAATCGCCATCAGCCAGGTTCATCGGCTTAATGGGAGACTTTCCCCCCTGAGCATGGCAGGCTACGCACTGGGCGCCATATACTTTCTCGCCCAATTGCAGCTCTTTCCCATCTTCAGGATTGGCCCCCATCAAATGGAGGCTTTCATAAAAGAGAAAACTGAATAGTCCGAGTAAGATCAGTATTGCAACTCGCTTCATCTGTTGATGCTCCTCTATCTAAATAGAAAAGATCATTATAGCGGATGAAATTTTGGGAGCAAATCGCCCCCGGGCTTTAGTCGCCCTGGCTCAGCGATGGTCGAAATCCAGACGGATCAGCCAGTCGAAGTGGATATTGTGGGCCTGGAGGACGCGCTCAAGCGTTTCCTGATTTTCGGGAGCGCTTTTCCAGATAGCGGACCTGTTGCAGGGTCATGCAGGCGATCGTGTGGCAGGAGATGTAATTAGCCATAGCGCGGCGTATTCTAGCATGACCCAGATCACCTAAAGGGGGTTAGTTAGTTCCCATCCCAGGAGCTTTAAATAATAGAAATTAAACGAGTAAGGTGGGGGATTGGACCTCTATTTTTGTCACACCGCTTTGTTAGTCTGTTTTCGGCAAAAAACTGAAAAAAAATAGGTTAAGTCAAGAAAGGAGGCCCAACGTTGCGTCAGAAAGCTGAAAAACTGCTCCCCCTTGGCCACATTTTCCCCGACCACCAAATGAGCCGGGAATTGGAAAAGATCGCTGAGATCCTGGACGAAAATCCGCGGATCTCGGAATTAGTTTTACAGGATCTGTGTGACCATTCCCAGTCGGGCAAGGGGGCCGGCGGGCTGAGGGCCGAGTTCGTCCTGCGGGCGGCCATCGTCAAACAGCTGCACGGCTTCAGCTACGAGCAGCTCGCCTTTCACCTGATGGACTCCCAAAGCTTCCGAAGCTTCGTTCGTCACCCCGTGGGCTGGATTCCGAATAAGTCCACTCTGCAGCGCAACATTGCCCAGATCTCCGAAGCGAGCTGGAAAGAGATCAACACCGTCCTGGTCGGCTGGGCGGCCGAGAAGGGACTGGAAAAGGGGCGCGCGCATCCGCATCGATTCGACGGCCGTGGAGACGGACATTCATTACCCTACGGACAGCGGACTCCTGTACGATGCCGTTCACACGGTGAGCCGGCTTCTCAGGCAGCTCCAGGAGCGACAAGCCAAGCTCAAAGCCGAAAGCCCTGCCTTTGGACAGGTGGTCTTTAGCAATCACACCCGACGGCCGAAACGACGAGTTTATCAGATCGCCAACGGCCGGGGAGCGAAGCGCGAGAAAGCCTATCGCGACCTGTTGAAGGTAGCCCGCAAAACGTACGGCTACGGCCTCACGGCCCTGCAAGCCGACCTCCCGGCCGGCGTCTTCTGACGGTGGCGCTGCGGGTTTCCCTGGAGCATTACCTGAAGCTCATGGCTCAGGTGATCGATCAGACCGAGCGAAGAGTCCTGCGCGGCGCGACAGTACCCGCCGCCGAGTGGGGGCAGGCGGCTCGTGAGGATGGAACGTTCAAATCCGCCGATGAACTGCAGCAGCTTTACGGTTCCAAAGGCATCACGAAAGACAAGAAAACGATTACCTACTGCCGCATTGGGGAGCGCTCTTCACACACTTGGTTTGTGCTGAAGTATCTCCTGGGTTTCCCTAACGTGCGCAACTATGACGGATCCTGGACGGAATGGGGAAATCTGGTCGATGCCCCGGTCGTTCGTGAAGCCGAGACGGTGAGCTGAGTTCCAAGTTTATAGTTTCAAGTTCCAAGTCAAACAGATCCGCTGTGCAGACCGACGCGAGCGTTTTTCGTACATCACTTGGAACCTGAAACTTGAAACTTGGAACTCACGCCTTTCTTCCCCGTCTGGTTGGGATTAGTCCTTCCCGGATCAGTGGGCCGAAGTCCTTTCGCCGCCTGAAGACCAGAATCGCCGAGAGGAACAGGTAGAGGAATGACACCTCGGTATGTATCTCAGGATAGATGAGCTGAGCGGTGAATAGGATGAAGAGCGCGGCAGCCTCCGTCAGACTAATCACGAGATTCATTAAAATCAGCACGGCAAAAATCGACTGGGCTGCGGTCAATAGGATCTCCATTTGCTGTCGATGATCGAAGGGCATTTGGCCGATCTGCCCAAGGCTGATGCTGTAGACGAGAGGAATTGTTCCCACCAGCAGCGTCCACTGATTGACTTTTGACGAGATTAGGGCTCCGATGGCGGGGATGGCCTGACCCCTCAAGGTCCAGAGAGCAGCGATGATAAATTCCGGCGCTTCCGACGCAATCGGCGCCACCCACTGCACCAGGATGAATTCATCAATCCCGAGTGTTTCTCCAGTATGGATTAGTCCTTCGGCAAAGGGCTCGGCTGAGGCGAGGATGACGATTCCCGCATAGAGGAAGAGCAAGCCATTGGCCAGCCGGCGCTTGCCCGCCGACAGGCCAGCCATTAAACGGGGCGGTCCCACCAGTTCCGGCTCGTGTACCTCCATCAGAGCCGTTCGCCAGGTGTAGGCGGCGAAAATTCCGACCAGGATCAAGCAGTCGATCATATCGAGATCGCCTTTGATCGGAATCAAAAAGGCGTAAAGAGTAGCCAGTGTGAGGTAAGAAATTTCAGCCCTGTTTCCTGTGTCCAGATGAATTCTCGGTCTGCGGAACTTCAGGTAGAACAGCAGGACGATGAAGGGCCAGCCGGCGCCCACCAGCAGCCGGTTGGCGCCGGTCATGTTGGCCACAGCGTACTGGGCGTATTTGGGCTCTCTGGCGGCCATCCAGGCAAAGTAAAGATCGACTGCGTACTCAGGAAGGATGGCTATCAATGCCAGAATCGCGAGGGCAAGTCCCCGCGAGATGTCCATCTGTGCTATCTCCGCTGCCCAGGAAAGCATAAACGCGGCGCCCAGCACGCCCAGTCCAAACAGAAGCGAATCGACCACCGGGCCGTAGGAGATCCCAAACCACCGCATGTAAAGCGCAGGAAAGGTGGACATGAGCGTCGCCATTACGAAGAGCAGCAGCATAAGCCGATCACTTTAGACGGAGCAGACCTCCATTGCAACTGTTTCCGGCCTGCTCAATAATACGGTTGGATCAGAACTATGGAGCGATCGAAAGTGATGCAACAGATTGAAGCAACCGGTCTGGTTCCAGCGGTCCGCACTAGTTCGGCTGAAGAGGCAGTGCGCGCGGTTGAGGCCCTGCGGGAGGGAGGAATAGCGATTCTCGAGATTACCATGACCGTGCCCGGAGCTTTAGGCGTCATCCAGGACATAGCCAAACGCTTTGAATCCGAGGTGATCGTGGGGGCGGGTACGGTGCTCGATCCCGAGACGGCCCGGTCCTGCATTCTGGCCGGCGCCCGCTTTATCGTCGCTCCCTCCTTGAACGTGGATACCATATCAGCCTGTCACCGCTACGATATTCCCATTGTCCCCGGAGCGCTCACGCCGACAGAGATCGAGACCGCCTGGACAGCCGGGGCCGACTGCGTCAAGGTTTTTCCGGTGTCTGCAGTGGGCGGCGCCGCATACATAAAGGCCGTGAAGGCTCCTCTCCTCCGGGTTCAGTTGATGCCGATGGGGGGTGTTTCGCTGGAGAGCGTGGGAGATTACATCAGAGCCGGCGCCACCGCGCTCGGAGTCGGCTCAGACCTAGTCGATGTTCAGGCACTGCGCGAGAAGCGCGAGGATCAGATCACCCAACGTGCCCGCCAGTACCTCCAAGCCGTCCAGCACGCCCGCGCCCGAAATAGGTGACACGCACGTAATTGCCGGCAAAAGCCGCATGGTCAGGGAATCGGCGACCAGGTCTGGCACCAATTGACGCTGAAGGGCAGCCACTACCGGATGGCGGCCGGGGCGACGGTGGAGCCGGTGCCGCCCTGGATTTTAAGTGGCTGCATGGCAAATGCGAACTCGTAGATGCTCCTGGCCGCCAGCTCTTCGAGCCTGAGATTTTCAAGCACATGGATGCCGTTGACGACCAGCATGATCTGATGGACTGGAAGACTTAACTCGGGATTCGGGTTTGGTGATATCTCCACCGGTCCGGTGTCCGATCCAACCAGGATCGGCTCTCGGCCGGCCAGCCACTGGGCCGCGGCAACCCCGATGCCCGGAGAGGAGACGGCATACCGGGCGCCGTCTGTGTCCCACAGCCGGCTCCAGCCGGTGCGTATTAGAATGGCGTCACCCGGTTGCAGCGACACATTCTGGCGAGTGAGCGCCTGCTGCAGGTCATCAGTGGTGATTTCATAGGACGCTTCCAGCATCTGGATGTCCTTCAGACCCGCAACGTCGATCAGCACACCCCGCGTGAAGACCATCCCGACCTTCTCGACCCCTAGCTTCGTAAATCCGGAGCGGGTCACCGTTTCATCCACCTTGAAGCAGTGGTACATCGAATTGCCCATCGTCTGGTGGGTGAATCCATCAAATTGCGTGCCGACTTGGCCAAGTTCCAAGATAATGATTTCCTCGTTGCTGCCGCGGCGGTTCGGCTGCGGGTTCATGAAGGTGCGCTTTGTATGCAGGTCGAAGCGGCGCGTGCCCACCATCGGGATCGTGCCTGAGAGAACATGCCCCAGTTCGAAAATCTCACCTGTACGGATCAAACGCGCCGCCTTCAGGATTACGTCCGGGGCCTGGCGGTTCATCGAACCGCGCTCGTCACCGGCTCCCCAGACCGAAGGACAGCGCTGAGAATCCGCCGGAGGCGTCCAGCCCTGCCATCCGGCAAAAAACATGACCACCAATCCCAACCCAATAACGCTTATCGTTCGTTCATCTGACTATCATACGTCGCTCAAGGTGATACCCATATAATTGTCAGCTACAGTTGCATCTGACTGAATCGCGCGCTCGGCCGTGAGCGACAAATTAGTGCCAGACCTTGCCTACGATCCAGTCCCCATGCGGCGTTTACCGGCAATTACGTGCGTGTCACTCTATTGCTGCAATATTTGCGGCGAGATAGAAGTTATAAGGAGGAAACATGAAGGAAACACCGACATCGAATCGGCGGGGGTTTTTGGGGAGTCTGTTTGCGTTGGGCGCGGGAGCTTCGGTTCTGGCGCAGGAAGAAAATCAGGAGAAGGAGGGGGAGATTCGAATTACCCGCCTGGAGACCTTTCTGGTCCAGCCGCGCTGGCTCTTTTTAAAAGTTCACACGGACGCCGGGATCACCGGCCTGGGAGAGCCGATTGTCGAGGGCCGGGCCCTGACCTGCGCGCAGGCTGTGGAGGAGATCGCTCCTTACCTGGTCGGCAAGGATCCGCGACGGGTCGTCCATCACTGGCAGGCCATTTACCGCCATGCCTTCTATCGGGGCGGGCCGGTTCTCACCAGCGCTTTGAGCGGAATTGACCAGGCGCTTTGGGATATCAAAGGGAAGGCTCTGGGCGTGCCCATATATGAACTGATGGGAGGTCCGACGCGCAACCGGATTCGGGTCTATGCTCATGCCTCCAGGCCGGAGGACTTGAGGACCAGAAAGTCCCAGGGCTTTACCGCCTTTAAGACGGGGGTTAGAAAGCGGCGTCCGGCCCGGATCGTCGAAACACCGGCTGCCGTGGCTTATGCGGCTGAGGGTTTCGCCGCTTTGCGCGAAGCGGGTGGACCTGACGTGGACATCGGGATCGACTTCCACGGCGCCATCAGTCCTCAGTACGCCAAGGTCCTGATCAAGGAGCTGGAACCATATCAGCCTATGTTTATCGAGGAGCCAGTCCAGTGCCAGCAGGTGGGGCTGATGGCCGAAATAGCCCGTGGAACCCACCTTCCGATTGCAACGGGCGAGCGGATCTTCACCAAATGGGGTTTCCGGGAGATCCTGGAGAAGGGCGCAGCCGGCATCCTTCAGCCCGATCTCTGCCACGCCGGAGGAATTACCGAAGTCCGTCTGATCGCGGGAATGGCCGAAGCTTATTACGCCGCCATTGCGCCTCATAATCCTTTAGGGCCTATCTCACTGGCCGCCGGCATCCAGTTGGCCGCCTCGATTCCAAATTTCCTCTGCCAGGAGCAGGTCAGCCTGGGAGAAGGCTATCTGAAGACGCCTTTCCAGGTTCGAGACGGCTACATAGACCTTCCCACCGGCCCCGGTCTCGGCATTGAGCTGGACGAAGATCAACTGGCTGACAAGCTCGGCCACGACTGGCGAAATCCCGAGACCTACGATGCCGACGACGGCTCAGTCGTGGACTGGTGAGACTGGGATATACTGTCCTGCATGCCTGAATTGCCTGAAGTGGAAACGATCCGCCGGGGACTGGCGGGACGCGTGGTCGGCCGCTGTGTCTCTGACGTGGTGATTGGAGACAAGAAGGTTTTTCAGACCAGTCCGATGGAGTTCGAGAAGGGGCTGGTGGGGCAGACGATCCGAGAGCTGACGCGCCGTGGTAAGTTCCTGATCATGGCCCTGGAGAACAGCTACTGCATAATTCACCTGGGGATGACGGGACAGCTTACCTTCAGGGACCCTGTCCGGGAGGATTCCGACGGTTTCTTGCGCCATCCTGTCACCGGCTTGCAAAGAGCCCGTCAGCATGCCCCCGACCGGCACACCCATGTACAGATCCTGTTTGTCGACGGCAGTGCGCTGCTTTACCGGGACATTCGAAAATTCGGAAAGGTATTTCTCCTGAACGGAAGCCCGGAAGCGCTCGCGCAATTTTTCCAAAAGCTGGGACTGGAGCCGTTTACGCCTGAGTACGCCTTGAAGCCGTTCCTGGGGAAGTTTCGCCGTCGCAAGCTGCGGGTCAAGTCTCTTTTGCTGGATCAGAAGTTCGTCTCCGGAGTGGGCAACATTTATGCGGATGAAGCTCTCTTTGAAGCCGGCATTCATCCGGCCCGACTGGCCAGCTCACTCAGGAGAACTGAAAAAGAGCGCCTCTTCGAGGCGATTCGTCTGGTTCTGGAAAGAGGAATCACCTATGGCGGCACCAGCCTGCGCGACTACATCAACAGCGACGGAGATCAGGGCAGCAACCAGGAAGAGCTCATGGTCTACGGCCGCAAGGATGAACCCTGCCTCCGCTGCGGCAGCCTCATCCGCAAAATCGTGATCAGCCGGCGCGGGACGCATTTCTGCCCGAAATGCCAGGAAATGGAGGGACGCTCCATTTCCACGCCTCAGTAGATCCTCACCTCGGGCATCAGCAGCCAGGGAGATGGCGTGCTGAGGCTCTGCAGTTCGGCTCGCGCCCACTGGATCAGAGACTCAGGCTTCTTTGTGCTAAAGAAGTCGCCGCTGGCTACGGCCTCCCAGACACTCTTGGGACGAGGGTAGAGTATCAGCTCGATCTCGTCGTTTTCCTCCAGGTCTAGAGCGGCCTTCATGTGTTTGACTGCAGCCCTCAGGCCCCCGAGCTCATCAATCAGACCAGCCTCCATGGCCTGCGCTCCGGTGTAAACCCGTCCTCGAGCCTTTGCTTCCAGTAGCGCGAAATCGACTCCGCGGCCGTCAGCCGCCTTCTGCACGAAGTTCTGGTAAATGACCTCCATCCAATCGGCAAGCTGGCTTCTTTGCTCATCGCTCAAAGAACTAAAAGAGGAAAAAAGGTCGGCGTTGGGTGACAGCTTCACCTGGTCGATGTCCATGCCCAGCCAATCGAAAAGTCCCGACAGATCGAATTTCCCAAAGATAACTCCGATGGAGCCCGTAATGGTTGAAGGCTGGCTGATGATCTTGCGGGCTCCCATCGAAATGTAATACCCTCCGGAGGCGGCTACTCCGGACATTGAAACGATTACCGGCTTATTCGCTTTCTCCATAAGCTCCACCTCGTGCCAGATCATGTCCGACCCGACTGCCGAACCTCCCGGACTATCTACCCGCAGGATAACTCCCTTGATGTCTTCGTTCTTGCGCAGTTCGCTCAGCATTGAGCCGACCGTGGTGCCACCCACCATCTTATCGAAAGAGCTGCTTTTCCCGGCAATGATCACACCGGAGGCGCCAACCAGCGCGATCTTGTGCTCGGAATCCGTCTCGAATTTACTCGTGACGGCTTTCCGATATTTGGAAGATGCGATGCCCTTGTACTCATCCCCGGAGTCGTCATCTTCGGAATCTTCGGATTCGCTTCCAGACGTGGTCAGCTTGTCGTAAACCTCACTGCGATAGCCAAGCGAATCCACCAGTTTTTCCCGGAGCGCCACGTCGGCCGGAACGATTCCCATCTGAACCACCTGTAGCAGATTCTCCTCCGGGACGGAGCGGTCGGCGGCCACGGTTGCGATAAAGCGGTTCTGAATATCGTTCAATATCGATTCATACATGGCCCGAAACTCGGGAGTGAGGCTCTCTCGCGTGAATACTTCAGGACTCTTATACTCTTTGAACTGAATGAACTGGGGATTGACTCCCAGCTTTTCCATTGTTCTCTTGTAGAAGGTAATTTCGGCCAGCAACCCATTGATCAACAGGCCTGCGTCCGGGTTCAGAGCGATGCTGTTGGCAGCAGAAGCCAGATACATTTCACTCTCGCCTGCCATGTCCACAGCCAGAAAACAGTGGATCGGTTTTCCGGACTCCTTGAACTCGATCAGGAACTCGCGCAGTTCCTCCACCTGGGCCCAGTTGAAGCCCAGAGGATGGATCTCCAGGTAAACCGCCGAGACGCGATCGTCTCTGGCGGCATAGCGGAGGGTTTGTCCAAGCTCCCACAAGTTCAGGTCGCCTCCTTCCAGGAACTGCATGAAGGGACTGCTGGGAGGAAGTTCATGAATCGTGCCGCCCAGCACGACCTCGACGACCGTGTCGTCTTTGATCTGTACGGGACTGCGGAACAGCAGGTAAAAGGCCGCACCTGCCAAAATCGCTATAAATACGATTCCAACCAGTGCAACCAGCAGAATAATTGTCTTGCCTCGGGTCATAATTTGTTTTCCTCGGAGACGGATTATAGCCCCTTGCGCTTTGCAAATAAATTTGGTTCCTTAGTTTCTTTGGAGAAACCAAGAAACTAAGAAACCAGGCCCAGGAGGGAGATCAATGGCGAAACCACAGGTTGGCTTTATCGGACTAGGCATCATGGGACAACCGATGGCCGGGCACATTCTGCGCGCCGGCTACCCACTCACGGTTTACAATCGCAGCCGCGCCAAGGCAGACGCGTTAGCTTCAGAAGGGGCTAAAGTAGCGGAATCTTCGGCTCAGGTGGCGGAACAATCGGAACTCATCATCACTATGGTTTCCGACTCACCAGACGTTGAAGAAGTGGTCGCAGGAGCCAACGGAGTCCTGGAAAGTGTGCAGGTCAATTCAGTCGTGATCGACATGAGCACGATCTCTCCTCTGGTGGAAAGGCGATTGGACGAACAGTTGCGGCAGAAAAAGAGCAGTCTCGTCGATGCCCCGGTCTCGGGAGGAGACGTGGGTGCCAGGAACGCCACTCTGGCCATCATGGCCGGAGGGGAGCGCCAGGTCTTTGAGAGGGTCCGTCCTCTGCTGGAGGTGATGGGCAAGAGCATCACCTATTGCGGTCCTGTGGGAAGCGGACAGCTCACCAAGCTTTGCAACCAGATCCTGGTTTCGATCAATCTGCTGGCGGTCTGCGAGGCGCTGACTTTCGCGCGAAAGAACGGGCTGGACCCCAAGGTGATGATTGAGGCCGTGAAGGGCGGCGCCGCTGGAAGCTGGCAGTTGTCCAATCTGGCGCCCAGAGTTGTTGACCGGGACTTTGCGCCCGGCTTTATGGTCGATCTGATGCAAAAGGACCTGCGCCTGGTGATGGAGGCGGCGGGTCTGGCCAATACTCCGCTGCCGGCCGCTTCCATGGTTCATCAACTCTTTCACTCCGTCCAAGCTTATGGCGGAGGACGCGAAGGGACCCAGGCGCTGGCGAAGGTTGTTGAGAGTCTGGCGGCGTTGGACACTGACCACTGACCACTGACCGCTGACCGCTGACCGCTGACCGCTGACCCTGGCTCGCTCCGCTCGCCTGCTGACCGCTGACCGGGATCTCGGTAGCCGTTTGTCAGCAGACCGAAAGAGAATTGTCGCGATTTTTCAATCTAACGGTCAGTGGCAAGCTCGCTTCGCTCGCGGTGGCGGGTGGCAGTCAGTGGTCAGCGGTCAGCGGTCAGCGGTCAGTGGTCAGCTCGCTTCGCTCGCGGTGGCAGGTGGCGGGTGGCAAGCTCGCTTCGCTCGCGGTGGCGGGTGGCAGTCAGTGGTCAGCGGTCAGCGGTCAGCGGTCAGTGGTCAGCGGTCAGTGGTCAGCGGTCAGCGGTCAGCGGTCAGCGGTCAGCGGTCAGCGGTCAGTGGTCAGTGGTCAGCTCTTGGTACGATCGAGCCCATTCTTATGATAAAAATTATGATAAAAATTCGCTATTCGAAGCGGAGACACTCCCAGCAGGAAACC